>NZ_CP073105.1:4357422-4668666 GCF_018138085.1 Stutzerimonas stutzeri
GCTCAGCGAGAGCTGGGTCCAGAAGTCGATATCAAGCTCAAGCCACTGCGGCCTTTTTACCCTCCTCGCAGGCTGTTCATTCCTGAAGCTATGCGCCGTTACCCGAGAGTCGTCTCTCTAGCAGCCAACGGCTTGGGTGCTTATTCACTGGATGCGCATGTCACCGCCGACATAATTTCCAGCGTGCAGCGGCAGATTGAAAAGTTTGGTTTTCTGGGACGCCTTCAGACCGGCTGCTTCCAGACCCACCTTCAGGATCAAGAGGCGATATCGCTGCAAGCAGAGCCGCTCGGCGGTGGATTCACCCTTCTGCTGGTGAGCAACAGCATTGACCTGCTTGAAGCGCTGCCCGACTTATCGCCTCCCGCGCCATGGCAAGCGTTTCCCGGAGTCGATGCAAGGGGCCTGGGCAGCCGAGAAGGCAGCCTCGACTACTGGTGGCGGCATTACTGGTGGCCTTATTGGCAGTCTCTGACTCAGGTGCAGCGCAACGAATGGCTGCACGATGCCGCTCATCCCGAAGATTGGCGTAGCTATGTGAGATTGCAGGACGCATCTGCCGACAACGACACGGAGTCTCCAGCCTGATGTCCTTCAACCACTACTACCAGAGTGAACTCACCGCCCTGCGCCAGCTCGGTAAACGCTTTTCCGAACGCAGCCCGGCGTTGGCGCCGTTTCTGGGCCAAGCGGGGCGTGACCCGGATGTCGAGCGGCTGCTGGAAGGTTTCGCCTTTCTCACGGGACGACTGCGGCAGAAGCTCGACGACGAGTTGCCGGAACTGACCCACTCGCTGATGCACCTGTTGTGGCCGAACTACATGCGCCCGCTGCCGGCGTTCAGCATGTTGCAATTCGACGCGGTCAGACGGCCAGGGCCAGCGCTCATCGTGCCGCGCAACACGCCGGTCGAATCGAAGCCGATCCAAGGCGTGACCTGTCGGTTTCGCACCGCCTACGCCACCGAGGTGCTGCCGCTGGCGCTCGACGGGCTGGATTATTCGGTCAAGGGGGGTGGCGCCCTGCTCAGCTTGCGCCTGCAGATGACGGCCGACGGTCATCTCGGCGAGTTGAACCTGAAGCAGCTGCGCCTTCATCTGGCAGGCGAGCGCTACATCAGCCAGATGCTCTACCTGAGCCTGCTGCGCAATGTCGCTGGCGTGCAGCTGGTGGCATTGGATGCCAATGGCAAACCTTTCACCGACAGCTTCGGCGTAACCCTGCCCTCACTTCCTATCGACCCGTCAAAGCTGCAACCGGTGGGCTTTGCCGAAGACCAGGCATTGATTCCTTATCCGCTCAACACCTTTAGAGGCTATCGCTATCTGCAGGAGTACTTCGCCTTTCAAGAAAAATTCCTGTTCGTCGACCTGCTCGGCCTCGATGCGCTCAAACGTCTTCCGCAAGACGTACTCGAGCAGGCCCGCGGCTTCGAGCTGCGCTTCGACATTCACAAGGCGGGCGTGCAGCGCATCCGGCCAACCCTGGACAACGTGCGCCTGTACTGCACACCGGTGGTCAACCTGTTCGAGCACGACGCCATCCCGATTCGCCTAGACGGCAAGCAGGACCAGTATCTGCTGCTGCCGTCCGAGCTCGATAGCAGCCAGTGCGGCGTGTTCTCGGTTGACCGTGTAACCGGTTGGAAGCCCGGCGGCATGGGCTATGAAGAATATGTGCCGTTCGAGTCCTTCGAGCACGACCCGAGTTTCGACGTCCCGGTGGCGCGCGCCCATTACAGCGTGCGCCAGCAGCCGTCGATGTTGGGCGATGGCCTGGAGACCTACCTCAGCTTCGGCCTGCGCAACCTCGACCAACACGAGACGCTGTCCATCGAGCTGACGTGCACCAATCAGAACCTGCCGCGTCAGCTGCGTCTGGGCGATATCTGTCTTCCCAGCGAAGACACCCCGGAGTTTCTTACTTTCCGCAACATCAGCCCGGTCACGCCCAGCTACGCGCCACCGTTGCACCGTGACTTCCTCTGGAAGTTGATCAGCAATATGTCGTTGAACTACCTGTCGCTGGCCAACGTCGAGGCGCTCAAGGTCATCCTCGAAACCTACGACTTGCCGCGCTACTACGACCAGCACGCCGAGAAGGTCAGCAAGCGATTGCTGGGCGGGCTCAAGCAGATCGGGCACCAGCACGTTGATCGACTGCACCGCGGCCTGCCGGTGCGCGGCGTGCGTACCGAGCTGTTGATGGACCCCGAAGGTTATCTGGGTGAGGGAGACCTGTTTCTCTTCGCCTCGATACTTAATGAATTCTTTGCGCTGTACGCCAGCCTCAACTCGTATCACGAGCTGCGCGTCAGGAGCACACAGGGAGAGGTGTATCAATGGACGCCGCGCATGGGGCAGCAGCCCCTGCTCTAAACCGGATCAGCCGGGGCATCCGCGAGTACAGCCTGTTCCAGGGTGTGCTGCTGGTGATGGACCGCCTGAAAGCCGCGCATCCCGAGCTGGACGAAGAGGCGCTTTACGAACATCTGGAGTTCCAGGCCAACCCGAGCCTGGGCTTTCCGGGCAGCGATGTCGATCGGGTCGAGTTTTTTCAGGAGCACGGCGAGCTGCGCGCTCGTTTGCGCATCAATCTGGTCAGCCTGTTTGGCGCCGGGTCGCCGCTGCCGGCGTTCTACGGCGAGCAGGCCCTGGGCGACAGCGCCGAGGGTAACCCGACACGCGAGTTTCTCGACCTGTTCAACAACCGCTTGCAGCGCCTGATGCTGCCGATCTGGCAGAAGTACCGCTACCGCGCGCGCTTCACTAGCGGTGCGCGTGACCCGCTGTCCGAACAGCTGTTCGCCCTGATCGGCCTGGGCAGTGAACAGATTCGCGCTGCCTCCGAGCTCAACTGGAAGCGCCTGTTGCCTTACTTAGGCCTGCTCAGCCTGAGGGCACATTCGGCAGCATTGATCGAGTCGGTGCTGCGCTACTACTTCAAGCACGCCGACCTGCGCATCGAGCAGTGCCTGGAGCGCCAGGTCGAGATTCTCGCCGAGCAACAAAACCACCTCGGCCTCGCTAATAGCCAACTGGGCGAAAGCCTGGTGCTGGGCGAACGGGTGCGCGATCGCGGCGGCAAATTCCGTATCCACATCCGCCAGCTCAGCTGGGACCGTTTCCACGAGTTCTTGCCCGTGGGCAACGGCTACCAACCGCTCTGCGCACTGGTTCGCTTCACCCTGCGCGACCCGCTCGACTACGACATTCGCCTGGAGCTGCGTCGCGAGGAAATCCGCGACCTGCGCATCGGCGCGGAAAACCCCTGCCGCCTTGGCTGGACCAGCTGGCTCGGCAGCGAACGCGCCGACGGTATGGTCACCCTGGGTAGCCGGACTCATTAAGGAAGATGAAATGATCAACGTAGACCTTCAACAACTGGTCCAGGCGCTGGATGCCGAGACCAAGCGGGACCTGGAAGCGGCCGCCGAGCGCTGCGTCGTTCGTGGCGGCAGCAAGATTCTTGTCGAGGACTTGCTGCTGGGCTTGCTGGAGCGTCCCGAAGGTTTGCTGGTACGTGCGCTGCAGGACGCTGATGTCGACGCGGGAACGCTCGCCCAGGCACTGCAACCACGTGGCGAGCATAGCGAATCGCGCAACCCGGTGTTTTCCGCAGAGCTGGTGCAGTGGCTGCAGGACGCCCTGTTGGTCGGCAATCTCGAACTCGGTCAGAGCCAGATCGATCAGGCCGCGTTGATCCTCGCGCTGCTGCGCAATCCGATGCGCTACGCCGGCAGCCATTACCAGCCGCTGCTGGCGCGCCTGAACGCTGAACGGCTGCGCGAGTTCGCCTTGGCGCAGCAGCCGCAGACCGCGCCGGGCAAGGTAGCGCCAGCGGGCGAGTCCAACCTGTCGCGCTTTACCCACAACTTCACCCAGCAGGCGCGCGACGGCAAGCTCGACCCGGTGCTATGCCGCGATGCGGCGATCCGCCAGATGATCGACATCCTCGCGCGCCGTCGCAAGAGCAACCCGATCGTGGTTGGCGAAGCGGGTGTCGGCAAAACGGCGATCGTCGAAGGCCTGGCGCTGCGAATCGCCAATGGCGAAGTTCCGGACGCGCTCAAAGGCGTCGAGCTGCTGTGCCTGGACCTCGGACTGTTGCAGGCGGGTGCCAGTGTCAAAGGCGAATTCGAACGCCGCCTGCAAGGCGCGATCGATGAAGTCAAAGCGTCGCCCAAGCCGATCATCCTATTCATCGATGAAGCCCACACCCTGATCGGCGCCGGTGGCCAGGCCGGCAGCGGCGATGCCGCCAACCTGCTCAAGCCGGCACTGGCCCGTGGCGAGCTGCGCACCATCGCCGCCACCACCTGGAGCGAATACAAGAAGTACTTCGAAAAGGACCCAGCCCTTGCTCGTCGCTTCCAGCCCGTCCAGCTGCACGAACCCACCGTCGACGAAGCGGTGACCATCCTGCGCGGACTCGCACCGGTGTATGAAAAGAGCCACGGCATCTACCTGCGCGACGACGCCGTGGTGGCTGCTGCCGAGCTGTCGGCCCGCTACCTCGCCGGGCGTCAACTGCCAGACAAGGCCGTGGACGTGTTGGATACCGCCTGCGCCCGGGTACGCATCAGTCTCGCCGCCGCGCCCGAAGCGCTGGAGCGCTTGCGCGGCGAGATCGCTGAAGGCGAGCGCCAGGAACTCGCACTGCGCCGCGACCTCGATGCTGGCCTGTACATCGACACTGAAATACTGGACCGCCTGGAGACCCGCCTCGCGGCTGCACGAGCCGAACTCGAGCAACTGGAAACCCGCTGGTCCGTGCAGCGCACATTGGCCGAGCGCCTGCTGGAGCTTCGCAAGCAGTGCGCTGCCGCACGCCAGGCGCCTACCGAATCCGCAGAAGCGCACCTGGATCTCGATCAGCTTGAAGCCGAACTCCGGGACCTCCAGGTCGAGCTTGCCAGTGCGCAGGCCGCCGAACGATTGGTGAGCTTCGAGGTTTGCCCACGCCTGGTGGCCGAAGTCATCAGCCACTGGACCGGCGTGCCGCTCTCTCAGTTGGCGCGCGAGCACAACAGCAAGGTGCTCAGCTTTGCCACTGATCTGCGCCAGCGTGTGCGCGGTCAGGAACAAGCCATCGAAGCGCTGGACCGCTCGATGCGTGCCACGGCCGCCGGGCTGAACAAACCCGACGCGCCGGTCGGCGTTTTCCTGCTGGTCGGCCCAAGCGGCGTCGGCAAAACCGAAACCGCGCTGGCCCTGGCCGACCTGCTCTATGGCGGCGAGCGTTTCCTCACCACCATCAACATGTCCGAGTTCCAGGAAAAGCACACCGTGTCCCGCCTGATTGGCGCGCCACCGGGCTACGTAGGTTACGGCGAAGGCGGCATGCTGACCGAGGCCGTTAGGCAGAAGCCGTACTCGGTTGTGCTGCTCGATGAAGTCGAAAAGGCCGATCCGGAGGTGATGAACGTCTTCTATCAGATCTTCGACAAGGGTGTGGCTAATGACGGCGAAGGACGGGAGATCAACTTCCGCAACACCCTGATCCTGATGACCAGCAACCTTGCCAGTGACCGAATCGCCCACCTGTGCCAGAGCGGCCAACGACCGGCAACCGAAGACCTGGAGCTGGCCATCCGCCCGGCACTGACCCAGCACTTCAAACCTGCATTGCTCGCCCGTATGCGCGTGGTGCCCTATTACCCGATCCAGGGTGACGTTCTCAACGAATTGGTGGCACTCAAACTGTCGCGGTTTGGCGAGCGCCTGGCGCGGCGCCAGCTGCAGTTCAGTCACTGCAAGGCACTGGTGGAACACCTGGCCGAACGCTGCACCCACAGCGACAGCGGTGCACGCCTGATCGATCACCTGATCGACCAGCATTTGCAACCACAGGTCGTCGATCGCCTTCTCGAAGCCATGGCAGGTGGCGAGACACTGCAACGCGTACACGCAACCCTCGACGGCAACGGGGCGGTGGTCTGTGAGTTCGCTTAAGGTCCCGCCAGTGCTCACCGAGCATTCTTTGTCTGCCGATGCGCTACTGGAGCGCCTCGCCGAGTTGGCTTGGGCGACTGATACAAGCAGGTGGCTGGACGGGATGGTACAAATGGCGGCGCAACTGGCTAGCTGCCCCCTCGCCCAGCTTTACTTGCTGGATGCGACCCACACACGTCTGACCCTGTCCGCCGAATGGTTCGAAGGCTCGCGGCGACACGAGACAGCAAGCCTGCCCAGCGACTATCGGGACGAACAGCTGCTGCAGTACTGCCTCAGCCAGAATCGCCAGCTGAGCATTGCCCTGCTGGATACCAGCCTGCATCAGACCGGCTTCCTCCCCGAGTCGCCGCGCCCCTGGCGCAGCCTGCTGTGCCTGCCGCTGGAGGATGCAGAAGGTCATGCCGTCGGGCTGATGGTGGCAGCCAGTACCGCCAGCCAGGACCTCGCCACCGCAGCCCAAACCTTGACCAACCTTGGCCGTTTCGGCCTCGGCCAGGCCTCCCTGCTCAATAGACTGCACGGCGCAGTGCAGCCTGCTCCTGCGCAAATCGCCGCGCCGCGCCCTTGCGCCAGCGGATATGGGCTGATCGGTGACAGCTCGCGCATGCGCACGGTCTATGGGCTGATCGGCAAGGTCTTGCACAACCCGGTCAGTGTGCTGCTGACGGGCGAAACCGGCACCGGCAAGGAGCTTGTGGCCCGAGCCATTCACGAATGTGGCTCGCGGCGCAGCGAGGCGTTCATCGTGCAGAACTGCGCGGCCCTGCCCGAACACCTGCTCGAAAGCGAGCTGTTCGGCTACCGCAAGGGCGCCTTTACCGGCGCCGATCGCGACCATGAGGGCCTGTTCGACGCTGCCGACGGCGGCACCTTGTTCCTCGATGAAATCGGCGACATGCCGCTGACCCTGCAAGCCAAGCTGCTGCGCGTCCTGCAGGAAGGCGAGGTTCGGCCGCTTGGCAGCACACGCACGCACAAAGTCGATGTGCGCATCGTCGCCGCCACCCATCAGGACTTGCACAAGCGTGTCGAGGAGGGTCGCTTTCGTGAGGACCTGTATTACCGCCTGTCCATCTTTCCGATCGAATTGCCACCGCTGCGCGACCGCGATCAGGACGTCCTTCGTCTAGCCCGCCATTTCGCCGACAAAGCCTGCGGCTTTCTGCAGCGCGATACCGTGCGCTGGTCGGACGCAGCGCTCGAACAACTGGCCGATTATGCGTTTCCCGGCAACGTGCGCGAGCTCAAAGGGCTGGTCGAACGCGCTGTGCTCCTGTGCGACGGTAGCGAACTATTGCCGGAACATTTCAGCCTGCGCACCGTGGAGAACGAACTGGATAGCACGCTGAACCTGCGGGCACGGCTCGAGCGGGTCGAGCGCAATCTGTTGATCGACTGCCTGCGCAAGAACGGCGGTAACCAGAGCCAGGCAGCTCGAGAGCTCGGGCTGCCACGACGCACCCTGCTCTATCGCATGGAACGCCTGGGTGTGCACGCCAGCAACCTCTGACTCAAGAAGATGAGCATGAATTTTCAACGCTACATCCGGGCAACGATTGCTCTGGCCGGCTTTGTAATAGCGGCAATAGATAGGGCGGTGCTACCGCTTGATCTGATCAACATCGCAAACGCTCCGGCTGATTGCCGGTAGCCTCACGCTTTGCCCTGAAGTGCCTCATGGAAGCGCTCCGAACAAGGATTTCATATGTTCAACCCGGCCAACGACACCCATTTCAGTCTCGCCATCGAAGGCGTCGAGCACGACCTGCAGGTTCTCGAATTCAAGGGGCGGGAGGCGCTCTCGCAGCCCTTCGCCTTTGAGCTCGAACTGGTTAGCGACCGGCCTGATCTGGACCTGGAAAGCCTGCTGCATCAGCGTGCTTTCCTTGCGCTCTCACCGGCCGGTAACGGCATCCATGGTCTGGTCCATCGCGTCGCTCAGGGCGACTCGGGCAAGCGGCTGACGCGCTATCAGATCACCCTGCGCCCGCAGCTGGCCTACTTGGCACATCGCACCAACCAGCGCATCTTTCAGCACCTCACGGTGGAGAGGATCATCGCCCAGGTGCTCGAGGAGCACGGCATCCAGGCCGATGCCTTTCGCTTCGGGCTCGGTTCGGCGTACCCCGAGCGCGACTATTGCGTGCAATACGACGAGACCGACCTGCATTTCATTCAGCGCCTGTGCGAGGAAGAAGGCATTCACTATCACTTCCAGCACAGCGCCTCGGGTCATGTGCTGGTCTTCGGCGATGACCAGACAGGGTTCCCCAAGCTCGCACCGGTCGTTTATCAGCAGGATTCAGGTCTGGTCGCGGACACACCGGTAATCAAGCGTTTCGACCTGCGCATGGAAACCCGCACCAGCCGTGTCACCCGCCGCGACTACGACTTCGAGAAACCGCGGCTGGCCATTGAAGCCGCCTTCCAGAGCGAGTTCCAGCCAGACCTGGAAGACTACGACTACCCCGGCCGATTCACCGAACGCGCACGCGGCAAGCATCTGTCGCAACGCGCCCTGGAACGCCACCGTAGCGACTATGAACTGGCCCGAGGCGAGAGCGATCAACCCCTGTTGGTCACCGGTCACTTCCTCGCCCTGAGCGGGCATCCCCGCAGTGACTGGAACCAGCTCTGGCTACTCAACGAAATCCTCCACAAGGGTAAACAGCCGCAGGTGTTGGAGGAGTCTGTCTCGCAACCGGCGAATAACGCGGTCTTCGCGCAGGGCTACCGCAACCACTTCACCGCCACGCCCTGGAGCATCCCTTACCGCCCTGCCCTGAAGCATCCCAAGCCAAAGGTGCTTGGTAGCCAAACTGCCGTGGTCACCGGCCCACTAGGTGAAGAAATTCACTGTGACGAATACGGCCGCGTACGGGTGCAGTTCCACTGGGATCGCGAAGGCCAGGCCGACGACAAGACCAGTTGCTGGCTACGCGTCTCCTCGAGCTGGGCCGGCGACCGCTACGGTGGCATCGCCATTCCCCGGGTGGGCATGGAAGTACTGGTCACCTTCCTCGAAGGCGATCCCGACCAGCCGCTGGTCACTGGCTGCCTGTACCACAAGGAGCATGTCGTCCCCTACGACCTGCCAATGAACAAGACCCGTACCGTCTTCAAGACGCTGAGCTCCCCGGGCGGTGGCGGCTACAACGAACTGCGCATCGAAGACCGCAAGGGTGCCGAGCAGATCTATATCCACGCCCAGCGCGACTGGGACGAGAACATCGAGCACGACCAGAAGATCCGCGTCGGACACGAGCGGCACGACACAGTGGAAGCCAACAGCTACAGCGAGTTCAAAGCCGAGGAACACCGCACCACCCATGCCGACCGCAAATCCGACGTTCGCGCCAACGACCACCTCACCGTCGTTAACAACCAGCATGTGAAGGTCGGCACCGGGCAGTTCGTCGAAGCCGGCAACGAAATTCACCACTACGCCGGCAGCAAAGTCGTCATCGACGCGGGAATGGAGCTCACCGCATCAGGTGGCGGCAGCTTTCTTAAACTCGATCCAAGTGGTGTTACGTTGAACGGTGCGACCATCAAGATCAACTCAGGCGGATCGCCGGGCAAAGGCTCGGGGCTGAATATTCTGGCACCGGTAATTCCCTGGGCGGCGGATCAGGACAAGGCCGGCGCCAAACCGAAACTCGCGCTGGCCAATACGCAACTGCAACTGGCACGCAAAGCCCGTCAGATCGGCGCCAGCCGCTGCCCGATTTGTGAAGCGTGCAGGGCGGGAATATGTGAAATAGGAGCGGGCCGATGAGTGACAGGGTTGAACACTGGCTCAGCGAGCAACAAGCCCAGCGCCGGCACCTGCTGCTCGTTATCGATAGCCTCGCAGAGCCCGCTCCGCTGCCTCGTTTGTTCTCAGCGGATCTGGTGCATAGCTACGCCAACCTCTATCAGGGCACCGAGGTCGACGAGATGGCTGGCATCGGCCCCTGGCTGATATTGCTGAACGAGCTGAATCTCACGCAGCTACGTTCGTTGACCGATGCACCAGAGCAGAACTGGGGTTGGCTCACCAGCGCTGAACATGCCGAGATGCCTGCGCTCACCCAACACTGGCAAGCCCGTATGTTTGCCGACGAACAAGGCCAGCGGTCGCTCTATCGATTCCAGGACAACCGCATCGTCGCGCGTCACCTTGGCGAGATGGACGCGTCACAACGCCCGCTGCTGCTTGGTCCACTGACCAGCGCGCTCTGCTGGGATGGTCAAGAATGGCAGTGTTTCGACAATGAGCGGCCGGATGAGTACCCGGAACCGTTCGACAAAACGTGGCTATCCATTGCAGAGCCTGAACAGGTGCAGCGCGCTGTAGCGCGCCACAACCTGGAGCTGTGGCTATGGGAGAACCATACACAGGCGACCACTCGGCTCGCCGAGACCCAGGTGCTGGGCGAGTGGCTGGACCATCAACTCGACAAAGCACTGGAGTGGAACTGGCACAGCGACCCGCAACTGCACTTTTTACTCCGTTACCAGCTCGACCCCGCGCTGGCCGATCATCCGGCCTGGCTTCCAGCCGAGCGGGAAACACCGGAAGTCCACTATTCGCGAGTCAGCTCAGTGCTGACTTCAAGCTCTTCTGCACGGACCTGATCAGATGCCTCCTCATACCTTTATGCGCAACTGCCTCCGGCGCGCTCATGCATGGCCGGCACTGTTCGGCCTCGTGCTCAGCGGTTGCAGCGCGCTCGGCTCGGTCGGCGCCGATACCTTCACGCTGGAAGGCGAACTACCTACCGACTTCTCATTAAGGGCTCAGGCGCACTACGGCGGTTCCGACGGTTGCAGTGGGCGCGGCCATGTGGAGACCTTTAAAAAGGAGTACGACAAGGTGCCGCATGGTTATCAGTTCGAGATTCCAGTTAGTTATCGCGATGGTCTTTGTGAGCTGCAGTTAGTGAGGGTCGGACTGTTCATCTACGGCCGCTACGGAAAAAAAGATTGGCAACAAACTTACGATAACGGGGAGCTAGTGGTTGTAGAAGAACTCCCCCCAAACGTCCAGCCCTCTCAAGCAAACGGACCTCTACCTAAATTAGCTCAATGTTCATGGCTATTCCAGATAAGCAAGCTGGAGCTAGAAGTATCTAAAATGCTGGACTGCAAAGGCGCTGGGACATATTTGTTACGCAACAATCTTCCACAAAAAAACATAAGGCTCAGCTTCCAACTAAGCGGTGATGACAGGCCTTATATGAGGAACTACTGGAAAAAAACTGCGACAGGCTGGAAGCCATGCACCGGACGCTGGGGAACAAGATTCGAAGAGCTTTGTACAACCCCTCCCCAATTTCGCACCTTCATGATGGAAGGCCGTAAATGCACGGTCTATCCAAACTGCACGGAGTGACTAACGGATGAGTAACGCAGCCTCGCAAACCGTACTCCAATGCCCAACACGCTTGGCATGGATAAGCTTTCGTTTGGTCGACGAGCATGGAAACGGCAAAACCTACTCTGGATTGACCTGCAGGGTTACGGACAGCCACGGGCTCGATTACTCCGCGACGCTAGATGAAGACGGCTATGCACGTGTTGCTAATCTTCACAGCGGCGCCTTGGTTGTATCTTTTCCCAACGATTACACCGGCAACGACCCATGGTATTCCGGCCTATACAACAGGGAGTATTTCCCAACTCCTCTCTCGGCCCTTCAAGTTTCAGCGGAACAATCACCAGCAGGGCCTAGGCGCATTGATGGACAAACCTACCTAGCGCAAGGACGCGCAGCGAGGGAGGATGCTTATTTCATACGGGCGGAAGTAAGCGACCTCGTAAAGAGCAAGGGCCACCTTCCAACACCAGACGAAACATGGACAACACAGTCTGCAATAAAACAGAACGCAGGCTCAGCAGCCGACCAACCTGGTGTTGCTCTTGGTTGTAACAGGCATCATGTCATTGAGATAAAAGCGCTACGTGCGTATAGCCCGTTGTTTTCCCGCAGCGCTGATTTCTGCGCCCTGAATGCCTATCACCTTGCGGTCATGAGCGCCTTCATCTACGCGCCATTCAGTACATCCAAAAATCCTTACGCCTCAGCACCACCACCCTATTCCGCGCTTGGCAGCATCGGGTACGTACTTCAGAACCAACTAGGACGCCGAATTCGGCCAACGCAATTCAACACCGCGTTGCCCTATCACCTGCTTTGTGAAGAGGTGCCGTACTCGAAACGTCTCGAAATCATGCCTTACGATCCGGCGCGCTATGAAAAAGAAGCCCAAGAGGGCTGGCAAAATCCTGAAGATGTGCATTTTCTTCACGACACGGATAACGAAACGAATACAAATACCCAAGCCTTCATCACCCATAACGACAAGGTCGTCCTGATCTCGATACGTGGAACGCAGGAACTTCTGGCCGACGCCAGTCGAGACGCAGATGCTCGGCAAGTGCCTTACGCCGAGGGCGAAGGTCAAGCTCACCGAGGTTTTTATAGAGGCTTCCAAGCAGCGAAGCCGTTCATAGAGCGTTACCTGAATGCTTTTTATACCGGCGAACAAACGCTAGTCATCTGCGGCCACAGCCTGGGCGGCGCCATTGCGCTCCTGCTGGCCGAATGGCTACGTCGCAAGCCCACCAAACCGAACATCGTCCTATACACCTTCGGCGCCCCACGCGCAGGCGACGCGGCTTTTGTCAAAGCCGCTCAACCCCTTACGCACCACCGCATCGTCAATCACAACGATCCGGTTCCCGCGCTTCCACTGCCATGGATGGACGCCGAATGGAAGCTGGCGCTTCCCGGCGCGGCATTGGCGTACAGTTCACCGGTCATTGGCTCTGCACTGCTGCTGGCGGGGCTCGTCAATCTCCAGGGCGACCCCTATGAGCATCACGGGGAGCAATGGCATTTCATGCCACGCAAGCCCGGAACAGGCAGCGAGACCGCAGTTCTGTGGCAGCCGGGTTGTCCATCGATTAATCAGCAGACCTGCGCGCGCTACGTTGGCCAGATCGGCCTGGATGGGGATATGCCCAACCGTTTCGCGCTCGCGGCCGCGCACCATCTGAGCGACAGCGGCTACGCGCGAGCAGCACTGACAAACCTGCTGCGTTGGAACGCCAGCGTCGAAGAGCGAAACGGAAGGCTCTTCACTGAAGCTGAGATTCGCGACATCTACGCCCAGCTGCTAAGCACGGCCCAGCTATTGGAGAGCTGGCAAGCGCGCTCATTCAATGAATTCCGCTGGGAAATCAGGCGCAGGGGTGAGATGCGTTTCTACGGCAAAAGCGATCTGGAACTACGCGCTATCTATTCCGATGCGGTCGAACAGGGGGAACGTGTTCGAGCTGAACAGAGCCCGGCACTCACGCGAGCTCAGCAGCGTTTACTGACCCAGGCGGAGCGCCTCGTCACTCCACGCAGCGTGTTCGGCGAACACTCGGAACGAGCAGATATTGCCGAGCTGGTAGCGCAATGGCGCGCCATCAACGACAACCGGGTCGCAGAGCGGCTTGCCGCTATCGATAGAAAAGGGTCATCGCACTTTCTCGGGAAAAGCGATCTTGATGTCCAGGAAAAAGCAGTCTGAGTCCCGAACCATAACCAAGCGGCGAACGCCGCCAGGCATGATGGAACTGCCTCGGCTTCCAGGCGGCGCTTTTCGGACGTCCTGAGTCTGTGCCAGGGCAGGCCGGTTGCCGGCTCATCGGTAGCAGCAGGGGGTTGGTTCGTCTGGCGGCTGCCAAGACCCACTTCCCTGCCTGTCAATCCGCTCTTCCCCAATCCCGCGAGCGTCCTGTCTTTTCGTGACACCAATACCCTTTACGAGACCTCGAAAAGCGCTGATCCGCATC
Organism: Stutzerimonas stutzeri; assembly: GCF_018138085.1. Lineage (NCBI taxonomy): Bacteria > Pseudomonadati > Pseudomonadota > Gammaproteobacteria > Pseudomonadales > Pseudomonadaceae > Stutzerimonas > Stutzerimonas stutzeri. Next base: position 4,371,210 of record NZ_CP073105.1, read on the forward strand.
AGCCCGGCGTGACCGGTGCGCGACTAGACTTACGTCCAATGTGCCCTGAAAGTCCCACCGCCCACCATTGGGCGCAAAAAATGGAAGCGACCGATGAGCAAAGCCGATGCTTTTGCCGAGGCAGGCAAGACCGCTGTGCTGCAGAACATCCATGGCACCATGGAATTCCTGCGCAAGTATCCGCCGTTCAACCAAATGGAGCCGGGGCACCTGGCCTATCTGGTGGAAAACTGCCAACTGCGCTTCTACAGCGAAGGCGATTGCATCATTTCGCCGGATGACGGCGTGGTCGAGCACTTCTATATCGTCAAGCAGGGCCGGGTACACGGCCAGCGCCCGCACACCAGCAAGCGCGGCACCGAAACCACCTTCGAAGTCATCGTCGGCGAGTGCTTCCCGATGGCCGCACTGATGGGCGAGCGCGCCACTCGCACCGGTCACTTTGCTGCCGAAGACACCTTTTGCTATCTGCTGAACAAGCCGGCCTTCGTCAAGCTGGTTTCCAAATCCGCCGCGTTCCGTGACTTCGCCATGCGCGGCGTCAGCAGCCTGCTCGATCTGGTCAACCAGCAGGCACAGATGCGTGCGGTGGAGAACCTCGGCGCCCAGTATTCACTGGAGACGCGTATCGGCGAACTGGCCCTGCACCATCCGGTGTCCTGCTTGCCGTCGATGCCATTGGCCGAAGCGGTCACCCTGATGCACGGAAACAACGTCGGCAGCGTGGTGATCACCGATGCGGAGCTGCACCCGCAGGGCATCTTCACGCTGCGCGACCTGCGCCGGGTGATCGGCACCGGTACAACCGACCTGTCAGCCCCGATCGCCGGATTCATGACTCAGGACCCGTTCCATCTGCCGCCGGATGCCACCGCTTTCGATGCCGCGATCGCCATGACCGAACGGCATATCGCCCATGTCTGTGTCGTCGAAGACGGTCTGCTGCGCGGCGTGATTTCCGAGCGCGACCTGTTCTCACTCCAGCGCGTCGACCTGGTGCACCTGGCCCAGGCCATTTCCCACGCCGACAGCGTCGAGACGCTGGTAATCATCCGCGGCCGCATTCTGCAGCTGGTCGACAACATGCTCGCCCACGGCGCGTCCTCGACGCAGATCACCCACATCATCACGCTGCTCAACGACCACACCGTCTGTCGGGTGATCGAGCTGGCGATCGAAGCGCTCGGCGATCCGGGGATCGCGTTCACCTGGCTGTGCTTCGGCAGCGAAGGGCGTCGGGAGCAGACCCTGCACACCGACCAGGACAACGGCATCCTGTTCGAAGCCAGCGATGCCGCCGAAGCCGCGCATATCCGCGGGCGGCTGCTGCCGTTTGCCGAGCGCATCAACCGGGACCTCGACACCTGCGGCTTCACTCTGTGCAAAGGCAACATCATGGCCAGCAATCCGCAGCTGTGCCTGTCTCGTCAGGAATGGCAGCGCCGTTTCGGTTCGTTCATTCGCGAATCGACCCCGGAAAATCTGCTCAGCAGCAGCATCTTCTTCGACCTGCGCGCGGTTTGGGGGCCGAGCGAAGGCTGCGAGCAGTTGCGCCGCGGCATGCTCGAGGAAATCGGCGAGAATCGCCTGTTCCAGCGCATGCTGGCCGAAAATGCGCTGCGGCATCGCCCCCCGGTGGGGCGGTTTCGCGATTTCGTGGTCACCCGCAAGGGCGAGGGCAAGGCGACCCTGGATCTGAAGGTGCAGGGCCTCACGCCCTTCGTCGACGGTGCCCGCCTGCTAGCGCTGGGTCACGGCATCGCGACCTGCAACACCCTCGACCGACTGCGGCAACTTGTGGAACGCGAGGTGATCGACGAAAAGGATGGCGCGGCCTATGAAGAGGCCTACCATTTCATCCAGCAGACGCGCATGCAGCAACATCAGCAGCAGGCGCGCGACGGTCGGCCGTATTCCAACCGGCTGGACCCCGATAACCTCAATCATCTGGATCGCCGCATCCTTCGTGAGTCCTTTCGTCAGGCCCAGCGCCTGCAAAGCAGCCTGGCGGTTCGCTATCAGTTATGAATATGCCCTGGTTCAGACGACGCGGTCCGCTCCTCAGCCTGGAACAACTGCAGCGACGCGAGCAATTGCTTGCACCTGCGGCGCTGGACCAGTGCCCGTTGCAGGCGCAACGCATGGTGGTGCTCGATCTGGAAACCAGCGGCCTGGACATGCGCCGAGATATCGTCCTGTCCATCGGCGCCGTGGTCATCGAACAGGGTGCGATCGATCTCGGCCACCAGTTCGAATCGACGTTGTTGCGCCCGGCCCAGAAGCTCAGCGAAAGCGTTCTCATCCATGGCATCGCGCCGAGCGTGCTGGAAGCCGGCGAGGAGCCGGCCGAAGCGCTACTGGATTTCATGGAGTTCGTCGGCGACAGCCCGATCCTGGCATTTCACGCCAGCTTCGACCAACGCATGTTGGCCCGGGCGCTGAAGCAGGCGCTCGGCTACAAGCTGCGCCACCCGTTCATCGATGTCGCCGAGCTTGCACCGATGCTCTGCCCGGACAGCCGGCCAAGACAGAACTGTCTCGATGACTGGTGCACCCATTTCGGCCTGCAGGTACTGCAACGTCATCATGCCAGCGCCGATGCGCTGGTGACTGCCGAGCTGGCGCTGATTCTCTTCAGCAAAGCGCGCCGCCAAGGCCTGGGCAGCCTGGAAGCGGTAAGCCTGCGGCTGACCAACTGGCGCAAGCGGCAACAGGCTCAGTTCATGTAACTGCGTCTGCAGGGATTCTGGATCAACGACGCAATATCTTCGTTGCACCGACGCGGGCAACTTGCGATCATGTGCGAATAGTTCTCGTTACAGGCCGTATTCGCGGCCTTGGAGCATTCGCTTGTCGGCTGGGTCGACTCATCAACAGCTCGTGGGCTCGCTATATCGCGATCATCGCGAATGGCTATTGAGCTGGCTGCGCCGCCACCAGCCGTGCCCTCATCGCGCCGAGGACCTGAGCCAGGACACTTTTGTACGATTGCTCAAGCGCAACGACCTGAGCAACCTGCGTGAGCCACGCACCTTGCTGGCGACGATCGCTCGCGGTCTTCTGATTGATCATTTTCGCCGTAGCACGTTAGAGCGTGCCTACCTTGATGAGCTGGCACTGCAACCTGAAGAGCTGCAACCCGGCGCCGAAGAGCAGCTACAAGTGCTCCAGGCACTGCGTGAAGTGAACCGGATGCTCGGCGAGCTCTCGGCCAATGCGCGTGTAGCCTTCATCTACAACCGCCTGGACGGTTTGACCCACGCCGAAATCGCGTCGCGCCTCGGCGTATCCGTTCCACGTGTACGTCAGTATCTCGCCCAGGCCCTGCGCCAGTGCTATATCGCCGTTTACGGTGAGCCGAAATGAGCCTGGACCGGCAGCCGGTATCGGCCCGCGTACTCGATGAAGCCATTGCCTGGCAGCTGCGTCTTGGCGACGGTGAAGCGAGCGCCAAGTTAAAAGGGGAGCTGCAGCACTGGCTGAATGAAAGTGCCGAGCACGCCAAAGCCTGGGCGCAGTTGGGCAACATCGATCGGCAAATGGGCGGCATCAACTCGCCCTCTGCGCGCCGGGCACTGCAGATCAGTGCGACGTCCCAACGACGGCGCGCCACCGGCCGCGCCTTTCTCGGTCTGGTCTTGCTGTGCACGCTGAGCGTGGGAATGGCATTGCGATCACAGTCGCTGCCGGTGTGGTTAGCCGACGAGCGCACCGGCGCTGGGGAACAGCAAACCGTTACCCTGGCTGACAACAGCCGCATCCAACTGAATAGCCGCAGTGCACTGGACATTCGCTTCGATCAGCAAGAGCGCCGACTGTTTCTGCACAGCGGTGAGGTGCTTGTTGAAACCGCACCGGGTAGCGATCCGAGACCCTTTATCGTCGAAACCGAACAAGGCGATCTGCGCGCGCTCGGCACGCGGTTCATCGTTCGGCGAGAGGGTGATGCGACCCGCCTGATCGTTCTCCGGTCCGCCGTGGCCGCGCTTCCGGGCAGCCTCCAGGCGGGTCGTACCGTACGGGCTGGCGAGCAGGTAGTGATGCACCGTGACCATCTTGACGACAATCAGAAAGCACCGGTCGCCGCAGACGCCTGGAGTCGGGGCATGCTGGTCGTCGAGGACCTGCCGCTGAGCGAGCTGCTGGAGAAGCTGGGCGAATATCGACACGGTTATCTCAGCCTCGACCCGAGCCTCGAATCCCTGCGCATCAGCGGCAGCTTTCCGCTGAATGACACCGACCGTGCGTTGGCAGCCCTGCCACCCAGCCTACCGGTACAGATCGAGCGGCACACCGATTGGTGGGTCAAGGTGGTACCGGCGCAACCCGTCAGCCATGCGGGCAAGTAACTGCAGCGCGCACCGCGGCGGCGCTGCAGGCCCCTACAAAAAATATTTTCAGCTGCCCCTATCACTTTTCATTTCTGATCCGGCCTGATGAATAACTGAGACATATTCCTATTCGGGAGTTATTCACAAATGCCGTCGCTTTCACTGTTCCGCCCCAGCCTGCTGGCCGTTGCTATTGCCGTCGCGCCACTGCCACTACTGGCCCAGACGCCCAACGGCGAAACGGCTGCTGGCGAGGTTCGTGAGTACGCCCTACCCGCCGCACCTCTGGCCTCGACCCTGAATCGCATTGCCGCCGAAGCGGGGCTCGTGCTCAGCATCGATCCGGCATTGACCCGCGACCGCATGGCCGAGCCGGTACAGGGCCGCTTCGATGGCCAGGGTGCGCTGCAGCAAGCCTTGCGCGGCACCGGACTCGAACTTCGTCAGGACCCTTCGGGCAGTTACAGCTTGCAGCAGGCAGCAACCGAGGCGATGGCACTGCCGGATGTCACCGTGACGGCAACCGAGGCGTTGGCTGAGGGCGGCGAAGAAAGCGGCTATCGCGCCAGCGCCGTGCGAAACGTCGGCGCGCTGGGCGGAATGGCACTCCAGGATGCCCCCTACTCGGTGACAGTTATTTCCTCGGAGCTGATGGATAACATCCAGGCTACCTCCAGCGACGACATCTTCAAGCTCAGCCCGACCACACAGTTCACCTCCCCGACCAGCGCCGGCTACGCCAGCGCAGTGGCCATTCGCGGCTTCAGCGGCGTAGGCAATCTAAGCATCGCCAATGACGGCCTTCGCTTCAGCAACGGCTACGATGGCGGCAACTTCATCGAGGAAATGGAGCGGCTTGAAATCCTCAGCGGCCTGTCCGGCTTCCTCTATGGGCCAGCCAGCCCCGGCGGACTGGTCAACTACGTGCTCAAGCGACCCACTGCCGAGCGCTACAACAGCGTGACCTACGGCACCACAGGCGGCGAGAACCAGTACCTGCACGGCGACTTCGGCGGGCCGATCGACAGCGAAGGCCGCTTCGCCTACCGCGCCAACCTGCTCGCCCAGGACGGTGAAACCGCCATTGACGGACAGGTCGAACGCCGTCACATGGCCAGCGTCGCACTGGACTGGAACGTCAGCGACGACTTGCTCATCCAGTTCGACGCCTCGCACAAGCAGAGCGAGACGCGGGGCCTCACCAGCTACTGGTACTTCGCCGATCAAGCATTCCGGCCTGATGCCGACGACTTGGAGAACGACGAGCTCTATAGCCAACGATGGGCCTACAACGACAGCCGCCACGACCGTGTCGGCAGCCGCTTCCAGTGGCGCCTGAGCGACGTGTTCAGCCTGCGCGGTGCGCTCGGCTACAGCCAGTACACGACCGAATACGCCTATACGGGGCCGACCGTGAACTCGGCCGGCGTGTACGTCCAGCCGCTCTACGCCTTCGCCCCGGTGGAAACCGAAGAGACCTCCGGTAACCTTTTCCTCGATGCGGCTTTCGACACCGTGGCCATCGGCCATGAGATGACCCTCGGTTACCAAGGAAACATCGCCCGGGTTCGCTATAACACCGACTACATTCCCTTCCCGGGTCCGCAATATGTGTCGGTCACGCCCGAAGTGCCCTTCGGCGAGCAGCCGCAGGCCGCCAAACCGGCCTACGACCTTGGCGACGGCGACTACCATCTGGCCAGCCGATCCCAGGCCGACAGCGTACTGATCGGTGACGTCATCACATTCAACGAGCAATGGTCGACGATCCTTGGCGTGACGCATTCGCGTATCAAGACCTTCAGCGACAACTTCGTCTGGGTCGAAGCGTTCGGCAGCGCGCCAGCGATCGAGGACTACAGCGAAACCGAAACATCGCCCAACGTCTCGCTCGTCTACAAGCCGGTCGAGTGGTTGACTACGTACGTGACCTACATCGAAGGCCTGCAGACGGGTGGCGTAGCGCCGAGCGGCACGAACAACGCCGGCCAGGCGCTGGCGCCGATCGTCAGCGAGCAGTACGAAATCGGTGCGAAAGCCGAGCTCGGCGGTGCCCTGTACACCGTTGCGCTGTTCGACATCGAGAAGCCCAACACCTACACCAATGCAGCCAACTTCTTCGTTCAGGATGGCATGCAGAATAACAAGGGCCTGGAGTTCAGCGTAACGGGCAACGTTACCCCAGCACTGACACTGGTGGGCGGCGTCACGTTGCTCGATCCGGTCGTAGAAGGCGCGGCGAACGCTGCCAACGACGGCAATCGCCCGGTCGACGTGGCGCGGCACCTGGCCAAGCTGTACGGCGAATACGCGATCTTCGGCGTACCCGGGCTGACACTCACCGGTGGCGCCTTCTACACCGGCAAGCAATACACCGACGAGGCCAACGACAATACCATCCCCTCCTTCACCACCTTCGACCTGGGCGGTCGCTATCGCATGGCCTTGGGGGATGAACGTGCCCTCACTCTGCGCGCCAACCTGAGCAACCTGACCGACGAGGAATACTGGCTGAGCAGCCATTACATTGGGGCACCCCGCACGCTCAAACTGTCGGCGCAGCTGGAATTCTGATGCGGACGACCACCATCCGTCGCTGGTCCTTCGTCCACACCTGGACCAGCCTGATCTGCACGCTGTTCCTGCTGATGCTTGCCATCACCGGGCTACCGCTGATCTTTCACCACGAGCTGGAGCATCTGCTTGGCGAGGCGCCCGAGCTGCGTGAGATGCCTGCCGACACCCCGCATCTGGATCTGCAGCAATTGGTCAGTGCCGCCGAACGGCATCGGCCAGCTGAGGTGGTGCAGTACTTCGGCTGGGAAGCTGACGAACCCAATGGCGTCGTCGCCATCACCGCCGCGACTGCGGGCACCGAGCCGAATTCGTCCTACACCTTCATGCTCGATGCGCGTACCGGAGAAGCGGCGGAGATGCCTGCGGCCAATGGCGGTCTGATGATGTTTTTCCTGCGCATGCACGTGGACATGTTCGTCGGGTTACCGGGCAAGTTATTCCTGGCCTTCATGGGCATCATGTTCATTGTGGCGATCATTTCGGGCGTGGTGCTGTACGCGCCCTTCATGCGGCGTCTGGAATTTGCTCAGGTGCGCCATGACCGTTCCAGCAGGACGCGCTGGCTCGATCTGCACAACCTGATCGGTATCGTCACGCTCAGTTGGGCCTTGGTGGTGGGCATCACCGGTGTGGTCAGCGCCTGCGCCGATCTGCTGATCGAAGCTTGGCGCGCCGAATCGTTGGCGACGATGCTCGAACCCTACCAAGACGCCCCGCCACTGACGACAAGGGCTCCTGCCAGCGATCTGTTGGAGATCGCCACGCAGGCTGCACCGGGCATGCAGCCGGACTTCATCGCCTTCCCCGGCACACGCTTTTCCAGCGAGCACCACTATTCGGTATTCATGAACGGCAGCAGCCATCTGACCTCACATTTGTACACGCCGGTACTGATCGATGCGCAGACGCTGGAGGTCACCGCGGTCGGGGGCCGCCCGTGGTACATGGACGCGCTGGGGTTGTCCCAGCCCCTGCACTTCGGCGACTACGGCGGCCGGCCGATGCAGATTCTCTGGGCGATCCTGGACGTCCTGACAATCATCATGCTCGGCAGCGGGCTTTACCTGTGGTGGGTTCGGCGCCGTGGTACCCAGACGATAGCGCGTGAGGCAGTAGCATGAGCTGGCGTGAGTCAACCTTTATGCTTCCAGGCCTGATTGCCGCGCTCAGCCTCGTCGGTCTTTTCGCTGCGCTGCTGGGTGATGGCTGGTGGGATGTGATTGCTTGGTTCGGCCTCGGCCTACCGGCAGTGCTCGGGGCATGGCCGCTACTGCGACGGCAAACGGCAACACCCGCCCCAACCGGGGAGCCTCGAATCCGCTGACATCGCGGGACGCGCGGCTCCCCTGGCCCGGCGCCGCCTCGTACGCAGCGCTGCGTCCCGTCAACGGGCGCAGCGGTGTATCGAAACCAGATCGATCCGCCAAGCTCAGCGCGGATCGGCGCCACAGATACGCTGGTACAACGGCGAATCGGCCTCCAGCTCGGTCAGGGTTTCCACCTTGGCCTGACCCGCATCGTTCAGCTTGAACATGGCCTTTTCCGTGCAGATCAGTTGATAACGCTGGCTGACCACCGTGGACATCAGGTGCTGTTTATCGAAGCGATACAGAACGAAGCGAGCGACCCGCCCCTGATCCGTGTCCTGGATTTGCGCGTTTGCTCGATCGAGAACCGTGTAGCTCAACGGCATGGGATACATCATGGTCCAGGGGCGCCACAACATCTCCCCCTTCTCACTCGCAACCACCACGGTCCCTTCCGGCAGGCGCGCCTGCTTGGCTTCGAACCAGGTGTATTCGTAGTGGATGGTGTAGCTGAGCATACCCAGGCCCGCGAAGACGGGAATGATCCACTTCGGCAACCGCTTCCGAGTCAGAGAGCGCAGCAGCAGCGCGATCCCCGCACCCGCTACAGCGGCTACTATTGCAGCGATGAGATGCCAGATCATATTTCAGCTTCCTTAAAAAAATCGGGCTTCCATATGGAAGCCCGACTCTACTTCAGCGTCAGACCAGGTCTGACCGTTGGCGCATTATCAGTTAGTGATCAAGCGCAGCGCCAGCACCCTTGGGTGTACGAACGCTTTCGACCAGGTCCTGAATGGCTTGCGGCGGCGCCTCGGTTGCCATCGAAACGGCATAGGCGACGGCGAAGTTCAGAATCGCACCTACGGCACCGAAGGCCTGCGGAGAGATGCCCATCCACCACTGATCAGGCGTGTTCGGAATGCTCGCAGTGCCGGGGATGAAGAACCAGCCCAGGTACAGGAAGATGTATACGGCGGTGGAAATCACACCCACCAGCATCCCCGCTACAGCACCCTTGCTGTTCACACGCTTGGAGAAGATACCCATCATCAGCGCCGGGAACAGGCTCGCTGCCGCGAGACCGAACGCCAGGGCCACAACCTGAGCCGCGAAGCCCGGAGGATTCAGGCCCAGCCATGTCGCCAGCAGAATCGCTGCGGTCATGGATAGACGGGCGGCCAGCATCTCGTTCTTCTCACTGATCTTCGGATTGATCAACGTCTTGATCAGGTCATGGCTGATGGCAGAGGAGATCGCCAGCAGCAGACCCGCAGCAGTGGACAGCGCAGCAGCGATGGCACCCGCGGCGATCAGACCGATGACCCAACCTGGCAGGTTGGCGATTTCCGGGTTGGCCAGAACGATGATGTCATTGTTCACGGTCAGCTCGTTGCCGTTCCAGCCACGCTCGGTAGCGGTCGGAGTGAAGGCGGCGTTGGTGTCGTTGTACATCTGCACACGACCGTCGGCGTTCTTGTCTTCCCACTTGATCAGGCCAGTCTGTTCCCAGGTCTGGATCCACTGCGGACGATCTTCATAGCGGATCGCTTCGGCCTTCGGGCCTTCCGGATAGATGGTCTGAACCAGGTTCAGGCGTGCCATGGAAGCGACAGCCGGCGCGGTGAGGTACAGCAGGGCGATGAAGACCAGCGTCCAGCCAGCGGACCAACGGGCGTCAGCCACTTTCGGTACGGTGAAGAAGCGGATGATTACGTGCGGCAGACCAGCGGTACCGATCATCAGCGACAGGGTGAACAGGAACATGTTCAGCTTGTTGTCGACGTCCGCGGTGTAGGCGGCGAAGCCGAGGTCAGTGACCACCTGGTTCAGTTTGTCGAGCAGCGGCATACCGGATTCGGTATGGGTGCTGAACATGCCGAACATCGGGATCGGGTTGCCCGTCAGCTGCATGGCAATGAACACGGCCGGGATGGTGTAGGCGATGATCAGCACCACGTACTGCGCCACCTGGGTGTAGGTGATGCCCTTCATGCCGCCGAATACCGCATAGGCGAACACGATGGCTGCAGCAATCCAGATACCGGCGGAGTTGCTCACTTCCAGGAAGCGGGAGAACGCCACGCCAGCACCGGCCATCTGACCGATTACATAGGTAACCGAGATGAGGATGAGGCAGACGACAGCGACCAGGCGAGCGCCACGGCTGTAGAAGCGGTCACCAATGAAGTCCGGTACGGTGAACTTGCCGAACTTGCGCAGGTAGGGCGCCAGCAGCATCGCCAGCAGTACGTAACCACCCGTCCAGCCCATCAGGTAGACGGACGTGGCATAACCGCCGGAGGCGATCAGACCGGCCATGGAAATGAAGGACGCTGCAGACATCCAGTCCGCCGCCGTTGCCATGCCGTTGGTTACGGGGTGAACACCACCGCCGGCGACATAGAACTCTTTGGTTGACCCGGCGCGAGCCCAGACCGCGATCCCTATATAGAGCAGGAACGAGGCGCCCACGAACATCATGTTGATCCAATATTGGCTCATTGTGGTTACTCCTCAACCCCGAATTCCTTGTCCAGTTTGTTCAGCCGCCACGCGTAGTGGAAGATGATCAAAATGAACGTGATGATGGAACCCTGTTGAGCGAACCAGAACCCCAGGTCAGTTCCCCCGACCGGGATGCCGGCGAGTAGAGGGCGCAGCAGGATGGCGAAGCCATAAGAGACAAGAGCCCATACCACCAGGCTCCAAGTTATGAGGCGAACATTCGCCTTCCAGTACGCAGCAGCATTTGTTTTGTCGCTGTCGGCCATGACGTTCTCCGTCTTATTTTTATTTACGGGTAAAGGGAACCACATCCTGAATTTACAAGGATGGCCTATCGATGAATAGCCCCGACTTTAGTCTGACGGCTGCGAGTGAGTAGCAGACCGCATATAAGGACGGCGCCCACAGTCGCCTCGGGCAGGCCGTCGGCAACGAACCGTGCCGCAGCCGCCCAGGCAGACCCAAGTGTCACTCTGGGGCCTATTGTTTGACCTAGAAGTCAATAAGACACTTACGCACTGAAAGAAAACGCATCGACCGATAATTAACCAATATCGATGATTGTATTGAACGGCCTATAGCCAATTACCTACATGCCAAATAGGCAGATCTGACATTAGGTTAAGCGTCGCCCGCGCGGACATATGACTGTCATATAACGCCAGCCGCACTCGCCGTATTCATCGGTTAAATAAAACAAGAGCCAGACGCAGCAATACATCGCCCACCGCCGCCCGGATGGCTCGCCATAACATGCGAGCACGAATCAGCGGCAGAGAAGCGCAACACGCCCCTGCCGCTGATTTGCTGCCCTGGGTCTGCTCACGCCTCAGCAGGCTGGACGACCCGCCGTGTATTTCTGCGCCGGGTCGATGGCGGCCTCGAGGTCACGGATGGCCGTCGCCCCGATCAGCAGCGGATAACGGAAATGGCTGCGGTCGGTGAGGTTGACCTCGGTCTGATGCAACTGATCGCCGATGCATAGCTGCATTTCCACCACAGGCCGCTCGGCCACGCCCGGGCCACGCTCGATATCCGTATCGTCGTCCGGATCGCCTTCCTCCGCGCGGGTCTTGATTTCGGCGACCCGCGCCAACGGCCGCTCGAAGACGGTATCGCCAGCCCCTTCGACCGCCAGGCGGAAACGCACCCAGTCCTCGCCATCACGCTCGAAGCGTTCGATGTCACGGGCCGACAGCGAGGCGGTCATCGCGCCGGTGTCCATCTTGGCCTTGAGGACCTTACCGATGTCTTCGATCTTGATCTGTTCATAGCGGCCGAAGAGCGTGGGCTCCGCGGCGATGGCAGGAAGAGATAACGCACTCAACAGCAACAGCAAACGGGACAAAACAACCTCCGGGAGTCTCCATTGTTGTCGTTGGGACCCTCCCGCGCGCGCATCCGTTCCGCCGACTTGCCGGCCGGCGAGGCGCCACGCGACGACCCCGTCAGCCTGTTAGACTGCGCGCCATTTCCCCCTTGCAGATGATTACCGTGCCCAGTTCAGCCTTCGCCACCCTGCCCCTCAGCGCCGCGACGCTGGCCAACCTCGACGCGCTCGGCTACACCGAGATGACGCCGATCCAGGCCCAGAGCCTGCCCGTGATGCTCAAGGGCAAGGACCTCATCGCACAGGCCAAGACCGGTAGCGGCAAGACCGCAGCCTTCGGCATCGCCCTGCTCGAACGGCTCAATCCGCGCTATTTCGGCTGTCAGGCGCTGGTGCTCTGCCCGACCCGCGAGCTGGCCGATCAGGTCGCCAAGGAGCTGCGCCGGCTGGCGCGTTCGGCCGACAACATCAAGATTCTCACCCTTTGCGGCGGCGTCTCCATCGGCCCGCAAATCGGCTCGCTGGAGCACGGCGCGCATGTCATCGTCGGCACGCCCGGACGCATCCAGGAGCACTTGAAAAAGGGCTCGCTGAAACTCGATGGCCTCAACACGCTGGTGCTCGATGAAGCCGACCGAATGCTCGACATGGGCTTTTACGACGCCATCGCCGAAATCATCGGCCAGACCCCGAGCAAGCGCCAGACGCTATTGTTCTCGGCGACCTACCCTGCCGGCATCAAGCAGCTTTCAGCGACCTTCATGCGCGACCCACAACAGGTCATGGCCGAGGCGCTGCATGACGACACGCAGATCGAACAGCGCTTCTACGAGATCGATTCGGAGGATCGCATGGAAGCCGTGGTTCGCATCCTCGCCAGCTTCCGCCCCGAAACCTGTGTCGCCTTCTGCTTCACCAAACAGCAATGCCAGGAATTGGTCGATCGGCTGAGCGCCCAAGGCATCTCCGCCATGGCACTCAATGGCGACCTGGAACAGCGCGACCGCGACCAAGTCCTGGCGATGTTCGCCAATCGCAGCCTGTCCGTCCTGGTTGCCACCGATGTCGCCGCGCGCGGCCTGGATATCGATGCGCTGGACATGGTGATCAACGTCGAGCTGGCGCGTGATTCGGAGATACATATTCACCGCGTCGGACGTACCGGACGCGCTGGTAAGAAAGGCATCGCCATCAGCCTGGTCGCTCCCGCCGAAGCCCATCGTGCCCGGGCCATCGAGGAGCGCCAGAAGGCGCCACTCAACTGGCAGCCGCTGAGCGAGCTGAAAGCGCAGCCCGGCGGGGCACTGCAACCGCCGATGGTCACCCTCTGCATCGGCGCCGGACGCAAGGACAAGTTGCGCCCCGGCGACATTCTCGGGGCGCTGACCGGCGATGCGGGGATTCCGGGCAGCCAGGTCGGCAAGATCGCGATCTTCGACTTCCAAGCCTTCGTCGCGGTCGAGCGCGGTGTCGCCAAACAGGCGCTCAATCGCCTGAACGCCGGAAAGATCAAGGGGCGGTCGTTGAAGGTGAGACAGCTATAAGCTGGAAGCCGACGCCGAAAACCCGCGCATGCGCGGGTTCTATAGCGACGCCGTCACCAGGTTGGAGGCCTTTGCGGCGGATTCGATGGGTTTCACCCATCCCACGAAAACCAACCTGCCGTAGGATGGGTGCAACCCATCGATCATCCTAATCGCCAAGGACTGCGGCCGGGCGCCGGGCGCGTCCAGCCTCCAGCCTCCAGCCGCTTCTCTTACAACGACCCGCGGGCCCACGGACCCCAGATGGCGAAGGTAATGCCCGGGGTCTGGATGTTGACGAAGAGGAAGTGCCCGCTCGGGTCGAAACAGGCGCCGCAGAACTCGCGGTTGCGGTAATCGCCGCCGGACACGCGCTTGCCGGCCGCCGCGGCCTGGACATCATCGAACACCACGTTGTTCTTCGCGAAGATATAGGCCTCGCCGGCAGTCGTCAGACCCAGCAGGCGCTCACCGAAGCCGTACGTATCCTGCACGCCGCCACCGTCCTCGCAGAGCAACAGGCCACCGCGCGGGCTGACGGTGATGTTGTCCGGGTTGTTGGCGATCTCGGCATCGGTGGAGGCGAAGATGCAGGTCAGCCGATCGGTCGCCAGGTCATGCATCCAGACCGCGCCGCGACCGTAGCCCGCACGCCCCTGGGCGTCTGTGCCGGCGCTGGTGTCGACGATGAACAGTTTGCCTTCGCTGTACCAGATGCCCTCGCCACGGCTCATGCTCAGGCCCCCGGCCTGACGCGCCTGGGCAAAGGGACCACTGCCTTCGGGCTGCGGATCGAGATCCGGATTCGGCACTTCAACCCATTCCAGCTGATAGCTGTCGCCCTGGTTCGGCGCGTGCAGGTCGACCAGCGCACGGTTGCGCACCCGTGCCGCCTGGAGAATCCCGCCCACGGCAAGCGAGCCCGGCTGCTGGCTGGCGTCGGTGGGGATGTAACGGTAGTAGCCGGCGCGGTTACGCGCATCTTCGGTCAGGTAGACGTAGCTGTTGCGCGGGTCCACGGCAACCGCTTCATGGGCGAAGCGACCCATCTGCACGATTGGCTGGCCGGTGGTGAGCGCCGGGTCGGCGGTCACTTCGAAGACGTAACCGTGGGCACGGCCGCCGACGTCGCGGTAGTCGGCGGTGGTCTCCTCACAGGACAGCCAGGTACCCCACGGCGTCACGCCGCCGGCGCAGTTGGTGCGCGTACCACCCAGGCTCGGCACGGTGCGCACCGGCTGGTCGATACCGCGGGAGACGTACAGGTTGGTGGTGCCACCGGCTGGCCGCTGACCGTTGGCCAGGGTGACGTCGTCATAGATGCCACCAGCCTCGATCAGGCTGCCGGTACCGACTTCGTGGTTGCGCACCAGCACGATTTCAGGGCCATTCGGACCGCGACGCACATCGATAACGCCCATGCCATCGTGAGAGGTGGGCACCGGCTGGCCGTTTTCCATCAGGTCACCAGTCCAGGAAAAGCTCTTGTACTGGAAGCCGTCAGGCAGCTGCAGCAGTTCCAGTCCGGTGCTCAGATCCTTGGTTGGACGCAGCGGGCCGTAGCTGCTGCGCACCAGGCCGGCGCCACGTCCTTGGGCATTGCGTGCCGCGAACGCTTGCAACGTGCCGAGAAAGGGAGTGGTGGCGACCACCGCGGCGATGGCACCGCCTTTGAGCAGGTTGCGGCGGCTGGCGTCGTGTTCACGGTTCATGCGTTGTCCTCTGTTATCGGAATGGGAGGGGCGCATGAATGAAGCCAGCCAAATACGGCAGAACGATGACCACGAGATGGCGTTCCGCTAATACGCGACGGAAGGTCGGTATAAGCTTTGCAAAAGCGATCGGTGACGCCAGCCCGCCTCGCACGTCCAATCTCCTCAATCACCAGGTCCGAGCCTACTATGCGTTCACCCTCGCTCAGCCATTCCCTGCGCCGCCTCTGGGCCCTGGAGAAATTCGGCTACAGCCTGCGCGTGCTGATCGCGCTGGCTGGCAGCATGGGCTTGAGCTGGTACCTCGGGGAGCCGAGGATGGCCATCCCGTTGTTCCTCGGCGTGATCGCCAGTGCTCTGGCGGAAACCGACGACAGCTGGCTCGGCCGGCTCACGGCTTTGCTGGTCACGCTGCTGTGCTTCAGCGTGGCCGCCGCTTCGGTGCAACTGCTGTTTCCCTACCCCCTGCTGTTCGTTGCCGGCATGGCCGCGGCGGCGTTTGCACTGGTCATGCTCGGCGCGCTGGGCGAGCGCTACGCCGCGATCGCCCAGGCCACGCTGATCCTCTCCATTTACAGCATGATCGCCGCCGACCAGCGTGCCGCCGACGCCGTGCAACCCTGGCGCGACCCGCTGCTGCTACTTGCCGGGGCGGCCTGCTACGGCTTGCTGTCAGTGCTCTGGAATGCACTGTTCGCGCACCAGCCGGTGCAGCAGAGCCTGGCCAGGCTGTACCGTGAGCTGGGGAGATACTTCAAGCTCAAGGCCTCGTTGTTCGAGCCGGTGCGCCAGCTCGATGTGGAGGACCGTCGGCTGCAACTGGCGCAGCAGAACGGACGCGTGGTCAGCGCCCTGAACGCCACCAAGGAAACCTTGCTGCATCGCCTCGGCAATGGCCGGCCAGGCGCCAAGATCAGCCACTACCTCAAGCTCTACTTCCTCGCTCAGGATCTGCACGAGCGCGTCAGCTCCTCGCACTACCCCTACCAGGCACTGGCCGAGGCGTTCTTCCACAGCGATGTGCTGTTTCGCTGCGCCCGGCTGCTGCGTTTGCAGGGCACCGCCTGCGCCGAGCTGGCCAGTGCCATCCAGCTGCGCCAGCCGTTTCGCTACCACGACGACAACGCCCAGGCACTGGCCGACCTGGAGTCGTCGCTGGCGCACCTGCGTCTGCAGAGCAATCCTGCCTGGCGCGGACTGTTGCGCTCGCTACGCGCGCTGTCGAACAACCTGGCGACCATGCAGCGCCAGCTCGCCAGCGCGAGCAACCCGGATGCGCTGGCCGGCGAGCAGGACAGCAGCTTGCTGGACCGCGACCCGCAGTCGATCCGCGACGCGCTCGCACGCATCCGCCTGCAACTGACGCCGACCTCCTTGCTGTTCCGCCACGCATTGCGCATGAGCCTGGCGTTGGTATGCGGTTACGCGGTGCTACACGCGATCCATCCGGAACAGGGTTACTGGGTGCTGCTGACCACGGTGTTCGTTTGCCAGCCGAACTATGGCGCCACACGCATCAAGCTGGTGCAGCGGGTGACCGGCACCGTGCTTGGCCTGGTGGCCGGCTGGGCGCTGTTCGACCTGTTTCCCAGCCAGCAGATTCAGGCGCTGTTCGCGGTGGTCGCCGGCGTGGTGTTCTTCGCCACCCGTAGCAACCGCTACACGCTGGCCACCGCGGCGATCACGCTGCTGGTGCTGTTCTGTTTCAATCAGGTCGGCGACGGTTACGGGCTGATCTGGCCGCGGCTGATCGACACCCTGCTCGGCAGCCTGATTGCCGCTGCCGCGGTCTTCCTGGTATTGCCGGACTGGCAGGGCCGCCGCCTCAACCTGATGGTCGCCAACACCCTCAGCCGCAGCGCGGACTATCTGCGCCAGATCATGGCCCAGTACGAAAGCGGCAAGCGTGACGACCTCGCCTACCGCCTGGCCCGGCGCAACGCGCATAACGCCGACGCCGCGCTGTCGACCACCTTGTCCAACATGCTGCTCGAACCCGGTCACTTTCGAAAGGACGCCGAAACCGGCTTTCGCTTCCTGATCCTCTCGCACACCTTGCTCAACTACCTCTCGGGCCTGGGCGCGCACCGCGAGGGCCTGCCGGACGATGCTCGCGATGAACTGCTGGAGCATGCCGCACAACGATTGGCCAGCAGCCTCGACGAACTGGCGATGGCCCTGCAGCGCGGCCAGCCAGTGGCCGTCTACAGTGAAGACGAACAGGCCTTGGCCCAGCAATTGGAACAGACATCCGAAGACATGGACGACGCTCACCGCCTGGTGCAGACCCAGCTGGCGCTGATCTGCCGTCAACTGGCCCCGCTGCGCAGCATGGCCAGCCACCTGATCCGCCAGTTGCCCGCCCCGCCGAACTAATCCGCGCGCCGCCCAATGGCTGCGAACAGCGCTGCAGCCGCTGAGCCGGCGGAGTACCATGCCGCCTTTTCCAGAGCTGACCGAGGTGCGTGGTGTTGCAAACGGATGTGGTGATAATCGGTGCCGGCGCCGCCGGGCTGATGTGCGCGTTCACGGCAGCGACACGCGGCCGTCGCGTGCTGTTGCTCGACCACACCAACAAAGCCGGCAAGAAGATCCTCATGTCCGGTGGCGGGCGCTGCAATTTCACCAACCTGTACACCGAGCCGGCGAACTTCGTCTCCGGCAACCCGCACTTCTGCAAATCGGCGCTGGCCCGTTACACCCAGTGGGACTTCATCGAGATGGTCGTTCGCCATGGCGTGCCCTATCACGAGAAGAAGCTGGGCCAGTTGTTCTGTGACCATAAATCCAGCGACATCCTCGGCATGCTGCTCGACGAATGCCGGCAGGCCGGCGTCGACATGCGCCTGGACACCGCCGTGCAGAGCATCGAAAAGACCGACGGTGGTTATCGACTGCAAAGCAGTCTCGGCGAGATCAGCTGCCAGTCGCTGGTGATCGCCACGGGGGGCTTGTCGATCCCGACCCTCGGTGCCAGCGGCTTCGGCTATCAGGTTGCGCGTCAGTTCGGGCATCAGGTTCTGCCGACGCGCGCCGGCCTGGTACCGTTCACCATTACCGAGCCGCAGCTCAAGGGGATGTGCGAGGCACTGTCCGGCACATCGGTCGAAGACTGCCTGGTGAGCTGCAACGGCCAGAGCTTTCGCGAAAACATTCTGTTCACCCACCGTGGCCTGTCGGGCCCGGCGATTCTCCAGGTCTCCTCTTACTGGCAGCCCGGCGATACGGTTGAAATCAACCTGCTGCCGCACCTCGATCTACCCCAGTGGCTGGACGAGCAACGGCTCGAACGGCCCAACACCGAACTCAAGACGCTTCTCGGGGAACTGTTCACCCGCAAGATGGCGGGACTGCTCGCCGAGCACTGGTTCGTCTCCAGGCCGTTGAAGCAATACAGTCAGGCGGAGCTGAACGAGGTGGCACAGCGGCTCGGCAGCTGGCAGCTGGTACCCGCCGGCACCGAAGGTTACCGCACCGCGGAAGTGACGCTGGGCGGCGTCGACACGCGTGAGGTGTCGTCCAAGACCATGGAATCGCAGAAGGCCGCCGGCCTTTATTTCATCGGTGAAGTGCTCGACGTCACCGGACACCTGGGTGGCTTCAATTTCCAGTGGGCCTGGGCGTCGGGCTACGCGGCAGCCCAGTACGTCTGACGCCGCGTGGCGGTGACCGGCCCGGACGGGCGCGGTGTCACTCGTTGGCCATATTCGAGGGGGGCGAGACTTCGCGCGGCCCGGCCGGGTCGGTCGCGGTGTTTTGATATTCCTGCTGATTCCGGCTGTTGTTGTCCATGGCCGAGCGCTCGTCATCCGGCGAGCAGGCACCGAGCAGCAGCGAAAACGGCACGGCGACCAGGGCTACGATGCATCTGGATTTCATGCGGGTCTCCTGATGGAGGGGGAGCCCGACGCATGGACGCGGCTCCCCGATGAGACAGTGCCTACTGCGACGCGCCAGACGCGTTGCCGGTGGTATTGGGCGCGGTGCCAGCGCCGGACTCGGTGCCCAGACCGCTGCCGTTGTCGGCCGGTGCCGTGTTCATGTCACCCGTGGCGCCGGTGCCCATGCCGGTACCCGTGCCCGTCTCGACGCCCGCACCGGTACCGGTGCCCGTGGTGCCAGCGCCAGTGCCGGTGCCAGTCCCCGTACCGGTGTCGGCTGGTGGCGTAGTGGCTGGTGGCGTAGTGGCTGGTGGCGTCGCCGGTTGCTCGGTGGCTGGCGGCGGCGCCTGCTCACGGTCTGGCTCGTCGGGGCCGCAGCCCGCCAGCAACAGGCCCAGGATGGGGGCGGAAAGATATACGAGTCGCATGGGTCACCTCCTTCAGAAAAGAACCGGCGGACCGCCGGTGACCGCTTGAATGATCAATAGTCAGAGAAGTGGACCCCGGCTGTCGCCAAGAGTGCCTGGCCCGCCCTGGCCGGGCGCCGGACGGCTCGATTCAGTGAGCCAGCGCCGTGCGCTCGGGGCTGGAATGCGGGAGCAGCCGCCAGAGCCCCTCGAAACGCTGCTCACCGCTGAATAGGTCCTGCAACTCGGCGGCAGGCCGCGGGGCGCTGAACCAGAATCCCTGGGCATTTTCGCAGTGTTGCTGGATAAGGAATTGCAGCTGTTCGGGACGCTCGACGCCTTCGGCGACCACCGCCAGGCCGAGGCTGTGGCCAAGGCCGATGATTGCCCGGCTGATGGCCACCGAGTCGGGGTCTTCCGGTGCGGCGGCGATGAAGCTGCGGTCCACCTTGAGAATATCCAGCGGGAAGCGCTTCAAATAGCCGAGCGAGCAATAGCCGGTACCGAAATCATCCAGCGCCAGCCGCACACCGAGCGCTGCGATCTCGTGCAGGCTGCGCAGCACCAGCTCGCTGTCGTGCATCAGCAGCGTCTCGGTTATCTCCAGGACCAGGCTGGCGGGAGGCAGTCCGGTTTCACCCAGCACCAGCTCCAGCAGTGCGGTAAAGCCAGGCTCCTGCAGCTGGCGAATCGACAGGTTCACCGTGCAGTAAAGCCGCGACTGCCCGGCCTGCTGCCAGGCTCGCACCTGCCGGCATGCCTCGCGCAGTACCCACTCACCGACACGGACGATCTCGCCGGACTCCTCCAGCACCGGGATGAACTCGTTCGGTGCCACCAGCGCGTCATGCTGATGCCAGCGCAGCAACGCCTCGACGCCCGCCATGTAGGGCCGCCCTCGGTCGATCCGGCAGATCGGTTGAAAGTGCAGGACGAATTCATCACGCGTCAGCGCCTGCGCCAACGCGCTTTCCAGTTCCAGCTGGCGTGCCGCGGTGGTGTGCAGGCTTTCGCAGAACAGCGCGAACTGGTTCTTGCCGGCAGCCTTGGCGCGGTACAACGCCAGATCCGCCGCCTGCAGCGCATCCAGCGGCTGCCCGTCACGGTGCAGCGGCGCGATACCAATGCTGGCACTGACCGTCAGAGTGCGCTCGCCGAGCTGCAGCGGCTGACGCAAGGCGTCCAGCATCCGCTGCGCCACCCGTTCGGCGTCGGCTTCGCAGGCCAGATCACCGAGCAGCGCGACGAACTCGTCGCCACCGAAGCGCGCCAGATGATCACCAGGCCGCAGGCAGCGCGCCAACCGTCGTGCAACCTCGACCAGCACCAGATCGCCAACGCTGTGACCGAGGCTGTCGTTGATCAACTTGAAGCGATCAAGATCGATGAACAGCAGCGCCGAGGCGCGGCCATGGTTACGCCGCTGGGTTTCATGGAGCAACTCGTCGAGATGCAAGCGGTTGACAAGGCCGGTCAGCGAATCGTGCCGGGCAGCATGGCGCAGGCGGGCCTCTGCGGCCTTGCGCGCACTGATATCCGTCTGCGAGCCCGCCATGCGCAGGGCGCCCTGCTCGCAGCGCTCGACCACCCCGCGCACCAGCACCCAGAGGTACTCGCCGAGGCGGGTCCGGATCCGGTATTCATGCGCCAACGACGGGCTGCCGCCCTTGAGGTGCGCACTGATCGCCTCGCGCAGCCCCGGCAAATCGTCCGGATGCACCCGCTCGAACCAGTCACGGCTGCAGAAGCTCGGCTCGGCCTGCATCCCCAGCATGGCGGTCCAGCGCTCGGAGAGATGCAGACGATCGTGTTCGATGTCCCATTCCCAGATACCGTCCTCGGAACCACGCAGCGCACGCGCCAGGCGGGCCTCGCTATCCTCCAGCGCTTGCCGCTGGGCCGCGCTGTAGGTATCGATCGCCAGGGTCATATCGAAGAAGACGATCTTCAGCAGGCTGTCATATGTGGCGCAGCGCTCACTGTCACCCAACAGCAGCCCGAGCATTTCGGAGAGGTACAACCGATAGGCGCCCAGGTACCACTCCAAGCCAACGCCCACTCGCTGGTGCACGAGGCCGACCAGCAGGCGGTCCTTCACGTAATCGCGGTCGTATGGACCGTTCCACAGGCGCCGGTAATAGTCGAGCTGACTGTGCTTGAGACGAACGACGCCGGCCGGGTCGTCGAGAATGGCAGTCGGCGGGCCGAAGTGACCCAGGTGCTCGTAAAGCCGATCGATGAAACAGCGATGCGCAGCGTCGACGTCGGCTGCCGCGTGATTCAGACGCTGCGCGTCGGCGGACCGCCACTGCAGGAAACGTTTACGGGTGCGAATCTCCCCGATGCCCAACCCGACCCGCTGCAACAGCACCTTCAACTCGTCTTCCATTCCCGCCCCTGTCCGACTATGCCCGTATTTGCCGTTTCCTCGTCGGCAGGAAAATCAGGCAAGCGACATCAACCTTGATGCCGTAAGGCCATCAGGTTCGCAGTGCTTTGCGGGGCGAACATTGATGCAGGTCAGCGAAGCCGACGAGCCAGGCGGGCGTAGAAGGAGCCGCACCTCATGACAACCGAGCAGCGACGAAGGCAAGCCGTGGTAGAACGTATTAAGCCGCGCCTCGATGAGCACAAACCTCTGTAGGAGCAAGCTCTGCTTGCGATCCGCAGCAACGCGGAGCCCCGGGTCGCGACCAGAGGCCGCTCCTACATGAACCGCAGAAGCCACCTAGAACCCATTAAGCCGCGCTTCGATGAGCACAAGCCCTGTAGGAGCAAGCTCTGCTTGCGATCCGCACCCGCGCGGAGCCCCGGGTCGCGACCAGAGGCCGCTCCTACATGAACTGCAGAAGCTACCTAGAACCCATTAAGCCGCGCTTCGATGAGCACAAACCCCTGTAGGAGCAAGCTCTGCTTGCGATCCGCAGCCGCGCGGTGGCATCGGTCGCGACCAGAAGTCGCTCCTACATGAACCGCAGAAGCCACCTGGAACCCATCAGCCGCGCCTCGATGAGCACAAACCCCTGTAGGAGCAAGCTCTGCTTGCGATCCGCAGCCACGCGGAGCCCCGGGTCGCGACCAGAGGCCGCTCCTACATGAACAGCAGAAGCTACCTAGAACCCATCAGCCGCGCCTCGATGAGCACAACCCCTGTAGGAGCCCGTCCCACACGAGCAATCCGCCCGCTTGGTCCGTCTCAGGCGGCCTGGCTGGCCAGGAATTCCTTCTTCAGACGCTCCTTCAGCTCGGCCATCTGCTGGCCCATTTCCTCCAGTCGTGCCTGGTCGAACAGTTCACGCGCCTTGGGAAACATTTCCGACTCCTCTTCCTCGATGTGGTGTTCGAGCAGCTCCTTGCAGACTTTCGCGCGCCCGGAAAACTGGACACTCGCAGGATCGGTCGATTTGAGATCAGGCAACACCAGCGAATCCACGGCGCGGTGCTCCTCCTTGGCCTCGTGGAACATCTTCAGCTCTTCCTTGCCGCCGGCTTCCTTGAAGGCAGGGTAGAGAATCTGTTCTTCCAGCTGGGTATGGATGGAAACTTCCATTTCGAGTTTCTGCAGCAGCTCGGCACGGGTCTTGACGGCACGTTCGGTGCTCTCGGTCATACGCGTCAGGATGTCCTTCACTTTTTCGTGGTCGTCGATCAGCAGGTCGATGGCGTTCATAGGGTTTCCTCATCGCTTATCAGGTTTGCGAAGCACGCCAGCTCTGATGGCCGGTCGGATCGCCTGCGCTCGAGCGCAGCGGTATACAAGCGGCCGAACCGCAGGAGCGCGGTTCGGCCACATGTTCAGGCGTATTCGTAGGTCGGCAGGCCGGTGCGGCTCTGGCTCTGCAAGCGAGCGATGGCAGGCGACATGCCAGCCTCCAACGCCAGGTCGCGGCGTATCGAGCTGATGACCCATTCCAGCTGAATATTGGTCTGGGTCTGCCCCTTGGAAAGGGCACGCTTGATGATGTCGCGATCATCGTTACGCAGCGTCAGTAGCAACCCACCATCCGGACGCGGGCAGGTGAGCACTTCGAACTCGGGGAACGCGGCAGAGAGAACTTTTTCAGCGGCAATCATTATTGTGTACTCCAGTTATGGTCCAGCCCCATAGCCAGAGCAGCGTTCGTGCCAACCGCGGCAGATCAACAAACCAAGTAATTTCAGTGACTTGCGTCACATAATAGCGTTTTGCACGCATGCAAAACGCATGACCCGCGGGGATACGGCATGCATTCTGCTGTGTCAGATAGCCGATTACAGAAGGCTATGAACCGCGCTAGGCCTTGCGCCAGACGCTCGCGAGCCAGGGTTGCTGCTCGCGCGGCAGGCCTGCGGGCCGGTAATAGTGCTCGAGTTCGATGAAGCCCGCCGACAGCAGCAGCTCGCGCCAGGTCGGCCAGTCGTACCAGGTACCGTAGCGCGGCCCGCTCCAGCCCTCCTGATTGCTGCCACGTGGATTGGAGCTGAACAACACGCCGCCACTGCGAAGCGTTGCGTGCAGCTTCGACAGCACCCCGTTGATCTCCCGGCTGGGCAGATGGAACAGCACGGCATTGGCGAAAACGCCATCGAAGGTCTCGGCCGGAAGGTCAAGACGCAAGAAATCCTGATGCAGCACTTCGCAACCGGATTCGCGGCGCGCCATGTGGACGAAGGGCTCGGCACCGTCCAGGCCCACAGCGATATGTCCCCGCGCGGTGAATGCCTTGAGGTCCCGGCCGGGTCCACAGCCCAGATCGAGGATTCGAAACGGCGGCTCGCCTTGAATGTGTCGCAGCAGCGCGTCGATATTCTGGCTGACATCGTGGTCGCGAGTGCCCTCACGAAACGCCTCGGCATTGGCTCGATAGTCGTCCAGGGTCTTTTCGGTTATGGCAGCGGCTTGCTCATCAGGCATGATGGCGACTCCAGTAAGGGACATGAGCCGAGCCTAGCGATGACGGAGCCGATTGCCAACGCGCACCGAGCATGGGCATCTGAGCGAGCAAAAGCGCTACGAATGACGATTCGTCCTGAACTTGCAGAATGCCGCAAGGCTCCAACATGCTCGCCCCGAGCTGGATTAGTGACCGGTCTGAAGCAATGTGCCCCGCGAAAACCTCGAGAAACGCTCCAATGAGCAACCCGTCCAGCAAAGTTGTCCTGCTCGTCGAGGACGAACCCCACATTCTTTGCCTGCTATCCGATTATCTGGCGGACGAAGGCTACGAGGTCCTGGAAGCTTCGGATGCCACCGAAGCGTTCGAGATACTGGCAACCAAGCCGCAGCTGGATCTGCTGGTGACCGACTACAGGCTGCCCGGCGGAATTTCCGGGGTGATGATCGCCGAGCCGGCGCTGAAGCTGCGGCCGGAGCTGAAGGTCATCTTCATCAGCGGTTATCCGATCGAAATTCACGAATCGGGTAGCCCTATCGCACGCTCGGCGCCGATCATCGCCAAACCCTTCTCGCTGGATACGCTACGGAGCCAGATCCAACGACTGCTCGCCTGATATCCGCCGCACCCTGCCGGAGCGGCGCCATAACGCAACGAGCCCGCACAGGGCGGGCTCGTCGTCGTTGAGGCGGTGAATCAGCGGATCTTGGGATCCAGCTCACCGCTGGCATAGCGCTGGAACATGCCTTCCAGGGAGATCGGCCTGATCTTCGAGGCATTGCCGGCGGTGCCGAAGGCCTCGTAACGCGCAATGCAGATGTCGCGCATGGCGCTCACGGTCTTGGCCAGATACTTGCGCGGGTCGAACTCGCTGGGGTTCTTCGCCATGAACTCGCGGATCGCGCCAGTGGAGGCCAGCCGCAGATCGGTGTCGATGTTGACCTTGCGCACGCCGTACTTGATGCCTTCGACGATCTCCTCGACCGGCACACCGTAGGTTTCCTTGATGTCGCCGCCGTACTCGTTGATGATTTTCAGCCACTCCTGCGGCACCGAGGAGGAGCCGTGCATCACCAGATGGGTATCCGGGATGCGCTGGTGGATTTCCTTGATGCGCTGGATCGACAGGGTGTCACCGGTCGGCGGCTTGGTGAACTTGTAGGCGCCGTGGCTGGTGCCGATGGCGATGGCCAGGGCGTCGACCTTGGTCTTGGCGACGAAGTCCGCAGCCTCTTCCGGATCGGTCAGCAGCTGGCTGTGATCCAGGGTGCCTTCGGCGCCGACGCCGTCTTCCTCACCGGCCATGCCGGTTTCCAGCGAGCCCAGGCAACCCAGCTCCCCTTCCACCGACACACCACAGGCGTGGGCGAAGGCGACGGTCTGCTGGGTCACGCGGACGTTGTATTCGTAATCGGACGGGGTCTTGCCGTCTTCCTTCAGCGAGCCATCCATCATCACCGAGCTGAAGCCCAGCTGGATCGAGCGCTGGCAAATGTCCGGGCTGGTGCCGTGATCCTGGTGCATGACCACCGGGATGTGCGGAAATTCTTCCACCGCTGCGAGGATCAGGTGGCGCAGGAACGGCGCGCCGGCGTATTTGCGAGCGCCGGCCGAAGCCTGGACGATCACCGGGGAGTCGGTCTTGTCGGCCGCTTCCATGATGGCTCGCATCTGCTCGAGGTTGTTCACGTTGAAGGCCGGCACGCCGTAGCCGAATTCGGCGGCGTGGTCGAGCATCTGGCGCATGCTGATGAGTGCCATGGTTTCCTTTCTCCCGGTTAGGGTCGATTAATCGTGTAGAGCCTGCCCCAGGGGCTGGCGGTGTTCAAGCACCACGCTATGGCGCGGCATTGTAGTGGCGGACGAGCCAAAAGCCATCAGCTCGGACAAAAACACAGGTTTACGGTGGGCCGATCCGCCTCATTCAGAGATTGATCAGCGAAGCGCTGCAGCCATGGGCCAGCAGCTTGTCGTCGGCGACCCGGTAGACCAGCGCTTCGTTCCCCTTGTCGTGAAAGGCCACTACGCCATCGCTATAGAAAGCGCCGCGCGTGACCGGTTCCTTGCGCAGGGTATGAACCTGTTCGCTGTCGCCGATTTTCAGGTCGATGGCCTGATGGCCTTCGTCGGCGTAGCGCCAGGCGATGTCCTGTGGGCTCTTGCAGTTCCAGCGGATGAACGGGGCATCGGGACCGGATTGCCAGTGGCCGCAACCGCCCAGCAGCAGTGCGGCGATCGGGATGAACAGGCCTTTCATCGCTTCTCCTTGCTCATGCGGGTTGGCTCAGGGGCAATCCTGAACGTCCGCGGCGGTACCGGCTGTGGGATCACCGGTGCTCTGCATCTGTACACGCTGGTCGTTCTGCGCGGTCGGGCTCTCCAGCGGCGGCGGATCAAATACCTCACAGGCCGAATCCGGACCGTTCCCGGCGCACCCGGCCAGGCCCAAGCAGCAAACAGCAATTGCGGTGTAGCGCATGATGAGTCTCCATTCCTCGTCTGGACAGAACAGAGACAGCAGCACGCCCACAGGGTTGCCTTTTACCGTTGCGCCTGTTGCGCCTGTTGCGCCGGGACCACGCGCGGCGATCAGCCGGCGCGCTGTTCGAGCACTTCGACCGCCGGCAGTACCTTGCCCTCGACGAACTCGAGGAAGGCGCCACCACCGGTGGAGATGTAGGAGATCTGCTCGCCGACGCCGTACTTGTCGATCGCCGCCAGGGTATCGCCGCCACCGGCAATCGAGAACGCCGGGCTCTCGGCAATCGCCTGGGCCAGCACCTTGGTGCCGTTGCCGAACTGATCGAACTCGAACACACCGACCGGTCCGTTCCACAGAATGGTCTTGGACGACTTCAGCAGCTCGGCGAAGTTGGCCGCGGTCTGCGGGCCGATATCCAGGATCATGTCGTCTTCGGCGACATCGGCCACGGCCTTGACGGTGGCTTCGGCATCTTCGGCGAAGGCCTTCGCCACCACCACATCGACCGGCAGCGGCACGCTGACCTTGGCCGCAATGGACTTGGCGGTGTCGACCAGATCGGCCTCATACAGCGATTTGCCTACCGGGAAGCCGGCCGCCGCGAGAAAGGTATTGGCGATGCCGCCACCCACGATCAACTGGTCACAGACCTGGCTCAGGCTATTGAGCACGTCCAGCTTGGTCGAGACCTTGGAGCCGGCCACGATGGCGGCCATCGGCTTGGCCGGGCTTTTCAGCGCCTTGCCCAGGGCATCGAGTTCGGCGGCCAGCAGCGGGCCGGCACAGGCGACCTTGGCGAACTTGGCAACACCGTGGGTCGAGCCCTGGGCGCGGTGCGCCGTGCCGAAGGCGTCCATGACGAAGACGTCGCACAGCGCCGCATACTGCTGCGCCAGTTCGTCGGTGTTCTTCTTTTCGCCTTTGTTGAAGCGCACGTTTTCCAGCAGCACCAACTCACCCGCCTGCACCTGGACGCCGTTCAGGTAGTCCTTGACCAGCGGCACCTCACGATTCAACGCCTTGCTCAGGTAGTCAGCGACCGGCTTGAGACTGTCTTCCTCGCTGTAGACGCCCTCTTCCGGACGGCCCAGGTGCGAGCAGACCAGCACCGCCGCGCCCTTTTCCAGCGCCAGCTTGATGGTCGGCAAGGACGCCAGGATGCGCGCATCGCTTTTCACCGCGCCATCCTTAACCGGCACATTGAGGTCCTCGCGGATCAGCACGCGCTTACCCTGGAGGTCGAGGTCGGTCATCTTCAAAACGGTCATGTGATCTTCCTTAAGTTCAAGAACGGCGATGTTGTCGAGCGTTGCTGATGTCGCAGCTGGCTACGGGCGATGAGCAACGCGCAAATAATGATCGGCCACGTCAAGCATGCGATTGGCGAACCCCCACTCGTTGTCGAACCACGCCAGCAGGTTCACCAGCCGTGGCCCGGAGGCGCGCGTCAGGCTGCCATCGACGATCGCCGAGTGCGGGTCGTGGTTGAAATCACAGCTGGCATGGGGCAGCTCGGTATACGCGAGCAGGCCTTTCAACGGCCCGGTCTGCGCGGCTTCACGCAGGATCCGGTTGATCTCCGACGCATCGGTATCGCGGGACGTCTGCACGGTGATGTCCAGGCAGGATACGTTCACCGTCGGCACCCGCACCGCTTTGGCCTGAATCCGCCCCGAGAGTTCCGGCAACAGGCGTTCGATCCCTCGCGCCAGGCCGGTGGAGACCGGAATCACCGACTGGAACGCCGACCGCGTCCGGCGCAGGTCGGCGTGATGGTAGGCGTCGATCACTGGCTGATCATTCATTGCAGAATGAATCGTGGTAATCGAAATGTAGTCGAGGCCGATCGCATCATTGAGCAGCTTGAGCAGCGGCACGCCACAATTGGTGGTGCAGGAGGCGTTGGAGACGAGCCGCTCACCACCGGTCAGCTGCCCTTGGTTGATGCCCATCACCACGGTGGCGTCGACATCCGCGGCGCCGCTCATGGGCTGCGAAAACAGCACCCGTGGCGCGCCCGCATCGATGAATCGCTGAGCTTCGCCGCGGGAGTTGTAGGCCCCGGAGCATTCCAGCACCAGGTCGACATCGAGCCCGCGCCAGTCCACCGCTTCCGGTGTCGGTTCGCGCAGCACCTTCACGCAATTGCCATTCAGGTGCAGGCAATCACCGTCCACGGTCACTTCGCCAGGAAAGCGGCCATGGGTCGAGTCGAAACGGGTGAGGTATTCCACGCTCGCCATGTCGGCAAGGTCGTTGAGCGCGACGATCTGGAAATCGAAGGCCGCATTGCGCTCATAGAAGGCGCGCAGCACGCAACGACCGATGCGGCCGTAGCCGTTCAGAGCGATGCGGTAAGGGCGGGAAGGGTTTTCCGGCATTCGGCTTGACCTGCTGACAAGCCGCTCGAGGGCCGGAGGCTGGAGGCCGGACGAACAAGCAATTCGGTGTGCTTGTCGTCCAGCCCCAGCCTTTCAGCCTCCAGCGTCTTTTAGTCTTCGAGAAGCTCTTCGGCGACCGCGAGCACGTTATCGACCGTAAAGCCGAACGCCTCGAACAGCTGGCCGGCCGGGGCCGATTCACCGTAGGTGGTCATGCCGATGATGCGGCCGTCGAGCCCGACGTACTTGTACCAGTAGTCCGCATGCGCCGCCTCAATGGCGATGCGCGCGCCGACTTCGACCGGCAGCACGTGCTGCTTCCAATCCGCGTCCTGCGCATCGAAGACACTGGTGCACGGCATCGACACGACGCGCACGTTGCGACCCTGCTCGGTCAGCTTGTCGTAGGCCTGCACGGCCAGGCCGACTTCCGAACCGGTGGCGATGAGGATCAGCTCCGGCTCGCCAACGCAGTTCTTCAGGATGTAACCACCCTTGGAAATGGCCGATTCGGTTTCGTTGTCGCGGATGTGGTACGGCAGGTTCTGGCGCGAGAAGATCAGCGCGCTCGGGCCATCCTTGCGCTCGACGGCATGCTTCCAGGCCACCGCGGATTCGACCGTGTCGGCCGGACGCCAGGTGTCCAGGTTCGGCGTGGTGCGCAGGCTGGTCAGCTGTTCGATCGGCTGGTGGGTCGGGCCGTCTTCGCCGAGACCGATGGAGTCGTGGGTGAACACGTAGAGCACCCGCTGCTTCATCAGTGCGGACATGCGCACCGCGTTACGGGCGTATTCCATGAACATCAGGAAGGTCGCGCCGTAGGGGATCAGGCCGCCGTGCAGGGCGACGCCGTTCATGATCGCGGCCATGCCGAACTCGCGCACGCCGTAGTACATGTAGTTGCCCGAGGCATCCTCGGCCACCACCGGCTTGCAGCCTTTCCACAGGGTCAGGTTGGAGCCGGCGAGGTCCGCCGAGCCGCCCAGCAGCTCCGGCAGCAGCGGGCCGAAGGCATTCAGGCAGTTCTGGCTGGCCTTGCGGCTGGCGATGGTCTCGCCCTTGGTGGCGACTTCACGGATGAACTCGCTGGCCTTCTCGGCAAAATCTTCCGGCAGCTCGCCGGCCATGCGGCGCTTGAACTCGGACGCCAGGGCCGGGAATTCGGCTTCATAGGCAGCGAAGCGCTTGTTCCACTCGTTTTCGGCGTCGGCGCCCTTCTGCTTGGCATCCCACTCGGCATAGATGTCGGCCGGAATCTCGAACGGGCCATGCTTCCAGCCCAGCGCCTCGCGAGTCAGGGCGATCTCCGCATCCCCCAGAGCTGCGCCATGGCACTCTTCCTTGCCCTGCTTGTTCGGCGAGCCGAAACCGATGATGGTCTTGCAGCAGATCAGGGTCGGCCGGTCGCTCTTGCGCGCAGTGTCGATAGCCATCTGGATTTCTTCGGCGTCATGACCGTCGACGTTGCGGATCACCTGCCAGCCATAGGCCTCGAAACGGCGCGGCGTGTCGTCGGTGAACCAGCCATGGACTTCGCCGTCGATGGAGATACCGTTGTCGTCGTAGAACGCGATCAGCTTGTTCAGCGCCAGGGTGCCGGCCAGCGAGCACACCTCGTGGGAGATGCCTTCCATCAGGCAGCCATCGCCCATGAAGACATAGGTGTGGTGATCGACGATGTCATGACCGGGACGGTTGAACTGCGCGGCCATGACCTTCTCCGCCAGGGCGAAGCCAACGGCATTGGCCAGCCCCTGGCCCAGCGGGCCGGTGGTGGTCTCGACGCCGGCGGTGTAGCCGAACTCGGGATGCCCCGGAGTCTTGCTGTGTAGCTGGCGGAAATTCTTCAGATCGTCGATGGACAGGTCGTAGCCGGTCAGGTGCAGCAGCGAATAGATCAGCATCGAGCCGTGGCCGTTGGACAGCACGAAGCGGTCGCGGTCGGCCCACTGCGGGTTGGTCGGGCTGTGCTTGAGGTGGTCACGCCAGAGCACCTCGGCGATGTCCGCCATGCCCATGGGGGCACCCGGGTGGCCGCTGTTGGCTTTCTGCACAGCATCCATGCTGAGGGCGCGGATGGCATTGGCTCGCTCACGACGGCTGGGCATCGCTGAATCTCCTGCGGGGGTGTACGTAGAAAAAGGCGGCCATTTTCCCCTACCCGGGGTGGCGGGGCAATGACTGAATCAGCTCGCACGCCTCGTCCGCGGTGCTCAGTCGAGCAGACGAACCCCGCGGCTGTCGGTATTGGGCAGATGCTGCAGCAGGTAGCCCTTCATCCGGGTCAGGGTTGCCGGGGTTTCGCCAGTCGCAGGCCAGACCAGGTAGTAGCTGTCGCCGGAGCGCACAGCCTGATCGAACGGCAGTGTCAGCGCGCCCTTTTGCAATTCCGTCGCCACCAGTGCCAGATCGCCGATGGACACGCCGTGGCCTTGCGCCGCGGCGGAAATCCCCAACTCCAGCGTGTCGAACAGTTTGCCCTGCTGCCAGGCGACGACATCGATCAGCCCGACCCGCTGCAGCCAGCGGCGCCAGTCACGGCAGTCGCGCGAAGGATGGATCAGTTCGGCCTGGGCCAGCCGCTCGGCCGACCAGGTCGACCCGCCCTGGACCTCTGGGGAGCACACGGGCACCAGCCACTCGTCGAACAGCTTGACCCGGTTCCAGTCGGCCGGAAAACCACCGTTCCCGAGCAGGATGGCGCAGTCGAAGGGTTCGTTGTGGAAGTCCACGGCGTCCAGGTCCATCCAGGCGCTGGTGAGCTGCACGCGATGCTGCGGGTGGCTGAGATGGAAATCGTCGAGCGCCCCGAGCAACCAACGCATGGTCAGGGTCGAAGGCGCCTTCAACCTGAGCGCGTCACGCTGACGATTCACCGCCACGCAGGCATTTTCGATGGTGCGAAAGCCGACCTTGAGCTCCTGCGCCAGTAGCCGTCCGGTGTCGGTCAATGCCAGCCGGGAACCCCGCCGCTCGAACAATTGGCAACCGAGGCTCTCTTCGAGCGTCTTCACGTGCCGGCTGACGGCGCTTTGCGTGATGCACAGGCTCTCGGCCGCCTGGGTGAAGGAGCCGAAGCGCGCCGCCACCTCGAAAGCGCGCAGCGCGTAGAGCGGAGGGATGCGCAGCGTCATGCGGTCAGCCGCCGGCATGAGTAAAACTCATTCGAGATGCTCGTTTTTTCCATTTTGCAACCCTCCAGCCCCCACCAATACTCGCCGTCCATGGGGCCAGCATTGCAGTGGCACCCGGACCGACCAGAGGCCTCCGCCTTTGTATAACCCTAGGGAAGGATGACATGCCCAGTCTCGAGTTCGACCAACTTTTATCTGCCAGCATTCACCACGGGGGGCTCAGCTCGGCGCAAATAGCGCAGATCCTCGAATTCAAGCTGTTCGGCAACGCCAAGGGTTTCCTGCTGCTCGAGGACACCAACATCGGTGAAATCCCGCCGACTCCGGCCTCGCGCACCGAGATACACAAACCAGACGACTGCAGCGAGCGCCTGCTGCTGCAGGCCACCGCCCTGCTCGGCGAACCGATCGGCTATGTACAGGAGTCCGGCGGCTGCATCGTCAACAACTTCTTCCCCCAGCAGACCCAATCACGCGCCGCCACCTCGGACAGCTTCGACACCGAACTCGACCTGCATACCGAGAACGCTTTCCACGCGATCCAGCCCGATTACCTGCTGCTGCTTTGCCTGCGCCAGGATCCGGCCGCCGAGGCTATCACCTACATCGCCTCGATCGAGCGCATTCTCGAGCACCTGAGTTACGAACAGCAGGCCTTCCTGCTCAACGAGCCGTACAACTTTCTCTCCGATTACGGCCCGAACGAGAAGAACCAGCGCATCGACATCAACAAGCACCAGACCGTGCTCTATGGCGATCCCGACGCGCCATTCTTCCGCTTAGACCCGCAGTTCATGGTTGCCTACAGCGACCGCGCCCAGCAATCGCTGGACAACCTGCGCAACATCGCCTGGGAAGTCGTCGAGCCCGTGCGGCTCGGCCCCGGTGACCTGCTGATCATCGACAATCGCCGCACCGCCCATGCACGCAGCCCCTTCACCGCCCGTTTCGACGGCAGCGATCGCTGGATGCAGCGCACCTTCGCCAGCTGCAACCTGCCGCTGTACACCGAAAAGCTGGGCAAACAATCACGCATCTTCGAATTGGTGACCGAGCTATGAACGCCACCTACCTGGCCTTTGCTGCCGCCATCACTCTGCTGATCGCCTCACCCGGCCCCGTGGTAGCCCTGGTCATCGCCGATGCGCGGCGCAGCTGGCCGGCCTGGACCATCCTCGGCGGCGTGCTATCCGCCCAAATCCTGCTGGTCGCGGCCCTGGTGCTGATCTATCTGGCGCTGGATCTGGAGCCAGTGATCCTCGAATGGGGCCAGGTGATCGGTGGTCTTTACCTGATCTGGCTCGGCGCGGACGGGCTATGCGGCGGCAATGACGAAAAGCCGCACCTGCCACGCTCCCACGTTCACTACTTCTGGCGCGCCATGGCCGTGGGCCTGTCGAACCCCAAAGACATCCTCTTCTTCCTCGCGTTTCTGCCCGGTTTCATCCTGCCAGCACAGCCGTTCGCGCCGCAGGCCGCGACATTGATCGCCATCTGGGCATTGGTCGATGTGTCCATTCTGATTACCTACAGCCTGGCGGCGCGGCGTCTGGCCAGTCATCCGCAGCTGCAGCAGGTGCTCGACCTACTGCCGAGCTTCTTCCTGCTGGCCCTCGGCCTGGTGTCCTGCGGCATGGGAGTCAACAGCCTGGTGAATTGAACGAACGCTTGTTCAATATCAAAACTTTTTGATACAGCCATTGCTGTACGAAAAACGACCGACTAGACTGCGCGGCCTATGAGCCTGCGCATTCCCCAGATCTCCTTCGATGACAGCGATCAGCTCGCCGCCCTGTGCAAGGCCGGCGGCGACTCGCTGCGTCTGAATGTGCTGCGGGCGCTGGCCAGCGACTCGTTCGGCGTGCTCGAGCTGGCGCAGATCTTCGCCACGGGCCAGTCGGGCATCAGCCACCACCTCAAGGTGCTGACCCAGGCCGGGTTGCTGGCAACACGCCGAGAAGGCAACGCCATTTTCTATCGCCGCGCCCTGCCGCACGCTGACAGCCTCGGCGGCAGACTGCACGCTGCCTTGCTCGAAGAGGTCGATCAGCTGAGCCTGCCGCTCGAGGTGCAGGCACGCATTGCCGCCGTGCATGCACAGCGCAGTGCCGCCAGCGAGGATTTCTTCATGCGCATGGCCGGCAGCTTCCAGGCGCGCCAGGACATGATCGCGGGACTGCCACAGTATCGTGACAGTGTGGTGGCGCTGCTCGACGCGCTGGATTTCGCGCCGACCGCGACCGCGCTCGAGGTTGGCCCCGGCGACGGCAGCTTTCTGCCCGAGCTGGCCCACCGCTTCGCACAGGTGGTGGCGGTGGACAACAGCCCGGCCATGCTCGAACTGGCGCGTGCGCGCTGTGAACAGGCCGCACTGGACAACGTCGAGCTGAAACTGGCCGACGCCTTGCAGGACGACTGTCCGTCGGCCGACTGCGTCGTGCTGAACATGGTTTTGCATCATCTGGCGGCGCCGGGTGAAGCGCTCAAGCAACTGGCACGGCTGGTGAACCCGGGCGGAAGCCTGCTGGTCACCGAGCTGTGCAGCCACAACCAGAGTTGGGCCAGGGAGGCCTGCGGCGATCTATGGTTGGGCTTCGAACAGGACGATCTGGCCCGTTGGGCCGATGCCGCGGGGCTCACGCCCGGCGAGAGCCTCTACATTGGCTTGAAGAACGGTTTTCAGATCCAGGCCCGGTACTTTTCCCGGCCCACCCCTGACAGCCGACTCACCCACCGGTAATAGGAAACCGATAGATGAGCGAATACTCGATTTTCACCTCCGAGTCCGTGTCCGAAGGGCATCCGGACAAGATCGCCGACCAGATCTCCGATGCGGTGCTGGACGCCATCATCGCCGAGGACAAGCACGCCCGCGTGGCCTGTGAAACCCTGGTCAAGACCGGCGTCGCCATCGTCGCCGGCGAAGTCACCACCAGCGCCTGGGTCGATCTCGAGCAACTGGTGCGCGACGTCATCATCGACATTGGTTACAACAGCTCGGACGTTGGTTTCGATGGCGCCACCTGCGGCATCATCAACATCATCGGCAAGCAGTCGGTGGACATCGCCCAGGGCGTCGACCGCTCCAAGCCGGAAGACCAGGGCGCCGGCGACCAGGGTCTGATGTTCGGCTACGCCAGCAACGAAACCGACGTGCTGATGCCCGCACCGATCCGTTTCTCCCACGCCCTGGTCGAGCGCCAGGCCGAAGCGCGCAAGAACGGCCTGCTGCCGTGGCTGCGTCCGGATGCCAAGAGCCAGGTCACCTGCCGTTATGAAGGCGGCAAGGTGGTCGGCATCGACGCCATCGTGCTGTCCACCCAGCACAACCCGGAGGTCAAGCATTCCGACCTCAAGGAAGCGGTGATGGAGCTGATCGTCAAGCACGTGATCCCGGCCGAACTGCTGCACAAGGACACCCAGTTCCACATCAACCCGACCGGCCAGTTCATCATCGGCGGCCCGGTGGGCGACTGTGGCCTGACCGGACGCAAGATCATCGTCGACACCTACGGCGGCATGGCCCGTCACGGCGGCGGCGCCTTCTCCGGCAAGGACCCGTCCAAGGTCGACCGTTCGGCTGCCTACGCCGGTCGCTACGTGGCCAAGAACATCGTCGCCGCAGGCCTGGCCGAGCGTTGTGAGATCCAGGTGTCCTACGCCATCGGCGTCGCCCAACCGACTTCGATCTCGATCAACACCTTCGGCACCGGCAAGCTGAGCGACGAGAAGATCGTCGCCCTGGTGCGCGAGCATTTCGATCTGCGTCCCTACGCGATCACCACCATGCTCGACCTGCTGCACCCAATGTACAAGGCCACCGCGGCCTACGGCCACTTCGGTCGCGATCCCTATGAAATGACGGTCGGTGGCGACACCTTCACTGCCTTCACCTGGGAAAAGACCGACAAGGCCGACGCCCTGCGCGCGGCTGCGGGTCTGTAAGACCGAGCCGGGCAGAAAAAAGCCCCGCCAGCGTGAGCTGAGCGGGGCTTTTTTGCATCTGTCGACAAACTCAATGCGGGCTTAACCGCCGCATTTACAACATTGCATGAGCCTCACTCGATCGAGCCCTCAAGCCCCACCAACATCCCAGATTCCACCCAGGCTCTGCAATAGCTGGCCGCCTACACCCTGGTTCCCTAAGTACCGCAGCAGGATCGGCGCAAATTGGCCGACCAACCCCGCATCCATGCCCAGCGCGGAAAACGCCCGGCTGACGTCAGGCAGGCTCTGTACGTTATCGACCGCGGCGGCCGTCTGAGCGTTGACAGACGTATCCGCTTTGCCGAGCAAGCCGCTCAGCGCACCCAGTTGGCCGAGTTGATTCAGCCCGCTATCGCCGGTGAGCTTGTCGATCCCCGGTACTGACTTGGCGAGCTGAGCGTAATCGGTGCTGCTCAGCTGCTGCTTGGCCAACTGCAACAGGGCGCCGCTGCCCCCTACGGCCTGCACGGGAGTGACACCCAATTCGTCGAGCTGACCAATCAGACCGAGCGCTTGCGTCTGAGCATTGTTTTGCGGGGTGCCGCTGCCAGTCACCCCCGACACGGCACGGGCGGCCTCGCCGAGGCTGAAGGCGCTGGCAGCACCAGTCGTCAGGCTGAGAAGAACCAGAACAGCGATGGAAGGAACGTGTTTCATGCTTGCCTCGAAATAGAAGTGCGCCACGATGCTACATGCAGAGCGGAAGGAAGACCGAGCCCCTGTCAGTTCTTCAGCCGGTAGCCCGTCCGGAATATCCACCACACCGCTGTCAAACAGGCGACCAGGAACACCAGAATCATCGCCAGACTGATACCGACGCCGATATCCGAGACGCCGTAGAAGCTCCAACGGAATCCGCTGATCAGGTATACCACCGGATTGAACAGCGTGACGTTCTGCCAGAACGGCGGCAGCATCTCGATGGAATAGAAGCTGCCCCCGAGAAAGGCCAGCGGCATGACGATGAGCGACGGGACGATCTGCAGCTTCTCCCAGCCATCGGCCCAGATGCCGATGATGAAACCGAACAGGCAGAAGGTCACCGCGGTGAGCACCAGGAACAGCGTCATCATCAGCGGATGCTGAATCTCGTAGTCGACGAACAATCGCGCCGTCAGCAGTATCACCACGCCGAGCACCAGTGACTTGGTTGCGGCGGCGCCGACATAGCCGATGACGATCTCCAGGTACGACACCGGGGCGGACAACACCTCGTAGATGGTCCCGGAATAGCGCGGCATATAGATGCCGAACGAAGCGTTGGAAATGCTCTCGGTGAGCAGCGCCATCATGATCAGGCCGGGAATGATGAACGCGCCGTAAGGGATGCCGTGCATCGCTTCCATGCGCGAGCCGATGGCCGAGCCGAAAACCACGAAATACAGCGAGGTGGAAATCACCGGCGTAGCGATGCTCTGCAGCAGCGTGCGCCAGGTTCGCGCCAGCTCGAACAGGTAGATGGCGCGGATTGCGTAGAAATTCATGTGCGGCTGCCTTTTACCAGACTGACGAAAATCTCCTCCAGCGAACTCTGGCTCGACTGCAGATCCTTGAAGTCGATGCCATGCTCACCGAGGCGCTTGAGCAACTCGGCGATACCCGTGTCCTCCTGCTGGGCATCGAAGGTGAACACCAGCTGGTTGCCGGCATCGACCAGCTCCAGCGGATAAGCGGCCAGTTCGTTCGGGATCTGTGCCAACGGACGCTGCAGATGCAGGGTCAGCTGCTTCTTGCCGAGCTTGTGCATCAGCACCTGCTTGTTCTCCACCAGGATGATCTCGCCCTTGCTGATCACCCCGATGCGGTCGGCCATTTCCTCGGCCTCTTCGATGTAGTGAGTGGTCAGAATGATGGTCACGCCGCGTTCGCGCAGGCCCCGCACCATCTCCCACATATCCCGGCGCAACTCGACGTCGACGCCGGCGGTGGGCTCGTCGAGGAACAGGATGCTCGGCTCGTGGGACAACGCTTTGGCGATCATCACGCGGCGCTTCATGCCGCCGGAGAGCTCGATGATTCGTGCGTTCTTCTTGTCCCACAGCGACAGGTCGCGGAGCAGCTTCTCCAGGTAGGCATCATCTGGCGCCTTGCCAAACAGCCCGCGGGAAAAGCGCACCGTGGCCCAGACGCTTTCGAAGCCCTCGTTGACCAGCTCCTGCGGCACCAGGCCGATCTTCGAACGGGCCTGGCGGTAGTCGCCGATGATGTCGTGACCGTCCACCAGGACCCGGCCGCCCCCTGGATTGACGATGCCGCAGACGATGCTGATCAACGTGGTCTTGCCCGCCCCGTTCGGGCCGAGCAACGCGAAGATTTCGCCTTTGCGGATCTGCAGATCGATCTGTTTCAACGCCGGATGGCCGGACGCATAGGTCTTGCTCAGCTGTTCGATGGAAATCACGGGCTGCACTGATGAATCACTCCGCAAGGATTGGCTGACGATTGTACGACGCAGGTGGTTAGCTCACTAATCGATGACGTTGATAACGATCATGCCGTCGACACTGGCTCAAGACCGGACGCGCAGCCTGACGAACTGGCCGTATCACGACTCTTCGGAATGGGCTCTTCAGTTAATGTGACCGGGTCACTCGGATTCTGGCCGCGATGTGCGGACATGGTTCATTCCATCGCCCCGCTCTCATCGCCGCGACAAGTGCGGCGCCGGACGGATGGGTTTGCGACCGGGAGCGGCTCAATATGCGCCAGCGCACGGTCCCGTGGTGGCCCGCTTGGCAGAATGCAGGCCCCCAACGAGCAAGGATGCTCCGATGCGCCCCATCATCACGCTATTGCTGTGTCTCGCCCCAGTCCTGTCCTCGGCCCAATGTCCCGACTGGCCAGCCGAACGCGCCGAATTGGAAAGCCGTGCGCTGCAGCGACAACTCGCCGAATGGGACGATGCCTACCACCGTCAAGGGATCGCCCTGGTCGACGATGAAGTCTATGACCAGGCACTCAGCCGCCTGCGCCACTGGAATGAGTGTTTCGCGCATGGCTCCATCGCCCCGGCAGACGCGCTGGCGACCGTGGCGGGCGACGTGCCGCACCCGGTGGCCCAGACCGGACTAGCGAAACTCGCCGACCGCGCAGCCGTAGCCGACTGGATGGATCGCCGCACCGACCTTTGGCTCCAGCCGAAGGTCGACGGCGTCGCCGTGACGCTGCGCTACCGCAACGGCTCGCTGGTACAGGCCGTCAGCCGCGGCAACGGCAGCCGCGGTCAGGACTGGACGGCCCGTGCGCGTCAGCTACCGGCCATACCGGTCCAGCTGGCATCCGCTGGAGACATCGTCCTGCAGGGCGAACTCTATTGGCGGCTCGACCACCACGTTCAGGCCACAGCCGGCAGTGCCGGGGCGCGCGGTCAGGTCGCCGGGGCAATGGCGCGGCAGACGCTCGACCAGGCGACCGCCGGACAGATCGGCCTGTTCGTCTGGGATTGGCCCAACGGGCCGTCCGATATGCAGGCACGCCTGAACGGGCTGAAAGCTATGGGTTTCGAGCAAAGCGCCGCGCTGACCGTGCCCATCGACACGATCGCCGACGCCGCGCACTGGCGGGACCACTGGTTCCATCAGCCTCTGCCGTTCGCCAGCGATGGCATCGTGTTGCGCCAGGGCAAGCGGCCTGACAGCGATTCCTGGCAAGCCCAGCCGCCGAACTGGGCGGCTGCATGGAAATACCCGGTGCGCACGGCTGTCGCCCGCGTACGCCAAGTGCAGTTCAGCATCGGTCGCACGGGCAAGATCACGCCGGTGCTGGAGCTGGAGCCGTTGCAGCTCGACGACCGACGTATCAGCCGCGTCAGTCTTGGCTCCCTGGCGCGTTGGCACGAGGCGGACATCCGCCCCGACGATCAGGTCGCGATCGCCCTGGCCGGGCTGACCATCCCTCGCTACGACGGCGTAATCTGGCGCGCACAGCGCCGCCTGCCCATCGAGATTCCTGCCGCCGATGCCTATCACCCACTCAGCTGTTGGCAGGCCAAACCTGGCTGCGAGCAGCAATTCATGGCGCGTCTGGCCTGGCTCAGTGGCAAGCACGGCCTGGATCTGCCGCAGCTCGGCCCGGGTACTTGGCAGGCGTTGGTGGACTCCGGTCTGGTCACAGGTCTGCTCGACTGGTTGCAACTCGATCAGCGCCAGCTCGAATCGATCCCCGGTATTGGCCAAGCCAGCGCAAATACGCTGGCTGCCAGTTTTCAATTGGCTCGAGGGCGCTCCTTCGCAACCTGGATGCAGGCGTTGGGCATGCCGCCCAGCGGCGGCAGCGAACTGCCAGCCGACTGGGATAGCCTGGCGGCCACCAGCCTGGAGCAATGGCAAGCCAGGCCCGGTATCGGTGCGACAAGGGCTCGGCAGTTGCGCGCGTTCTTCACCGCGCCGGATGTCACGGAGTTGCGACGGCAGCTCCAGGCCACCGGGATAGCCGGCTTCTGACGGCACTTCGCTGGCCGAACCCAGTCATACGACATCGAGAATAAGAAAAAGGATCAGGCATGGCCGATCGACGAATCCTCTTCATGCTGTTGTTCAGTCTGTGCGGCGCGCAGGCCGTTGTTGCAGCGCCCGAGGCCGACAGCAGCTGCAGCGAGACCCGCGAGTACATCAGCCAGCAGATCAAGCAGGCGCGCCTGAACGGCGACACCAGCCAGCGTGCGGCATTGGAGGCGCGCCTGCATGGGCTCGCCGAACGCTGTCGCGGCGTCGTTGCGCTGCAATCCAATCACGACGAAATAGAGCGCGCGGAACAGTTGGTGACCACTCGCGAAGCACAGCTGCGCGGCGCGCTGAGCACGGGCAACCCGCAGGTCGTCGAGGTCAGCAAAAGGCGCCTGGACCAAGCCCGCCGCGCCCTGGAAAAGGCCAAGCGCTGACGGCGGGCGCGCCGCAGATGGTCAGAAGTTGCGGAACTTCTTGTGGCAGGCCTCGCAGGTGTCTTCGACACGCTGGAAGGCAGCCCCGACGCTCTCAGCGGTCACCGGCCCCTGGGTCGTCACCGTAACCAGCTCCGCGGTACGCGCTTCCAGCTCACGAGCCAACTCCTTGAAGCGCTCCTGCTGTTGCCAGACATCGTCCCGGGCCTCGCTCTGCTCTTCCTTGACCTCCGGGTAGTACTGCCAGGGCTGACGCGACAGCTCATCCAGCTTTGCCGCACCGGCGACGAAGCCATTGGAATCGAAAGCCAACCGGCCCCGCAGCATGCCACCGAGATCTTCCTTGGTATCGAGCATCTGTTGATAAATCGCCTTGCGCTTGCCCAGCGGCGAATTGGGATCGATGCGGTTGCAACCGACCAGAGCAAGGACGGCGACAAGCGACACACACAACGGCATCAGTTTCATGGCTCAACCACTCGGCTTACGAAGCCGGCGATTATCTACCCATGCGGCCGATTCACCAAACGCATCGCGCCTACTGCGACCATTCACCACCCGCACTCTCGCAGTCGATCTTGGCCTGGGCGCGGTCGGTCGCCTGGTAGTGGTACGTGACGATCCGGGCCTCCTTGGGCACGGTGGTCGGCAGGGTGCCGTTGTCCGCCTGGGTGCCGGTGGCGCGCTCGTTGGCCAGGGTTTCCGGTGTCAGCGCGGCGGTACAGACGCCGAAATGCCCCGCGGGACAGCTGTCGCGGATCTCCCGCTGGGAGTTCTTGATCGCCTCGTTGTCCTGGCACACCCAATCGATGGAATTGTCTTCCAAGCCTCGGTATTCGAAGCATTTTTCTGT
The DNA here is from genome assembly GCF_018138085.1 of Stutzerimonas stutzeri. Lineage (NCBI taxonomy): Bacteria > Pseudomonadati > Pseudomonadota > Gammaproteobacteria > Pseudomonadales > Pseudomonadaceae > Stutzerimonas > Stutzerimonas stutzeri. The sequence continues at coordinate 4,413,376 of NZ_CP073105.1, forward strand.
CACAACTGGCGGTGGTACGGCGCCCGAGGTTTCGGCACTGACGTAGCAGGAGTTGGCGGCGGCCGGTAGGCTGAACGCGGCAAGCAGGGCAAACGGAACGGAACGAAACAAGAGGTTCATGCTGGTGCTCCTGTGGTTTCGCCCGGCGAGATTCACCAGAGCTCCCCGTTTGACCGCCCACCCACGAGCGCGTTCGGGCCAAGTCGCCTCCTGGGCGCTGCGTCCTGGCCGCGCGGGTTCGCCAGCACCGGAAGCCCTAGCGTCGCTGGCTCGCCTGGCCACGCAGCGCCAATCCGTAGCGGTGCCCGGCACCAATCGCTCCGATACCCGGTCCATTGCCTAACCCACCTGCGAAAGGTATCCGAGGAACCCATGCTCGAACTGTCGGCCATCTTCATCAGCCTCACGGCCCTGCTCGCCTATCTCAACTACCGTTTCATCGGCCTGCCACCGACCATCGGAGTCATGGCGACGGCGCTGGTATTTTCCGTGCTGCTGCATGCGCTGGCACTGCTGGGGCTACCTTCGATCGAGGAGCAGATCGAAACCCTGGTCGGGCGCATCGACTTCAACCATCTATTGATGGACGGCATGTTGTCCTTTCTGCTGTTCGCCGGCGCCCTGCACATCAACCTCGCCGACCTGCGCGCCCGGCGCTGGGCGATCGGCCTCCTGGCAACCCTCGGTGTGCTGTTTTCCACCGCCGTGATCGGCTTGGGCACCTGGTACATCCTCGGTCTGTTCGAGCAGCAGCCGCCGCTGATCTACTGCCTGCTATTCGGCGCGCTTATCTCGCCGACCGACCCCATCGCCGTGCTGGGCATCATGCGCTCGGCAGGAGCGCCGAAGGCGCTGGAAACCACGATCGTCGGCGAGTCGCTGTTCAACGACGGGGTCGCCGTGGTGGTGTTCACGGTGCTGTTGGGTGTGCTCGCGCGTGGTGAAGCGCCGGGTGCGGGAGAAGCCGTCTGGCTGTTCGTCGAGGAAGCCGGCGGCGGCATGTTGCTCGGTGGTCTGCTCGGCGCGCTGACCTTCGCCTTGCTGAAAAGCATCGATCAGTATCAGGTCGAGGTGCTGCTGACGCTCGCCCTGGTTCTCGGCGGCTATACCCTGGCGACGCACCTGCACGTATCGGGTCCGATCGCCATGGTGGTCGCGGGCCTGATCATCGGTAATCAGGGCCGCCGTCACGCGATGTCCGAGCACACCCGGGAAAACCTCGACAACTTCTGGGAATTGCTCGACGAAATCCTCAACGCCGTGCTCTTCGTGCTGATCGGCATGGAGCTGGTCTTGCTGCCCTTCAGCGCGCAGTACCTGCTGATCGCGCTGTGCGTGGCGCTGCTGATTCTCGGCACCCGCCTGATTGCCGTCGGCCCACCGGCACTGCTGCTACGCAAACTCGGCCGCGCCCTGCCGGACGGAACGGTACGCATCCTGACCTGGGGCGGACTGCGCGGCGGCATCTCGGTGGCCCTGGTCCTGGCGCTGCCGGCCAGCGACGAGCGCAATCTGCTGCTCAATATCACCTACCTGGTCGTGCTGTTCTCGATTCTCATCCAGGGCCTGACCATCGGCCGACTGGTACGGCGGATCTGCGGCGCCAGCCACAATGACCACTGACAGGCACAGCGCCGGGCTTGGGATTGCCTGGCGTCGCGGATATAATCGCCGGGTTTGACTCGGCCGACACCGTTCGGCCGTGCCCGCCACCTGTCCGAGGGGCGCTGCAGCAGACTTACCTTTCAGGGGTCTGTCAGGCTCGGATGGGGCGTTAACCATACGCATCAACGGCGCCCATTCGCACAAAACGAATGGAGAACTCTTCAATGAGTGCTGTCATGACGCCTGCCGGTTTCAACGATTTCAAAGTCGCCGACATTTCCCTGGCTGACTGGGGTCGCCGCGAGATCATCATCGCCGAATCGGAAATGCCCGCCCTGATGGGCCTGCGCCACAAGTACGCTGGCGAACAACCGCTCAAAGGCGCGAAGATCCTCGGCTGCATCCACATGACCATCCAGACCGCCGTACTGATCGAGACGCTGACCGCCCTCGGCGCCGAAGTCCGCTGGTCCAGCTGCAACATCTTCTCGACGCAGGACCAGGCCGCCGCCGCCATCGCCGCTGCCGGCATCCCGGTATTCGCCTGGAAGGGCGAAACCGAAGAAGAATACGAATGGTGCATCGAGCAGACCATCCTCAAGGACGGCCAGCCGTGGGACGCCAACATGATCCTCGACGACGGCGGCGATCTGACCCAGATCCTGCATGACAAGTACCCGCAGGTGCTCGAGCGCGTGCACGGCGTCACCGAAGAGACCACCACTGGCGTGCATCGCCTGCAGGACATGCTGAAGAAAGGAACCCTGAAGATCCCGGCGATCAACGTCAACGACTCGGTCACCAAGAGCAAGAACGACAACAAATACGGCTGCCGTCACAGCCTCAACGACGCCATCAAGCGCGCCACCGACCACCTGCTGTCCGGCAAGCAGGCACTGGTCATCGGCTACGGCGACGTGGGCAAGGGTTCGGCGCAATCGCTGCGTCAGGAAGGCATGATCGTCAAGGTCTCGGAAGTCGACCCGATCTGCGCCATGCAGGCCTGCATGGACGGCTTCGAGCTGGTCTCCCCGTACAAGGACGGCCTCAACGACGGCACCGACGCCAGCATCGACGCCGCGTTGTTGGGCAAGATCGACCTGATCGTCACCACCACCGGCAATGCCAACGTCTGTGACGCCGGCATGCTCAAGGCGCTGAAGAAGCGCGCCGTGGTATGCAACATCGGTCACTTCGACAACGAGATCGACACCGCCTTCATGCGCAAGAACTGGGCATGGGAAGAGGTCAAGCCGCAGGTGCACAAGATCCACCGTACCGGCCCGGGCAGCTTCGATGCGCAGAACGACGACTACCTGATCCTGCTGGCCGAAGGTCGCCTGGTTAACCTGGGCAATGCCACCGGCCACCCGAGCCGGATCATGGACGGCTCCTTCGCCAACCAGGTGCTGGCGCAGATCCACCTGTTCAACGAGAAGTTCGCCGACCTGCCGGTTGCCGAGAAGACCCAGAACGTCACCGTCATGGTCCTGCCGAAAAAGCTCGACGAGGAAGTCGCCGCCGAGATGGTCAAGGGCTTCGGTGGCGTCATCACCCGCCTGACCCCGAGCCAGGCCGAGTACATCGGTGTCCAGGTCGAAGGGCCGTTCAAGCCGGACTCTTACCGCTACTAAGAACCGCTGGAGGCCGGAAGGCTGGAGGCTGGACGAATAGCCGCATCGTATCGCTCTCTCGTCCAGCTTCTAGCCTCCAGCCTTTGTCGATAAGGAAGTTTCGGGCAGCGTGCTGTCCGACAGCCCCTGGATTTGTCATGAACGAACCCCAATCGAAACCCTCCATCAGCTTCGAGTTCTTCCCCACCAAGACCGATGCCGGGCACGAGAAACTGATGACCACCGCGCGCCGGCTGGCCGAGTGCAAGCCGGACTTTTTCTCCTGCACCTACGGCGCGGGCGGCTCGACGCGCGATCGCACCCTGAACACCGTGTTGCAACTCGATGGCGATGTGAAGGTGCCTACCGCGCCACACCTTTCCTGTGTCGGCGACAGCAAGCAGGAACTGCGCGAGCTGCTGAACCTGTACAAGAACGCCGGCATCAAGCGCATCGTTGCGCTGCGCGGCGATCTGCCGTCGGGCATGGGCATGGCCAGCGGCGAGCTGCGCTACGCCAATGAACTGGTCGAATTCATTCGCGCCGAAACGGGCGACCATTTTCATATCGAGATCGCGGCTTATCCGGAGATGCATCCGCAGGCGCGCAATTTCGAGGCGGATCTGGCCAACTTCGTACGCAAGGCCAAAGCCGGCGCCAACAGCGCCATCACTCAGTATTTCTTCAACGCCGACTGCTACTTCTACTTCGTCGATCGCGTTCGCAAGCTGGGCGTGGATACACCGATCGTGCCAGGCATCATGCCGATCACCAACTACAGCAAGCTGGCGCGCTTCTCCGACGCGTGCGGCGCCGAGATCCCGCGCTGGGTACGCAAGCAGCTGGAGGCGTACGGCGATGACGCCGAGAGCATCCAGGCTTTCGGCGAGCAGGTGATCAGCGAGATGTGCGAGAAGCTCATGGCGGGTGGTGCACCGGGCCTGCACTTCTACACCCTGAACCAGGCCGAACCCTGCCTGGCGATATGGGACAACCTCAAGCTGGCCAGCTGATCGTTGAATCAGCTCCCTGCAAAACAGGGAGCTGGTCAATGAACCTGCGAACTGCCACACTGTCCTAGCAATGCGGTGTTAACAGGCTCTGTTATACTCCGCACTTCCGCCAGGCTTACGCCCGGATGTCAGCATCTTTCAATGCGGCAGGACCGGACGGGATCGCACGCCAGTCGCGATTCGAGCCAGGCATGACCATCCCAGGGCATCGCCCTACACAAGACAGGATTACTCATGTCCTTTGCTTCCCTCGGTCTCTCCGAGGCTTTGGCCGGTGCCGTCGAGGCTGCCGGTTATACCCAGCCTACACCGGTGCAACAGCGGGCCATTCCCGCCGTGTTGCAAGGACGCGACCTGATGGTCGCCGCACAGACGGGAACCGGCAAGACCGGTGGCTTTGCCCTCCCCGTACTGGAAATTCTGTTCCCGGGCGGACACCCCGACCGTGAACACCGCCACGGCCCGCGCCAGCCGCGCGTGCTGGTGCTGACTCCGACGCGCGAACTCGCTGCTCAGGTCCATGACAGTTTCAAGGTCTATGCCCGCGACCTGCCGTTCAAGAGCGCCTGCATTTTCGGCGGCGTCGGCATGAACCCGCAGATCCAGGCCATCGCCAAGGGCCTCGACGTACTCGTCGCCTGCCCAGGCCGCCTGCTCGACCTGGCTAACCAGAAGGCTGTGGACCTGTCGCATGTGGAGATACTGGTCCTCGACGAAGCCGACCGCATGCTCGACATGGGCTTCATCCATGACGTCAAGAAGGTCCTCGCCAAGCTGCCGGCCAAGCGTCAGAACCTGCTGTTCTCGGCCACCTTTTCCAAGGACATCACCGATCTCGCCAGCAAGCTGCTGCACGAGCCGGAGCGCATCGAGGTCACGCCGCCGAACACCACGGTCGAGCGCATCGAGCAGCGCGTGTTCCGCCTGCCCGCCAGCCACAAGCGCGCCTTGCTGGCTCACCTGATCACCCAGGGTGCCTGGGAACAGGTACTGGTCTTCACTCGCACCAAGCATGGCGCCAACCGTCTCGCCGAGTATCTCGACAAGCATGGCCTGCCAGCCGTGGCGATTCACGGTAACAAGAGCCAGAACGCCCGCACCAAAGCGCTGGCGGACTTCAAGGCCAACGCCGTACGCATCCTGGTGGCGACCGATATCGCGGCACGCGGCCTGGATATCGATCAGCTGCCCCATGTGGTCAACTTCGAACTGCCTAACGTCGAGGAAGATTACGTCCACCGTATCGGCCGGACCGGCCGTGCCGGTCGCAGCGGCGAGGCGATCTCCCTGGTCGCCCCCGACGAGGAGAAGCTGCTCAAGGGCATCGAGCGGATGACCAAGCAGCGCATTCCCGACGGCGACCTGATGGGCTTCGACGCCAGCGCCGTCGAAGCGGAAAAGCCTGAAGTACGCGAACCCCGTCAACCGCGCCCGCCACGCAATGGCGAGCGCAAGCCCCGCGCGGCCAAGGCGGAAAGCCCCAGCGGCGAGCCGAAAGAACGCAATCGCCGCGGTCGGAACAAGTCGCGCAGCGCCGGCGCAGCCTCGAGCGCATCGACAGGCGCTGCTGCGGCCCCCGTCAGCCGCCCGCCACGCCTGCCCAGCGATCGCGATCCGGAAGTTTTTCTTGATGACGAAGTGGACAACTTCGGCAATCGCGTCGACTACGTCAGCCCGTACCAGAACAAGCAGGGTCGCGGCCGTCGTCCGGGCGCTCCCGCTCAGCCTGGCACGGGCCAGCCACGCGCTGCGGCGGGTCCACGCGGTGCAGGGGCCTCGACAGGGGCCGGCGCAGGCCAGGGCAAGGGCAAGCGTCAAGGCCAGGGCCAGTCGCGCGGCGGCCAGCCACGACGCAAGAACGAAGGCCGGCGCATCGACAACGAGCGCGGCGGACGTCAGGACGAAGTCGCAGCCAAGCCCAAGGAGAAGCAGCCGCTGATCATCCACAAGGAGTCGAAGCTCGACCGACTGCCCAGCGCCGAGCAGCTGGATCAGCTACCGACCAGACCTCGCGGTGAAAAGCCGGCGTTGCTGACGCGCAACCGCTGAACCGCTGAGACAAAAAAACGCCGCCCTTCGGGGCGGCGTTTTCATTTGCGCCTTGATCGCCCAGCAGTGACGCTCAGAGCCCTGCCGAGGGAAAGGTCGTCAGCCTTCGTCGGGCATCGTTTGCGCCGGCGCTTCCCAGCCGCCACCCAGCGCCTTGAACAGATTGACCTCGCTGATCATCTGGGCCAGGCGATCGGTGATGTACTGCTGTTGCACGTCGAATAGCTGGCGCTGGGCGTCAAGCAGCGTCAGGTAGCTGTCCACACCGGTCCGGTAGCGCCGTTCCGCCAGGCGGAAGTAGTCTTCGCTGGTGTCCAGCAGGTCGCGCTGTGCCTGCACTTGCCGCGTATAGGTGGACTGGGCAGCCAGGCCGTCGGCCACCTCGCGAAAGGCGGTCTGGATAGCCGTTTCGTACTGTGCCACCTGGATGTTGCGGCTGATTTCGGCGTAGTCGAGGTTGGCTCGAAGTTGGCCGGCATTGAAGATCGGCACGCTGATGCTCGGCGAAAAACTCCAGTAGCTCGAACCGCCATCGAACAAGCCGGACAACTCGCTGCTTGCCGTACCCGCAGCACCCGTCAGGCTGATGCGCGGGAAGAACGCCGCGCGCGCCGCGCCGATATTGGCGTTGGCCGCCTTGAGCTGATACTCCGCCTGGATGATGTCTGGACGCTTTTGCAGCAGATCGGATGGCAGACCGACAGGCAACGCGGCCAGTTGATCGCGCTCCAGTTGGCCGGGTGCCGGCAGGTTGCCGGGGATGTTCTGGCCAAGCAGCAGGGTCAGCGCATTGCGATCCTGCGCGACCTGGCGTGTGTACTGTTCGATGCGGACCCGCGCCGTATCCACGGCACTGCGTGCCTGACTCAGATCGAGCGCCGAGGCAACGCCGACGTCGAAGCTATGCTGCGTCAAACCGAGGCTTTGCTCGTAGGTCTTGAGAGTGTCGCGACTGACCTGCAACAGGGCCTGATCGGCCTGTAACGTCAGCCAGGCGTTGGCAACGCTGGCAATCAGGCTGATCTGCGTGCTGCGCTGCGCCGCTTCGGTGGCAAAATACTCCTGCAGCGCCTGCTCTCGCAGACTGCCGAGGCGACCGAACAAATCCAGCTCCCAGGACACGCCGAGCGTTGCGCTGTATTGGCTGCTGATCGCGCTCTGCCCGGTCTGGTTGAGGTCGCCAGGCGTCCGCGTGCGACTGCCGGTACCGTCAGCGCTCACGGCAGGTAGCAGGTCGGCTCTCTGAATGCGGTACAGCGCACGATAGGCATCGACGTTGAGCGCCGCGACACGCAGGTCGCGGTTATTTTCCAGTGCCACACCGATCAGTTGGCGCAGTGCCGGGTCACGGAAAAAGGTTTGCCAGTCGAGATTCTCCTGCCCCAGAGCCGCGCTGGAAGCGCCGTCATAGGCCTCGCCTTCCGGCCAGTTGGCCGCCGTAGGCGCATCGGGAGGCTGATACTCGGGGATCAGGGAGCAACCGCTCAGCGCAGCCATCAGCGCCACGGCCATTACCGACTTGTTCATTGCGCATCTCCCTTCGGTTCTTCAGCGACCTTTTTTCTGCGCTCACTCAGCGAAGACACCACGACATAAAACAGCGGCACCCAGAATATCGCCAACAACAGGGCGCTGAGCATGCCGCCTATCACGCCCGTACCAATCGCATGCTTGCTGCCCGCGCCCGCCCCGCTGGAAATCGCCAGCGGAAGCACGCCGAGCATGAACGCCAGCGAGGTCATCACGATAGGCCGCAGACGTATGCGGCACGCTTCGATCGCCGCGTCGACCAGCGTCATGCCCTGCTCGTGCAGCGTCTTGGCAAACTCGACGATCAGGATCGCGTTACGCGCCGACAAGCCAATGGTGGTCAGCAGCCCCACCTGGAAGAAGACGTCATTGGACAACCCACGCCCCATGGTGAACGCCAGCGCGCCGACGATACCCAGCGGCACGACCAACATGACCGAGAAGGGAATCGCCCAGCTCTCGTACAGCGCCGCGAGCGCGAGGAACACCACCAGCAGCGACAGGGCATACAGTGCTGGGGCCTGCGAACCGGACAGGCGCTCCTCGTAGGATTGCCCCGTCCAGGAGTAGCCGATACCGGCGGGCAATTGCTCCGCGATCCGCTCGACCGCGGCCATGGCCTCACCGGAGCTGTAGCCCGGTGCGGCCGAGCCGAGAATCTCCATTGCCGGCACGCCATTGAAACGCGTCAGTTTGGGCGGCCCATAGGTCCATTCGCCAGAGGCGAAGGCAGTGAACGGCACCATCTCGCCCGCATCGTTACGCACATACCACTTGCCGAGATCCTCCGGATTCATCCGTGAGCTGGGCTCGCCCTGCATGTAGACGCGCTTGACGCGCCCGCGGTCGATGAAGTCGTTGACGTAGCTCGAACCCCAGGCGATGGACAGCGAGTCGTTGATCGCTGCGAGCGAAACCCCGTGGGCACGCGCCTTTTCATCGTCGATGATCAGGTGGTACTGCGGCTCGTCCCGCAGGCCGTTGAAGCGAACCCCGGTCAATACCGGATCCTGCCCCGCCAGCTCCATGAACTTGTCGCGCGCCTGGGTCAGGGCCTCGTGACCGAGCCCGGCCTGATCCTGCAGATAGACGTCGAAACCGGTGGCGTTGCCCAACTCCATCACCGCAGGCGGTGCGAAGGCGAACACCATGGCGTCGCGCAGGCTGAAGAAATAGCCCTGGGCACGCTGGGCCAGATCGAACACGCCCTGCCCGGACTCGGTGCGCTCTTCCCAGGGCTTGAGCATGATGAAGGCCATGCCGGAGCTCTGACCGCGACCGGCGAAGTTGAAGCCGGTGATGGTGAAGACCGAACGGACCGTCTCGCTTTCCTCGTTCAGCAAATAGTCGCGCATCTGCTCGACCACTTCCTGGGTGCGGTTGGCGGTCGAACCGGCAGGCGTCTGCACCTGGGCGAACAGCACGCCCTGGTCTTCCTCGGGCAGGAACGCGGTGGGAATGCGGGTGAACATCCAGATCATCACGCCGACGATCAGCAGATACATCAGCAGGTAGGGCACCTTGCGCCGCAGCAGACCTGCAACACCGCGCTCGTAGCGCTGGGTACCGCGATCGAACGTGCGGTTGAACCAGCCGAAGAAGCCACGCTTGCCTTCATGCTCGCCGTCATGCGGCTTGAGGATGGTCGCGCACAGCGCCGGCGTGAAGATCAGCGCGACCAGCACCGACAGCACCATGGCCGAGACGATGGTGATGGAGAACTGGCGGTAGATTACTCCTGTGGATCCGCCGAAGAAGGCCATCGGCAGCAATACGGCCGACAGCACCACGCCGATACCCACCAGCGCGCTCTGGATCTGGCCCATGGATTTGCGCGTCGCTTCCCTGGCCGAGAGCCCTTCCTCGCGCATCACCCGTTCGACGTTCTCCACCACCACGATGGCGTCGTCCACCAGCAATCCGATCGCCAGGATCATGGCGAACATGGTGAGCGTGTTAATGCTGTATCCGAACGTCAGCAGGATCGCGAAGGTGCCGAGGATGACCACCGGTACGGCCAGCGTCGGGATCAGCGTCGCCCGGAGGTTCTGCAGGAACAGGAACATCACCAGGAAAACCAGGACGAAGGCTTCGAGGAGCGTATGCACCACGCCCTCGATCGACGCCGAGATCACCGGCGTGGTGTCGTAGGGATAGACCACCTCGACGCCCGGCGGAAAGAAGGGTTCCAGCTCGGAGATGGTCTGGCGCACCGCATTGGCGGTGTCCAGCGCGTTGCCGCCCGCGGCCAGGCGAATACCCAGACCCGCAGCCGGCTGGCCGTTGTACTGAGCGTTGATCGCATAGTTCTCGGCGCCGAGCTCGACCTTGGCGACGTCGCTCAGGCGCACCTGCGAGCCGTCGGCATTGACCTTCAACAGGATCTTGCGGAACTGCTCGGGCGTCTCCAGGCGCGTCTTGCCGATGATCGTGGCGTTCAGTTGCTGGGTCTCGATGGCAGGCAGGCCGCCAAGCTGACCGGACGACACCTGGACGTTCTGCTCCTGGATGGCCGAACGAACGTCGACAGCGGTCAGCTGATACTGCTGCAGCTTGGCCGGATCGAGCCAGATACGCATCGCGTATTGGGCACCGAACACCTGGAAGTCACCGACACCCTGGGTGCGCGAGATTGGATCCTGGATATTGGCCACGATGTAGTTGGCCAGATCGAAGTTGCTCTGCCGACCATCCTTGGACACCAGCGCCACCACCATCAGGAAGTTGCGCGCCGACTTGGAAACGCGGATGCCCTGCTGCTGGACCTGCTGCGGCAGCAGCGGCGTCGCCAGCTGCAGCTTGTTCTGTACCTGGACCTGAGCGATGTCGGGGTTGGTGCCCTGCTCGAAGGTCACGTTGATGGTCATGCTGCCGTCGGAGTTGCTCTCCGAGAAGATATAGCGCAGCCCATCGAGACCATTGAGCTGCTGCTCGATGACCTGGACGACCGTGTCCTGGACGGTTTGCGCCGAAGCGCCCGGGTAGTTGACCGAGATCGCCACGTTGGGCGGTGCGATGCTGGGATATTGATTGACCGGCAGATTGAGAATCGCCAGCGTGCCGGCAAGCATCAGCACCAGGGCGATGACCCAGGCGAAGATCGGCCGATCGATGAAGAACTTGGACATATCGGGTTATTCCCCCTGGCCGGCAGCGGGTGCCGCAGCGGCCTGCTCAGCGGGCTGCCCGGCAGCCGGGCCGGCCTGTTGAACGTTGCCGGCCGGATGTGGATCGACCTCGACACCGGGGCGAATGAACTGCAGGCCTTCGGTGATGACCCGGTCGCCAGGTTGCAGGCCTTCGCTGATCAGCCAGCGGTTGCCCACCGCACGTTCGGTCTTGATCTGGCGCAGCTCGACCTTGTTGTCCGTGCCAACCACCATCGCGGTCGGCTCGCCGCGAGCATTACGGGTCACGCCCTGCTGCGGCACCAGCAAGGCCTGCTCGCGCACGCCGGCTAGCAGCCGCGCGTGGACGAACATACCGGGCAGCAGGTTTTTCTCCGGATTCGGGAACACGGCGCGCAGGGTGACCGAACCGGTGCCTTCATCCACCGCCACCTCAGAGACTTCCAGGGTACCGTCACGCGAATACTCGGAGCCGTTCGGCAGGATCAGCCGGGCTTTGGCCGCGCTGTCACTGGCCTGCTGCAGCCGACCGCTTTCAAGGTCGTTGCGCAGGGCGATCAGGTCCTGCACCGGCTGGGTTACGTCGACGTAGATCGGATCGAGCTGCTGGATGGTCGCCAACTGCTGCGCCTGACCGTTGCTGACCAGGGCGCCTTCGGTCACTGCCGAGCGGCCGATGCGGCCGGAGATGGGTGCGAGCACTTTGGTGTAGCGAAGATCGATCTTCGCTCGCTCGAGCTCGGCCTGCGCCTGCAGCGACGCCGCACGGGCCTCGTCATAGGCCTGTTGGCTCACCGCCTGCTCCTTGACCAGCAAGCCATAGCGATCGGACAGCGACTTGGCCGAAGCCAGCCGTGCCTCGGCACTTTTCAGCGTGGCCTCGTAAACGGACGGATCGATCTGATACAGCTGTTGCCCTTGCTTCACCTCACTGCCTTCGGTGAACAAGCGCTTCTGAATGATCCCGCTGACCTGCGGCCGGACCTCGGCCACCCGGTAGGCGGTGGTGCGACCCGGCAGCTCGGTAGTCTGGGCGAACGGCTCGGCCTCCAGGGTCACGATACCCACCTGCGGCTTTGGCTGGGGCTTGCCCCCGCCGGCGTGCTCGGCCTGGTCATCGCGGCAACCGCCGAGCAGGATCGCAGCGGCAAGAAAGGGGATCAGAGCAGCACTGGCTTGCTTGATTGACATCGAACGCGACCTCATTGAACAGACAGTCCCAGAGCTAGATGGCTCGGACAGACTCGAATGGCAGAATGTGAGGAATATACTTACATTCAAGACTGTCTGTAAACAGATGATCGTGTCTGTGACGCGCCACCGGGACGACTAGCGCAGTTCTTTTGAACGAGTGGCAACCAGGTTTCGGTGCCATAGAAAGCAGAACGCCGGCTTACGCCGGCGCTGGAAAACCCATCTCGGTTTACTGGCGAACGCCTTCCACCGAAATGATCAGATCGACCGTCTGGGACGCCGGGCCCAGATCCATCTTGATATCGAAATCTTTCAGTTTCAGCGTCGTGGTGCCTTCGAAGCCAGCGCGATAGCCGCCCCAAGGGTCCTTGCCTTCGCCGATGAACTTACCGGCGATCACCACCGGCTTGGTTACGCCGTTAAGCGTCAGGTTGCCGGTGATATCGGCGGTACCGTCGCCAGTCGACTTGACCGACGTGGATTCGAACGTGGCGGTCGGATGCTCGGAAACGTTGAGGAAGTCATCGCTGCGCAGATGCTTGTCGCGCTCGGCATGGTTCGTGTCGACACTTGCGGTCTGCAGAGTCACCTTGACCTTGCTCGCTTCTGGCTGGCTGGCGTCGAAGCTGAAGTTGCCATCGAACTCCTTGAAGCTACCCCAGACCCAGCTGTAGCCCAGATGGCTGATCTTGAAATTGACGAAGGCATGCTGGCCTTGGGTGTCGATCGCATAGTCCGCAGCGAAGACCTGGCTGGCGAGAAGCGACGAGCCCAGGGCCAATGCAGCAATGGTTTTCTTCAACATGATGTCTCCTTGAGTGATGGATATCAGGCTTCGGCACGGCCGAGCATTCGGTTGAGCGTCGCATCGCGATCGATGAAATGGTGTTTCAGCGCCGCCAATGCATGCACGCCGGAAAAAATCACCAGGCCCCAGGCGAGGTACTGGTGGACCAGGCCGGCGACGTCTTCCTGCTTGGGTATCGAGGTGATCGTTGCCGGCACCTCGAACCAACCAAACACGCTGATCGCACGTCCATCGGCAGTGGATATCAGGTAGCCGGAGATCATCACCGCGAACAGGCCGATGTAGAGAAGGCCGTGCCCCGCCTTGGTGGCCGAACGCGTGAACCGCCCGTGGTTCGCCAGCGGCGCCGGACCGGGGCTCAGGAATCGCCAGGCGACCCGGCATACCATCACTGCCAGAAGCAGCAGGCCAATGCTCCTGTGGATCTCGGGGGCGGTACGGTACCAGCTGCTGTAGTAGGTCAAGCCCACCATCCAGTAACCCAGCGTGAACAGCCCCACCACGCCGATCGCCACGAGCCAGTGCATCAGAATACTGACCAAGCCATAGTTACTGGATGAGTTTCGCCAATGCATGAAGATGCCTCGAAAATGAATGAGCCAAGCCTAACGACTAACAGATCGGAATGAATCTCGTTTTTTGTTTCAATTTATCGACCAGGCAGATAGATGGACGCTAGCTAAGCGCCATGGATGACTTCTGCTAGGCTGCGACGATTTTACGTGCAAAGGAGCGACCATGAGCCTGAACGACAGCTGGATGCAGCGTGACCTCTCCGTGCTCTGGCACCCCTGTACCCAGATGAAGGATCACGAGCAGTTGCCCTTGATTCCCATACGGCGTGGAGAGGGCGTCTGGCTGGAAGACTTCGACGGCAAACGCTATCTCGATGCGGTCAGCTCCTGGTGGGTCAACGTGTTCGGTCACGCCAACCCGTACATCAATCAGCGCATCAAGGACCAGCTCGATCAGCTCGAGCATGTAATGCTCGCCGGGTTCAGCCACCAGCCGGTTGTGGAACTGTCGGAGCGCCTGGTCAAGATTACCCCGGCCGGTCTCGATCGGGTGTTCTTCACCGATAACGGTTCGGCGGGCATCGAGGTCGCGCTGAAGATGAGCTTCCACTACTGGCGCAACTGCGGGCGGCCGGAGAAGCAGCGCTTCGTCACCTTGACCAACAGTTATCACGGCGAGACCGTGGCGGCCATGTCGGTGGGCGACGTTGCGCTGTTCACCGATACGTACAAGCCGTTATTGCTCGATACCTTCAAGGTACCCAGCCCGGATTGCTATCTGCGCCCCGACGGCGTGAGCTGGGAGGAACACTCGCGCCAGATGTTCGCGCACATGGAACAGACCCTGGCCGAGCACCATGATCAAATCGCTGCGGTGATCGTCGAGCCATTGATCCAGGGCGCTGGCGGCATGCGCATGTATCACCCGGTCTATCTCAAGCTGCTGCGCGAGGCCTGCGATCGCTACGACGTACACCTGATCCACGACGAAATCGCGGTCGGCTTCGGCCGCACCGGCACCCTGTTCGCCTGCGAGCAGGCGGGCATCACGCCCGATTTCCTGTGTCTGTCCAAGGCGCTCACCGGCGGTTACCTGCCGATGGCCGCGGTGCTGACGACCGACAGGATGTACCAGGCGTTCTACGACGACTACGCGACCTTGCGCGCCTTCCTGCATTCGCATACCTACACCGGCAACCCGTTGGCCTGCGCCGCGGCCCTGGCGACGCTGGACCTGTTCGAGCGCGACAACGTGATCGAAGCCAACAAAGGCCTGGCTGCTCGCATGGCCAGCGCCACAGCTCACCTGGCCGATCACCCCCATGTGGCCGAGGTTCGGCAGACCGGCATGGCCGTCGCGATCGAAATGGTGCAGGACAAGGCCAGCAAGACCGCCTATCCCTGGCAGGAGCGCCGCGGGCTCAAGGTCTATCAACATGCGCTGCAGCGTGGTGCCCTATTACGCCCGCTGGGCAGCGTGGTGTATTTCCTGCCCCCATATACCATCACGGAGGAAGAGATCGACTTCCTGGCCGAGGTCGCCAGCGAAGGCATCGATATCGCTACCCGCGCAGCGGTCAGCGTCTCCATCGCCGCGGGCGCGCCCGACGAGTTTCGCGATCCTGGTTAGTGTCACCGCGGGCCGCAGGCTTCAGGGTTTGCGGCTTAGGCGATAGACTGCCGCTCCTTTCTTTCGACCGTAGCATGCCCGATGCGCATATCCCGATTCTTCATCGACGCCCCACTCTCGCTTGGCCCGCAGGATCTGCCAGAGACCGCCGCGCACTACATCGGCCGGGTCCTGCGCCTGACGACTGGCGCCGCGGTCCAGCTGTTCGACGGCAGCGGGCATGAGTACCGCGGCGAGCTGGTCGAAGTCGGCAAGAAGCGAGTCACGGTCGATCTGCACGACAGGCTGCCCGGCCTGCCCGAGTCGAATCTACGTATACACCTCGGCCAGAGCCTGTCGCGGGGCGAGCGCATGGATTGGGCCATCCAGAAAGCCACGGAACTGGGCGCGGCCGAGATCACGCCAGTCATCAGCGAGCGCTGCGAAGTACGTCTGAATGAGGAGCGCGCGGACAAACGTCTGGCCCACTGGCGCCAGATCGCCATAAGCGCTTGCGAGCAGTGCGGCCGCTCGATCATCCCGATCATTCACCCGCCGATGCCCCTGAACAAGTGGCTGGCGGTAGAGGCGGCGCTCAAGCTGGTCCTGCACCCAGTGGCCGAACCGCTAACCGCGCATCAACGCCCCGCCACCCTGGCTGTCCTGATCGGTCCCGAAGGCGGCTTGAACGATACCGAAGTGGCCCAGGCACGTACCGCGGGATTCCAGCCCGCCCGCCTTGGCCCTCGGATCCTGCGCACCGAGACCGCCCCGGTGGTGGCGCTGAGCGTGGCGCAGCAGCTATGGGGTGATTTCCCACCCGAGCACTGAGTTTGCCGACACGCCACGGACGATCGCCGGGGCGTGCTGACCAGCTCGGTCAGATCAGCCCGGCGTCCGCCAGTTTCTGCTCCAGCGCCACCAGGTCCGGGATACGCGCTTGGGCGTCCCCAAAATTGACCGCATCCAACTCCAGCGGCGCCAATGCCACATCCGAACGTGCCAGGCTGGGGTCGACCTTGACCGATCGCGGAATACCCTGCACCAGCAGGGCGATGAACTTCACATGGTCGCGCCCACCCAGCGCGTTGAGTACCGCCACTCGCGCCTGCGGACCGATTTCGGGTTGCCCGCCTGACGCCGCCTCGAATGACAGCAACGGCAATCGCAGGTCGCGCCAGGGGACCTGACCCAGAAACCAGGATGGAGCCCCCTCGGTGGCGTGCGGTGCGCGATACGGGATCAATTCGGCGACAGCCACGTTGGGCAGCAGCAGCGTGCGATCGGCCAGCGGCACCAGTAGCCCGGTGATGCTGGTGGCAGTGTCCTGGGTAGTGACGGATTGACTCATGGGTTTTCCAAATGCAGAGCCGCAACGGGCGGTTTGGCCTGCTGGGCGAGATGAGTGACCAGCGCCTGGGCCAGTTCGCGCGGATCGCCACTGAACGAACTGTAGCCGCCCTCGCGAAGGCTGTCGGGCATACTCGAGCAGACGCAGGAGTCGGCACGCTGGGTCCAGACGCGCCCGCCCTGGCGCAACACGTAAGCTGCGGCGGCATTGCCGTCGCTGCCCATGCCACTGAATGCGATAACGCCGCAACGGCTGCCGAACTGCTGGGCCAGATTAAGCATCATCTGATCGATGGACGGGCTGTAGGGCTCCGGCCAGCTGCGCCCGCTGAGCAGCATGGCGCCATCCTTGCCGAAGCTCATTTCCTGAGCGACGGGTGCGATCACGACTTCGCCGCAGCGAACCGGGTCGTGCGCGCGACTCTGATTGACGCGCCACTGGCTATGGCGCCCTACGGCTTGCGACAGTGCCGATTCGAAGCTGGCCTCGATGTGCTGGGCGTAGACGAAGCCAATCGGCAAGCCCTCGGGCAATGCATCGAGAAACGCCTTCACCGCCTCGGGACCGCCCAGCGATGCCGCCAGCAACCAGACTTCGGCAGCCGGCTCGCCTGCGACCGACTCAGCGGCCAGTAACGCGCTGGGCAGCTCTAGAGGCTTCGGCCGCTCTGCTTCCTCGCGCAGCCCTTCAAGACGCGGGCCCACGACCCGGGACGGATCCCCCACCAGGCGTTTCAACTTACCGAACAAGCGGCGCTCCCAACGTGGATAGTGCTCGGAATGACGCTCGGGCGCGTGCCCTTCACCGAACAGAACCGGGCAGCTGTCCCGCTCTAGCAGTGCGTTGACAAGCGGGGAGTCTTCTGTCTGGGCCAGATCGACCAACCAAAGATCGGCCTCCACCGCCAGCAGATCCGCCTCCTGCAACCGGGCCGGATCGCTATTTAGAACCACCTTGTAGCCGTTGCCGCTCAGCGCTTGCTGCAGCACGTGCCGCTGCAGCGAGGTGTCGGCGATCACGCCGATGCGTGCGGTCGACAATTCAGTCATGGCGCTTGACCAGTTGCTGGATCGCCTCGAGCAGCAGCGACTCCTGGTATGGCTTGCCGAGGTATTCGTTGACGCCGATGGCCATTGCGCGGTCCCTGTGCTTTTCCCCGGTTCGCGAGGTGATCATGATGATTGGCAGGTCCTTCAGGTGCTCATCGTGACGCACCAGCGTGGCCACTTCGAAACCGTCCATACGTGGCATCTCGATGTCCAGCAGCATGATGTCCGGTTTGCGCTCCTGCAGTTGGGTGATCGCGTCGACGCCATCCTTGGCCGTCAGAACATTCATACCGTTGCGTTCGAGCAGCCGGCTGGTGACCTTGCGCACGGTCACCGAGTCGTCCACGACCATGACCAGCGTTGGCCGATCGACCTCGATCTCGGCCGGCTCGTCTTCGCCGAGCAGACGCAACGGCTGCTGCTGCGTGAGCAGATGTGCATGCAGTACGCGGATGGTCGCGAGCAGGTCGAGAATCACCACCACGCGGCCATCACCGAGAATAGTCGCGCCGGAAATACCCGGCACCGTAGCGAACTGTGGCCCCAGGCTTTTCACCACGATCTCGCGGGAGCCGGCCAGGCTATCGACCTGCACCGCCACGCTGTGCTCGTTGGAGCGCACCAGAATCACCGGCAGCGGCAGGCTCTGGCCAACCAGCTTGGGCCGTTGGCCGTTGTTCAGCAGCTCACCGAGATAACGCAGCTCATAGGTTTGCCCCGCGTACTCGAAGCGCGACGCGCCCGGCTGATAGTAGGCTTCCAGCTCATAGGGGGAGACCCGCACGATGCCTTCGATGGTGTTGAGCGGAATCGCATAGAGATCCTCGCCGGAATAGACCATCAGCGCCCGGTTGACCGACACGGTGAACGGCAGGCGGATCAGGAAGCGCGTACCGCTGCCGAGCTTGGACTCGATACTCATCGAGCCGCCGAGCTGCTTGACCTCCGAGTGCACCACGTCCATGCCTACACCGCGGCCGGAAATCTGTGTGACCTGCTCGGCCGTGGAGAACCCCGCCTCGAGAATGAACTGCAGCACTTCATGGTCCGACAGGTCGCTGCCGGGCAACATCAGGCCACGCTCGATCGCCTTGCGGCGAACGGCTTCAAGATTGATACCGGCGCCGTCGTCGCTCAGCGACAGGACGATGTCGCCGCCCTCGCGGCTCAGATCCAGGCGAATATTGCCCTGCTCCGGCTTGCCCGCCGCCACGCGCTTGGCCGCGTGCTCGACGCCATGATCCACGGCGTTGCGGAGCATGTGCTCCAACGGCGCGACGATGCGCTCGAGCACGCTGCGGTCCATTTCCCCTGTCGCGTTGCCCACATGGAATTCGACTTGCTTGCCCAGCTCGCTGGCGACTTGCCGCACGATCCGCCGCAGACGCGGCACGAGGCGGTCGAACGGCACCATGCGGGTGCGCATCAGCCCTTCCTGGAGCTCGGTGTTGACCCGCGCCTGCTGCAACAGCAAGGTTTCGGCGTCACGATTGCGCGCAGCCAGGGTTTCCTTCAGGTCCAGCAAGTCGGAAGCGGATTCGAACAGCGCGCGCGAAAGCTGCTGGAGCTGGGAGTGACGGTCCATTTCCAGCGGGTCGAAGTCATCATAGCCGGCACGCTCGGCCTCGGCCTGATAGCGGCTGAGGATCTGCGCCTGCGTTTCGGTATCCAGCCGTCGCAACTGGTCGCGCACACGTTCGATGGTCGCTTCCATTTCGCCCAGGGTGAAGCCGACGTCACTGACCTGCTGCTCGACTCGACCACGAAAGATCGAGGTTTCGCCAGCCAGGTTGACCAAGCCCTCGAGCAGGTCGGCAGGAACTTTCACCAGTTCCTGCGGCGCGCGGCGGGATGCGGCGTCCAGAGCAGCCTGTTCGGCACGACGGATGAAAGGCAGGACTTTGGCCGGCGCCGCGACGTTCTGCCGTTGCGCGCTGGCCGCCAGGATAGGAGTTTCCAGGACGACCACCGAGGCGTCGGGACCAGGCGCCTGGGGACTTTCCGGCGGTTGCTCGGGCGCCGCGATGACTGCGTCGCTGGCGAGCCGCGAACGCATCGCTTCCACTTCCTTGAGCAGCGCGTCGTAACCGCCCTGCACGTCCAAAAACAGGCTGTCCGTCCAGGGGCCACCCTGCAGTTGCGCTTCGCTCAGGCGCTGTTCCAGATCGTGGGCCATGTCGCCCAGGTGACCCTGGCCGGCCAAGCGTGCACCACCCTTGAGCGTATGCAGCACCCGCATCATGTCGGTGATCGGCGCAGCGCTATCGCGCGAGGCCTCCCAGCGCCCGAGCGACGTCTCCATCTCCTCGAGCAGGTCATCGGCCTCCTCGATGAAAATGTCGAGAATTTCAGCCTCGGCCGTATCCTGAGCGGCGGTCAGCGCAACACTGCTGGGGATGCTCAGCTGCTCGTCAGGATTGGCCCGGAACTGACCGATGGTTTCGATCAGGTCCTGCCCGCTGGGCAGCGCCCGATAAGCACGCACCGCGTCGAGCATCGCAGCCAGCCGGTCATGGCAGCTCTGCAACAGGACGAACAAAGCAGGACTCGCACGGTAATTGCCGGCGCACAGCCCCTCATAGAGGTACTCGAGTTCATGCGCCAGATCGCCGATCTCGCGTATGTCGGCCATCCGCGCGCCGCCTTTGAGCGTATGCAGGTCACGCTGTAGCGCTTCGATCTCAAAGCTGTTGTCGACGTCGTCCATCCAGCGCTGCAATGAGGCCCCGGCACGCTCGATGATGTCGAAGCCTTCCTCGAGGAAGATTTCTACCAGCTCGGGATCCCGGTTGTCCCAATCGGTGGCTTCGGGCGCGCCGGACTCCATTGCAGGATGCGCAGCTTCGGAACCGGCAGACTCGATCGCCGCAGGTTCCAGCGGTGCTGACGGGTCCTCCGCCGAATCCTCCAGGGCGATACCATTGGCCTCCGTCGGCGCGCACTCGGCCTGCTCGAACTCAGCGTCGGTCGGGGCGTCATCGGGAACATCACTCGCACCGGGTACGAGAGAGATCTCATCATCCATGTCGGCCAATGCCGAGGGCTCAGCGTCGCCGACTTCAAGTTCCGCAGCGGAAATAGCCTCGGCCGCACCCACCTCGCTCGGCCCGAAGGCATCGCCGCCCAAGCTCGGCCGAATGCCCTGGCGATAGGCGCGAATCTCTTCGATCAGCGTCGCGGCGGCATCCATCGGCTTATGTGCCTGAAGTTGCTCCAGCTGCACCGCCAACTGGTCGTGGCTGCGCTGAAGCAGCCTGGCGAGATCCTCCGTGTGGACATAGCGGCCGTCGGAAAGCCCCTCGTAGAGGGTTTCGAGCTCATGGGCCAGATCGCCGATCGGGCGGACTTCCGCCATCCGCGCGCCACCCTTGAGCGTGTGCAGATCGCGCAGCAGTGCCGAGAGCGCTAGCTGATTGGCAGGGTCACCAAGCCAGCGCTCCAGCGCGGCGCCGGCGCTTTCAAGCAGATCGACGGCTTCGTCGAGAAAAATATCGACCATTTCCTCGTCGAGTGCGTTGTGCTCCGCATGAGGCTCCGCAGGCCAGGCTTCGGCTTCGGCTTCGGCTTCGGCTTCGGCTTCGGCTTCGGCTTCGGCTTCGGTTGTATGCTCGGTGACGTCATCGATCGCAACGCTATCGGCAAGGGCATAAGGCTGCAGGTCTTCGCCTGGCAGTTCATAGACCTGCGGGTCGATCGCCTCGCTGAGTAACGCTTCGAGGCGAGCCACCAACTCGGGCTGACCGGTGACCTGCAGACCGGCCGCAACCTGATCCATCATGCCGACCAGCGCCTCATGGCCTTGTTCGACGCCATCAAAGAAGCGTGCACTGACCGCGAGACGGCCGTCCTGCACCACCGCGTAGAGATCGAGCAGAACCTGACAAAGCGCATCGATCTGCGGCAGATCGGCCATCTGCGCACCGAGGCCGAGCGTCGTCAGCTCCTCCAGCAGCGCCGACAACTCCTGGCGCTCGGCTGGGTGCTCGCGCCAGCTATGCAGCAAGTCCTCGGCGTCCAGCAGGATGTTCATGCCTTCGGAGAGAAACAGCGCAATCATCCCCGGGTCGCGCGGCTCGCCCTGTTCGCTGTTGGCACGCTCACTGACGTCCGCCAACCGAGCTTGATGCAGGACATGAACCCGGGCGATGAACGCTTCGGCACCTTCTATCGGCGCCAGCGGATCGTGCTCGAGATTCTCGAGTCCGCGACGCAGCAGCTGCTCGGCAGCCTGAATCAGCTCGGCCTCGGCCAGATCCATCGGAATAAGGTTGGCCTTGAACTCCTTGACCATTTTCTCCAGCGGCGTGGCAATCTCCGCCACCGGCAGGATGCCTGCCATATGCGCGCTGCCCTTGAGGGTGTGCAGCGCCCGTTGCAAGGCATCAGTCACCGGTTGCGGCAGGCGTTGCGCACAGTCGGCGAGGTAGTCGACCAAGGTGGTGAGATGGGCTTCAGCCTCGTTGCGGAAGATCTCCAGCAGCTGCGGATCCAGGGGATCCTCGACCGCCGGTGCCGCCGCTGGCTCGTCAACCGTGACACCGCCCGACGGCTCCGGATCGGTCGGCAGCCCTTTCGCCAGAGCGTGCGCGTTCGCGGCGAGCCGGTCGACATCATCGCGCTGACGCTGCGCCTTGGCGGCAAATTCCTCGACCAGCACGGGCATCAGGGCAACCACATCGGTGACCAGCTTGCGTACCGGCTCGCTCGGTTCGATGCTGCGATCGAGCACGCGGTTGAGCAGATTTTCGACCGACCAGGCCAGTTCGCCGATGATCAATGCGCGCACCATGCGCCCACTGCCCTTGAGGGTATGGAAGGCTCGCCGCACCTCGCCGAGCGCGTCCTTGTCGGCAGTGTCGGCGCACCAGCGCGGCAGGTACTCGCCGATGGTCTCGAGCACCTCGGCGGCCTCCTCGATGAACACTTCGAGCAGGTCGTCATCGACCGGTTCCTCGCCCTCGGGTGGTGGTAGCAAACTCGGCGGGACGTGCTGCGCAGGCGGGTTGATCGAACTGACCGGCGCGGCCATCACATCTTCCATGGTCAGCGCCGGTTCGGCGGCAACCGATTGCTCCACCCGCTCAGGCAACTCAACCTCGGGCATGTCGAGTTCGGCCATTTCGGCCTCGCTCCATTCCAAGGTAAGGCCCTGCAGCGGCTCGTCGGCAGGCGACTCGTCGATATCGATATCCGGCGATGACGCATCAGCCTCTTCAGGTGCAGGCATTTCGGTTACGGGCTCTTCGGTGAGTTCGAGCCACTCCGCCGATACGGCTGACGATGCGGACTCGGCGTCATCGCCGTCTGCCGTACCTTGCTCGTCAGCCATCCACTCAAGGACGAGGTCCGGCTCGTCCAGGTCCGGCTCGTCGAGCGTCGCCTCGTCGGCGCTGAGTTCGTCAGATTCTTCCGGCCGCTGCGCAGGCGCGGAATCCGACGCAGGCTCCGGCAGCAGGACTTCGATCTCATCCAGCGGATCGTGCAGCTCCAGGCTCGCCTCGGTACCTATCTGATCGGCCTGATCGGCGGCCGTCGGGGCCGGCTCACGTAGCGGGTACCCCAGCGCCTGCAAGCTTTCTTCGGCAACGTCGAGAATTAGATCGCCTTGCGAGCCGCAGTCTTCGCTGAGGCGCTCGAGGTAGTACTCGACGCTGGTGATGGCATCGGCGAGGGTATCCAGGCTCTGCCAGTCCGGAATCGCCTGCTGCGCAAGCAATTGTTCCTGAATATAGCGGTTGCAGGCGTCCAGCAATGCGGCGGCACGTGCCAGCGGAACCATGGCCAACCCACCGCGTGACTGGGTCAGAAGCTCGGGTACGCGCGCCAGGTGCTGATGGTTCCACTGGGAGGCGATGAATTCGATGATCGCGTCCTTGGCCTGCTCCAGGCCAGTCCTCGCCTCGCGAATCACCAGGCGATGAATCTGCGCCACGTCGGTGGTGGGCAGATGGCTCTCTTCGCCCCGCTCATCAGATGTACCGCCCACCATGCCGGCCAACGTCGCCTCGACATACAGCAATGCACCTGCGACATCCATCAGCGCCGCGTCGTCAGGCTGCCGCTGCCCTTGAGCCAGGGCTTCGATCACGCCGATCTGATCGAGCACGATCCGCCGGGGCTGACCGAAACCCAGCACGGCGAGCGTATCGGCGATCTGCTTGAGCGGCGGCTGCAACGCGCCAAGCTCGGCCAGCCCAAGGCGATCACTGCGCACGAACAGGTCCAGGCTGTCCTTGACTCGAACCAGCTCCTCGCACAGAGCGCCCACGACCGAGCGCATCGCTCCTCGGTCCGGACCCGACAGCTGGGCGCGCTCTTGATCGACCAGGGTACTGTCCGGCAACGCATCATCCAGGCTGTATTCGGCTTTCAGCGCCTTGATGCGTGGGGACTCGGTCGGTGCCTTGGCTATGTAGAAGAGCAGGTTCTTGATCAGCTCGTCAGGTGCAGGCTGGTTGATCCCGTCGGCGCCCTGGGCAACGAGGCGCTTGAGCTCCTTGTCGACCTGACGCAGCAGGTTCCGAACCGTGGTGCCGTTTGCGACTGCTCCGCTGGCGAGCCCCTCGACCACACCCGATGCGATCTGCCACAACGCGCCCAACGGCGCTTCCTTGCAGAGCATTTCCAAACGCGCGAAGACCCGCGCCATGTAACCCAGATTGGTCGGCAGATCCTGATTGCGGATGACGCCGACCAATGCGACCTGCAGCATCTGTCGCAGTTTGCGAAGCAGCCCCGGGAGTTCTTCGGTCTGTCTCTGAGCCAGAAATTCATGGGAAAGCGCGGGCGCGCGGGCAGACATGTCGGGTGAGAACAGGCTGGTTTCCGACAGCAGCTTCTCGCCCCGTGCGGCGCGTAGATCGTTGAGCAGGGGCAGCACGACCATGGGCAGATCGCGACGGGCGCTCTGGATACGATCCAGATACACCGGCATCTGCAGGATGGCCTGCATGAGCACTTCCAGCGCTTCGTTCTGATTGGCAACGGCCCCGTCCATCAAGGCACGGGCAAGTTGCTCCATTTCCTCGGCGAGCAGTGCTGCACCATAGAACTCGACCATCTGCAGGGTGCCATGCACCTGATGCACATAGGTCAGACAGAAGCGCATCCGCGTCGAGTCTTGCGGGTTTTCGACGAACGCTTCCAAGGCCTGCCGCGCCTGCTTCAGCGTTTCGGCAATTTCGCCTTTCACCCACTCCAGGGCGACATAATCGTGCCGATCACCCATAGCGACTCCGCTCATAAACTTTTCCGGATAAAGGCCAGAACCTGACTATCAGCCACGGGCGTCAGCTCCGGGTGCTGCCAGCCGACCACTTCACCTGCGCCGATTACCAACAAGCCCCCCGGCACCAGGCGTTCGACCAGGCGATTGAGGATTTCGCGGCGGCGCCAGCGACGGAAGTAGATCAACAGGTTCTGACAAAAAATGACGTCCATATCGGACATTGGCGCGCCAGCCAGCTCCAGGACATTAAGCCTGGCAAAGCAAACACGGGACGCCAGACTCGGTATTACCTGGAATCGGTCGTCCGCACACTGCTGGAAATATCGATTGCGCAGGTCGGGAACCACCTGTTCGAGGCGCCGCTGGCTGTACAAGCCCTCGCGCGAACGCGCCAAGGCGCTGAGGCTGATGTCGGTACCGATCACACCAAACGTCGCCTCGGCTTGCCCATGGTCCAGCGCCTCGGCGGCGCAGATCGCGAGCGAGTAGGTTTCCTCGCCGCTGGCACATCCCACGCTCCATAACGACCAGGGCCGCTCCGCGTGATCACGCGACTCGTGGCGCTGCCGCATATAGTCACTAAGCAGCGCGAACGACGGTGGGTGGCGAAAGAAGCGCGTTTCCTGAACTGTCAGGCGATCCATCAGGGTCGACCATTCCACCGCGCCCCGGGGACCGTCGGTCACCTGGCGATAGTAGCTGGCATAGTCAGTCACTCCGATTTCGCGCATGCGACTGCTCAGGTTCGCCTGGAGGAACGTTCGACGCTGCTCGGTAACCACGAGGCCCGAGCGCTCTTCGAGCAAGGCCTGCCAGTCGTTAAATTCGGCTGACGACATATCGGCCAAGGGTCTCAATGACCAGTCAACACTTGGCTGCATGCCCTGCCCCTTACTCGTGAACGTCTACGGCAGCCATGGCTGGCTGCCGTGCTCTCATCAGGCCTGGTCCTGCGTCGTCGGCAACGTGAAGCCGGATACCGAGTGACGCATTTCATTGGCCATCTTCGCGAGGTTACCAATGCTCTTCGCAGTGGCGGTGGTGCCTGACGATGTCTGCGACGTGATTTCCTGAATGACGTTCATGGTATTGGAGATATGGCCGGCCGACGAAGCCTGCTGCCGCGCGGCGTTGGAAATGTTCTGGATGAGTGCCGCCAGGCTCTTGGATACCTTCTCGATCTCTTCCAGCGCGACACCGGCGTCCTGAGCCAGACGCGCCCCACGTACCACTTCGGAGGTCGTCTGCTCCATCGAGATTACCGCTTCATTGGTATCCGTCTGAATCGTCTTGACCAGCGCCTCGATCTGCTTGGTCGCCGCAGACGAGCGTTCCGCAAGCCGCTGCACCTCGTCCGCAACCACGGCGAAGCCTCGGCCCGCATCGCCGGCCATAGAGGCCTGAATGGCCGCGTTCAACGCGAGGATGTTGGTCTGATCGGCAATGTCATTGATCAGGCTGACGATGTCACCGATCTCCTGGGACGATTCACCCAGACGCTTGATGCGCTTGGAGGTGTCCTGGATCTGTTCACGGATGTTATCCATGCCGGTGATGGTGTTGTGCACCACTTCGTTGCCCTTGTTGGCGATTGCTACCGAGCGCTCGGCTACCGCGGAGGATTCGGCGGCGTTGGCCGATACCTGGTCAATCGAAACGGCCATCTCGTTGATCGCCGCAGACGCCCCGGCGATTTCCTGGGCCTGGTGTTCGGAAGCCTCGGCCAGGTGCATGGCGGTCGCCTGGGTTTCCTGCGCAGCACCGGACACCTGTACGGCCGTCTGGTTGATCGTTTCGACCAGATCACGCAGCTGGTCGATGGAGTAGTTGATCGAGTCGGCGATGGCACCCGTGAAGTCTTCGGTCACGGTTGCCGCCACCGTCAGGTCACCGTCCGCCAGGTCGCCGATTTCGTCGAGCAGTCGTAGAATCGCCGTCTGGTTACGCTCGTTCTTTTCGGCCGTCTCGCTCAACCGACGGCGGGTTTCCTGAACCATGACCAGGCCGATCAACAGGATCGAGGCCAGCGCCAGCGCACCGAGCACATAACCGGCCAGCGCGTTGACGTATCGAGCGTCCGCACGGCTCTGAAGGCCCTGAGTCAGCGCCGATGTCTTGTCCAGCAGGGTCTGCGAGACCTCGAAAATGCTGTTCGACGACTCGCGCACCTGGAACAGTTCCGGTGAGGTTTCAAGAATCTCGTCCACCGAGCCGGATACGAACTGGAACAGCTCGGAAATCGCAGCCAGACGATCCAGCGCTTCGGCGTCGTTTACCCGGCTGATGCCCATGGCTTCGTTGCCCTCGAGCATCGCGCTGAGCACACGACCGAACAAACTCGCATCACGCCCGAACATGTCGGCAGCCTGCACGGAGTCCTGGTCACCGGAAAGCACCTTGTTCACAGAGCCCAGAATCCGCTCCGCCAGAAGCGACTGCCGCTGCGCCACGGACACCTGAGCGGCTGGTGCACCGCTTTCCAGCAGAATGTCCACTACTTCCTCGTACTCGACCTGCAGCTGAGGAATGGTTTCGGCCAGGGTTGCCGCGACCTGATGCAGCGACAGTACCGTTTGCTTACTGGCAAGAATCGCGTCGGTGTTCTGACGCAAGGTGTCCCAGTCTTGCTGCACCGCGGCGACTTCGGCCTGTAGCGACTGAGGAACCGCTGGCAAACCGATGCGCTCATCACCTTCGGAGAGGTAACCCCAACGCTCGCTGAAGTCGTTGCGTGCCTCTTTCAGCGAGTCGAACGCTTCCGCGGTACCGGCGGCCGCCTCTACGGCGTTCTTTGCGATGCGCTGAGACAGAACTCGCAGCTCGCCTGCGTGTCCGATGTATTCGTTGTCATAGTCGGCTTGAGTATTGATGTACGCGAAGTTCACGAACAGCAACACCATCGACACGATCAGAAGGATAAACAGCCCGGCGATCAACGTATTGCTACGTACCCCAGCCAGCAGTGCATTCGCGTTCATTTTTTTCATTTTTTCCGGCCCCCGCCTGGACCACCCGTACGTTTCCTTCCAAGAACCAAAAGGCCGGCATCAGCCGACCCCACCTAAATCAATACGCCACGTCCAGAAAGGTCTGATGCGCGGCCAGCGCATGAGGACTGAACACCAGCCAGGGTTGCTCGCGCTGGAAGACTCCATGAATGAAGGGTTGAATCGACGCCTCGACCGGCGGCAGCTGCTCGGAGAACGTATCCACCGGGAAGTGCTGCATGCCGAAGACTTCGTCGACCGTCAAACCGGCGAACACATCCTGGTGATCGACGACCAGCACCCGCCGCTGTTTACGCAGCGGAGACAGTTCGAGACCGAAATAGCCGCACAGATCCATGACCGGCAACAACCTGCCACGAACGTTGGCAACACCCTTGACCCAGGTTTTCACGCCGGGCAGCAAGGTGTAGCGCGGCTCATGAAGTATTTCGCCGACCTCCCCCATCGGAGCGACAAACAATCGCCCCCCCATTCGAAAACCGATCCCCGCCCACGTCTGGACGGCCTCCTGTTGTGAAGGTAGCCCGGCAGCCAACGCTCGGCAGCGGCTATCGATCTCCAGGAGTCGCTGAAACGGCGTAGGCGAATCCGACATGTCGCAACATCCCTTGTCCGAATTACGAAACCGCCTATTAGCCGCCAAGCACGGCGTTCAGAGTCTTCAGCAGTGTCGCTTCATCGACCGGCTTGGTCAGGTAATCCTTC
Source organism: Stutzerimonas stutzeri (assembly GCF_018138085.1). Taxonomy (NCBI): domain Bacteria; kingdom Pseudomonadati; phylum Pseudomonadota; class Gammaproteobacteria; order Pseudomonadales; family Pseudomonadaceae; genus Stutzerimonas; species Stutzerimonas stutzeri. Next base: position 4,441,781 of record NZ_CP073105.1, read on the forward strand.
GCGCCCTGGCGCTTGCCCCAGACCTTATCGGTTTCCTGGTCCTTGGTCGTCACAATGATCACCGGAATGTGACTGGTTTCAGCATCTTTGGTCAGCTGGCGAGTGGCCTGAAAGCCATTCAGGCCCGGCATGACGATATCCATCAATACGGCGTCCGGTTTTTCCTGGCGAGCCAGCGCTACACCGTCGGCACCGTTTTCGGCTTTCAGAACGACATGACCATGCTTTTCGAGCATGGCTGTCAGCTTGTACATCTCGGTCGGCGAGTCATCAACAATCAGAACGCGAGCCATGGTTTCTCCGTGGGAAAGGCTTCAGCGGCACACAGGGCCGAACTTCAGGATACTTGCTCTACCGGTGCGAAATCAGGCACGTGGGCCTTGATGGCACCGAGCAACTCTTCTTTGCTGAAAGGCTTGGTGAGGTATTGATCGGACCCCACGATACGCCCCTTGGCCTTGTCGAACAGGCCATCCTTGGAAGACAGCATGATGACCGGAGTGGATTTGAACGAGCTGTTGTTCTTGATCAACGCGCAGGTCTGATAACCATCCAGCCGGGGCATCATGATATCGACGAAAATGATGCGCGGGTGACTATCGGCAATCTTGGCGAGCGCATCGAAGCCATCCACCGCCGTGATCACATCACAACCTACTTTTTTCAGTAGCGTTTCGGCGGTGCGACGAATCGTTTTCGAATCGTCGATCACCATGACCTTCAAGCCCTCGGAGTGCTGTTCCATTTCGCCCTACCATCGCCTCGGTGAGTCGTAGTTTATCGTTATGTCAGTGCGCCAGAGGCCCTGCCATCGATGGGCTGCACCCAATCGCCGGACCTTTTTAGCACACTCCTCAAAAGCAAGCCATCTGCCGCCGGAGCAGCGGGATTTTCCTTGACCCAACGCACAACCGCCGCCAATCTGCGTCGACATTTCAAGGCCCCGGCAGCTCCGTTCTGCCGTTCGTTGGAGATCATCACATGACCGTTCGCGTCGGGATCATCATGGACCCAATCGCGCAGATCGCCTTCAAGAAGGACAGCTCGCTGGCCATGTTGCTGGCAGCCCAAGCCCGCGACTGGACGATCTACTATATGGAGCAGCGCGACCTTTACCAGCTCGGTGGCGAGGCGCGTGCCCGCATGCGCCCGCTCACCGTCTTCAACGACCCCGAACATTGGTACGAGACAGGGGAAGAAACCGACAAGCCGCTGGCCGAGCTCGACGTCATCCTGATGCGCAAGGATCCGCCGTTTAACAGCGAGTACGTCTACGCCACCTACCTGCTGGAACTTGCCGAACAGGCCGGTACGCTGGTCGTCAATCGCCCGCAGAGCCTGCGCGATTGCAATGAAAAGTTCTTTGCAACGCAATTCCCGCAATGCACGCCACCAACGCTTGTCAGCCGACGGTCCGACATTCTGCGGGAGTTCGCTCGCGAACAGCGTGACATCATTCTCAAACCATTGGATGAGATGGGCGGTGCCTCGATATTCCGTCACCGCGAAGGTGATCCGAACCTCTCGGTGATTCTGGAGGTGCTGACCGAACATGGCAGCCGTCAGATCATGGCGCAGCGCTACATTCCGGCCATCAAGGACGGCGACAAACGCATCCTGATGATCGATGGCGAGCCGGTACCCTATTGCCTGGCACGTATTCCTGCAGCGGGGGAAACCCGTGGCAATCTGGCCGCCGGGGGACGCGGCGTCGCGCAACCGCTTTCCGACCGCGACCAGGAAATCGCCGCTATCGTCGGACCGGAGCTGCGCAAGCGTGGGCTGCTGTTCGTCGGGCTGGACGTGATCGGCGACTTCCTGACCGAAATCAACATCACCAGCCCGACCTGCATTCGGGAAATCGACAATGCATTCGACACCCGGATCGGCGAGCGCCTGATGGACGCCATTGCCGATAAGCTGACCAGCCGTTCAGGCGCTTAGCAGCCGCGTGCCGATGATCGCTCGGCTCGGCCGCAGTCGCTGCTGGATAGATGCAGCCTTGCGGCCGACGTACCGCGCCGCCGTCTCTTTTATCCGCTCATCAAAGCTGCCGCCTGGTTCATAGACTTTTGCAGTCACGCTGGGCAGACTGCGCGCACTTCGAGCCGACTGATATGCGATGAACGCCGCAACTCGCCGACCCATTCCTGCCCATTCCGATGTCCGTCCGGCGGATCGTCTCGGCTTTACGCTATTTCTCGCCGCCGTGTTGCATGCGGCGTTGATTCTGGGGCTCGGCTTCAGCCTGTCCGCGCCCAAGCAGACCAGCAAGACGCTGGAAATCACCTTGTCCACCTTCAAGAGCGAAGACAAGCCGAAGGAAGCCGATTTCCTCGCGCAGGACAACCAGCAAGGCAGCGGCACGCTGGAACACAAGGCATCGCCGAAAACCACCGAGCAAGCGCCTTTCCAGGACACCCAGGTACGCAAGGTCACACCTGCTTCCGCCCCGCCTCCGAGCCGCCGCAACGAGTCGCCGAAGACCATGGTTGCCACTCGTGCACCTCAGCCGGAAAAAGCGCCGGCAAAGGCTGCGGACAACAAACCGAAACCGCAGGCGCCGCCAGCCCCGGTATATGACAGCTCGCAGCTCAGCTCGGAAATTGCCAGTCTCGAGGCCGAACTGGCCCAGCAGGTCGAGCAGTACGCCAAAAGGCCGCGCGTCAGTCGCCAGAACAGCGCGGCGACGATGCGCGACATCAGCGCCTGGTATCGCGATGAATGGCGCAAGAAGGTCGAACGCATCGGCAATCTCAACTACCCCGACGAAGCACGCCGTCAACGCATCTACGGCAGCCTGCGCATGCTGGTGATCGTCGATCGCAACGGCGCGGTCCAGGAACTCCGCGTGTTGGAGTCTTCCGGGCAAGCCGTGCTCGACGAGGCGGCCATGCGCATCGTCCGGCTCGCCGCGCCCTTCGCCCCCTTTTCCGGCGAGCTGGCGCAGAAGTTCGATCAGGTCGAAATCATCAGAACCTGGCGCTTCGAGCGGGGCGACCGGCTGTCGAGCCGCTGATCGGGCCATCCGCCCAACCGCAGCTCTTACGCGGCAAGCCAGCGCAGGCGGCTTCACGCCCCCGCCTGCAAGGCTTAAGCTAGCAACCATGAACGCAACCTCGCCCAGCTACCTCAAGCACCACTTCCTGATGGCCATGCCGCACATGGCGGACCCGAACTTTGCCCAGACGCTGATCTACCTGATCGAGCATAACCGGGAGGGGGCGATGGGGCTGGTCGTCAACCGCCCGAGCGGGCTGAATCTGGCGGACATACTCGAACAGTTGCGACCGGACGAGCCCGTCGGCCTGGCGAACCATCAGGTCGTTGTCTTTTCCGGCGGCCCGGTTCAAACGGACCGAGGCTTCGTCCTGCACCCGGCCGACGCGCAGTTTCAGGCGACGCTCGGTCTCGGCGAACTTGGCGTGACCACCTCACAGGACGTGCTGTTCGCCATCGCCGACGGCGTCGGGCCGACGCACTATTTCATCGCGCTCGGCTACGCGGGCTGGCAGCCCGGCCAGCTGGAGGCGGAGCTGGTCGACAACGTCTGGCTGAGCTGCCCGGCGCAACCGCACATCCTGTTCGACCTGCCTCCGGAGCAGCGCCTGACGGCCGCAGCCGCGTCGCTGGGCGTGGACCTCGACCTGCTGACCAGCCAGGTCGGTCACGCATGAGCGCCCTGCGTCTATTGCTCGGATTCGACTATGGCACCAAGCAGATCGGCGTCGCGGTCGGTCAGGCCATCACCGGCCAGGCCCGCGAACTCTGCGTACTCAAGGCGCAGAACGGTGTGCCCGACTGGTCGCGGATCGAGGCCCTGCTGCGCGAATGGCAACCTGACGCGCTGGTGGTCGGCCTGCCGCTTAACATGGATGGCAGCGCCAGCGAGATGAGCGCCCGCGCGGAGAAATTCGCGCGCCGGCTCAATGGCCGTTTCAACCTGCCGGTGTTCACCCACGACGAGCGTTTGACCACTTACGAAGCCAAAGGCGAGCGCCTGCGTGGCGGACAGCAGGGTGGCTACCGCGAGCGGCCAGTCGATGCCCTCGCCGCGGCACTGTTGCTCGAAGGCTGGTTGACCGCACAACCGCGCGCCTGACGCGCTTCAAGGAGAGAAACGATGACCCTGCCCAACCCCGATCTGCTGCTGCCCGAAATGGCGGCCGCGCTTGATCAGCACCTGAGCAGCCACGGCATCTCGGAACCCCGCTTCATCGGAATCCACACCGGCGGCGTCTGGGTCGCTCAGGCACTGCTGGATTTGCGTGGGCGGCAGGAAGCCCTCGGTGTGCTGGATGTATCGTTTTATCGCGACGACTTCACCCAGAACGGGCTGCATCCGCAGGTCCGTCCCTCGGCGCTGCCCTTCGAGATCGACGGCCAGCACCTGGTGCTGATCGATGACGTATTGATGAGTGGACGCACTGTTCGTGCCGCACTCAACGAGCTGTTCGATTATGGCCGCCCCGCCAGTGTCAGCCTGGTCTGCCTGCTGGACCTCAACGCCCGCGAGCTGCCAATTCGTCCGGACGTGGTCGGCGCCACGCTATCGCTGCCGCCCGACCAGCGCGTCAAGCTGCTTGGCCCCGCACCGCTCGCCCTCGAGTACCAGACTTTCGCTTCCGCCAATTGAGACCCCTGCGATGACGCCCACCGACGCCAAGCGCCCGCTCCAGCTGAACGACCACGGTCAGCTGCGCCATTTCCTGTCCCTGGATGGCCTCCCGCGCGCACTGCTTACCGAAATTCTCGATACCGCCGACTCTTTTCTCGAAGTAGGCGCCAGGGCGGTCAAGAAGGTCCCTTTGCTGCGCGGCAAGACGGTGTGCAACGTCTTCTTCGAGAACTCGACGCGCACCCGCACGACCTTCGAGCTGGCCGCCAAGCGGCTTTCGGCGGACGTGATCACGCTGAATGTCTCGACCTCGTCGACCAGCAAGGGCGAAACCCTGACCGACACGCTGCGCAACCTTGAAGCCATGGCCGCCGACATGTTCGTCGTTCGCCATGCCGATTCCGGTGCCGCGCATTTCATCGCCGAGCAGGTCTGCCCCGATGTGGCTGTGATCAACGGCGGGGATGGGCGCCACGCGCATCCGACCCAAGGCATGCTCGACATGCTCACCATTCGCCGCCACAAGGGTGACTTCGAGAAGCTATCGGTCGCGATTGTCGGCGACATCCTGCATTCGCGGGTGGCTCGCTCCAATATGCTCGCCCTGCGCACCCTCGGCTGCCCGGACATCCGCGTCATCGGCCCGAAAACCCTGCTACCGATAGGGTTGGAACAATACGGCGTGAATGTCTATCACGACATGAACGAGGGCCTGCGCGATGTCGACGTGGTGATCATGTTGCGCCTGCAGCGCGAGCGTATGCAGGGCGGACTGCTGCCCAGCGAAGGCGAGTTCTATCGCCTCTACGGCCTGACCACGCAGCGCATGGCGCTGGCCAAACCGGACGCCATCGTCATGCATCCGGGGCCGATCAACCGCGGCGTCGAAATCGAGTCCGCCGTGGCGGACGGCAGCCAGTCGGTCATTCTCAATCAGGTCACCTATGGCATCGCGGTGCGCATGGCGGTGCTGTCCATGGCCATGAGCGGGCAAACAGCCCAACGGCAAGTCGACAATGAACAGGCGCTCGAGGAGCAGAACTGATGCCAACCGAAATTCTCGACGCCCGCCTGATCGACCCCGCCAGCGGCCGTGACGAGGTCACCAATATCTACTGCCAGGACGGCAAGGTCGTGGGCATTGGGCAACCCCCTGCCGGCTTCGCAGCGGCGCACACGCTCAACGCACAAGGGTTGGTAGCGGCACCGGGCCTGGTCGATCTGTCCGTCGCGCTGCGCGAACCGGGCTATAGCCGCAAGGGCAACATCGCCAGCGAGACGCTAGCCGCCACCGCTGGCGGCATCACCAGCCTGTGCTGCCCGCCCGCCACCAAGCCGGTGCTGGACACCGCGGCAGTCGCCGAACTGATCCTCGACCGCGCCCGCGAATCCGGGCATGCCAAGGTGTTTCCGATCGGCGCCCTGACGCGCAACCTGGCGGGCGAGCAGCTCGCCGAGCTGGTGGCGTTGCGCGATGCCGGCTGCGTCGCCTTCGGCAACGGCCTGACCGAGTTCACCAATCATCGGAACCTGAGCCGGGCACTGGAATATGCCGCGACCTTCGATCTGACGGTGGTCATCCACTCCCAGGACGCCGATCTGGCCGCTGGCGGACTGGCTCACGAAGGGCCTGCGGCAGCGTTTCTCGGCCTGGCGGGAATTCCAGAGACGGCCGAAACCGTCGCCTTGGCGCGCAACCTGCTGCTGGTCGAGCAAACTGGCGTGCGCGCGCACTTCAGCCAACTCACCACCGCGCGCGGCGCTCGGATGATCGCCGACGCCCAGGCCCGCGGGCTACCGGTCACGGCCGACGTGGCGATGTATCAGCTGATCCTGACCGATGAAGCCTTGCATGGCTTCTCCAGTCTTTATCATGTGCAGCCGCCGCTGCGCAGCGCAGCCGACCGCGAAGGCCTGCGAGAGGCGGTCAGAACCGGTGTTATCTCGGCCATTTCCAGCCACCACCAGCCCCATGAGGCGGATGCCAAACAGGCGCCGTTCGGCGAGACCGAGCCAGGTATCAGCAGCGCGGAAATCCTGCTCCCGCTGGCCCTCACGCTGGTGGACGACGGCTTACTCGATCTGCCGACCTTGCTGGCTCGTCTGAGCAGCGGTCCGGCCACGGCACTGCAACTGCCGGCCGGCCAGTTGGCAGTCGGCACGGCCGCGGACCTGGTCCTGTTCGATCCGCACGGCTCGACGCTGGCCGGCGAAGTCTGGCGCTCCAGGGGGCGTAACTGCCCCTTCATAGGCCACTGCCTGCCTGGAGCGGTGCGCTATACCATCGTCGATGGCCGAGTAGCCTTCCAGGGCTGAGAACGGCGCTAAGCGGTCCGGCGCAAACCGGACCGTTACCAGCGCTTTTCCATGTTGCGCATCGATATCTGGCTGTTCAGCGTCCAGAAATCATAGAGCACGCCGACGAAGAACAGCCCGCCGGTGCACAGGTAGATCAGGCCGGTAATCCATTTGCCCTGGTACATCCGGTGCACGCCGAACACGCCGAGAAAGGTCAGCAGGATCCAGGCGACGGTGTAGTCGATCGGGCCGGGCTGAAAGCGCAGGTCGGCCTCCCGGTCCATCGACGGAATCAGAAAAAGGTCGATGATCCAGCCGACGAAGAACAAGCCGAACGTGAAGAACCAGAGGGTGCCGGTGATCGGCTTGCCGTAGTAAAAGCGGTGGGAACCGAGGAATCCGAAAATCCACAGGAGATAGCCGATGAAGGTGCTGTGGGTGTTCTGCCGCATCTGAGCCTCACTGTTCTGACTGAGTCTGATTGGGTGTCGCTGCCGAGCTTATCCGATTGGCAAGCGCTGGCGCTTCTGCCGAGCGGGCATTGGTTCGCTGGCGCGCCGTGATACTGTATATGCAAACAGTGTTACGGTAATCGCCATGCAGTTGATCGAGAAGCTCAGCGTCCTTGCCGACGCCGCCAAGTACGACGTGTCATGCGCCAGCAGCGGCGCGCCCAAACGCAGCTCGAAAGGCAAGAGCGGATTGGGGGCGACCGATGGCATGGGGATCTGCCACAGCTTCACGCCAGATGGTCGTTGCGTGGCGCTGCTGAAGGTATTGCTGACCAACTTTTGCCTCTACGACTGCCAGTATTGCGTCAATCGGCGCTCCAGCGATGTGCCACGTGCGCGCTTCACCCCCGAAGAGGTGGTGACGCTGACGCTCGATTTCTACCGCCGCAATTGCATCAGCGGGCTTTTTCTCAGTTCCGGCATCATTCGCTCGGCCGACTACACCATGGAACAGCTCAATCGAGTGGCCAAGCTGCTCCGCGAAGAACACGAGTTCCGCGGCTACATTCATCTGAAGACTATTCCGGACGCCGACCCGCTGCTGATCGCCGAGGCCGGCCGCTATGCCGACCGCCTCAGCGTCAATATCGAACTGCCGACCGAGTCCAGCCTGCTCCGCCTCGCGCCGGAGAAGCAGGTCGTGACCATCAAGCAGGCCATGCACTCGATTCATCAGGGCGAGACCGAAGCCCAGGCCGAGAAGCGTGCGCCGCGCTTCGCTCCAGCCGGGCAAAGCACACAGATGATCGTTGGCGCCGATGCCACCGACGACAGCACCATACTCCGCACCGCCCAGTCACTGTATGGCGACTTCCGTCTGCGCCGCGTCTATTACTCGGCATTCAGTCCCATCCCGCACAGTCCCAAGACGGTCCCCTTCGAAGCACCGCCGCTGCTGCGCGAGCACCGGCTGTACCAGGCCGACTTCCTCATGCGCGGCTATGGCTTCACCGCCGGCGAGCTGCTTACCGGGCCGGGAAACCTGCCGCTGGACATAGACCCCAAGCTCGCCTGGGCGCTGTCCAACCGCGAGCAGTTCCCGGTGGACCTGAATCGCGCCGAACCGGCGTTGATCGCGCGCGTCCCCGGGATCGGAATCCTTAGCGCCCAGCGTCTGGTGGCGCTGCGCCGGCAGAAACGCATCCGCTTCGAGGATCTGACGCGCCTTCGCTGCTCGCTGGAAAAGGCCAAGCCCTTCATCGTCACCCACGATTACCGGCCGAGCCAGGCCCTCCGGGAGTCCGCCGCCCTGCGCCAGCAACTCAGCGAAGGCCCCGTGCAGATGGGGTTGTGGTGATGCAGCAGATACGTTTCGACGGCAGTTTCGATGGCTGGCGCGAGATCGCGCGTGACCTGCTTCGCCGCCAGGTTGCCCCTCATCAGCTGGAGTGGGTCGGCAGCAGCGATAGCGGTGGCCTGTTCGACGAGCCTGACGCTGCCGAGCCGACCGAGCCGATGCCGCGAATACGCATTCCGCGGCAACTGATCGTCGAACTGGAGAGCGCGGCGCGCTTTCGCGCAAGAGACCGCTGGAGCCTGCTGTATCGGATTCTCTGGCGGGTCGCCCGGGGCGATCAGACGGCCCGGCTGGTCGGTGACGCCGATGGCAGCGAGCTGCATGCGAGGATCAAGACGGTACACCGCGAAGCTCATCATATGCATGCCTTCCTGCGCTTCAGCCCAACGAACTGCGACAGCGCCCCGGAATACGTGGCCTGGTTCGAGCCGGCGCACGACATCCTGATCAGCGCGGCGCCGCATTTCGCCGAACGGATGGGACTGCATTCATGGTTGATCGCGACGCCCGATGACGCAGTGCTGTGGGACGGGCAGGTAATGCACTATACCAAGCCTTGCCCGCTTAGCTGGCGGGACCTGGCGCAGACCGCACAAGACTCTGGGGCGGAACTGTGGAAGACCTATTACGAAAGCACCTTCAACCCTGCGCGGCTGAATCGTGAGGTGATGCAGAGCAATCTGCCGGTGCGCTTCTGGAAAAACCTGCCCGAAGGGCCGCTGATTCCGCAACTGATGAGCCGCGCCAGAGCCGGGGCTCAGCGTGACGGCCAGGCCGAACGCGTCGCCAACCAGCCGGGCAAGCGGATCGGCCAGCCCGGCAAGCGCTGATCAGCGGAAACTGCGACCCGGATCGTCGTCGCTGACTTCCAGAGTGAGGCCCTGGGACACGGAGGTCAGATGCTCGCCATCGGTTTCCGAGCCCAGCTTGATCATCAGGCGCAGGTCGTTGGACGAGTCTGCATGCAGCAGCGCGTCTTCGTAGGTGATTTCACCCTGCACGTAGAGGTTGTACAGCGCCTGATCGAAGGTCTGCATGCCGAGGTCGGTGGAGCGCTTCATCAGCGATTTGAGCTCGTGCACTTCGCCCTTGCGGATCAGGTCGGCGGCCAGCGGCGTGTTGATCAGGACTTCGATGACCGCGCGGCGCCCCTTGCCATCCGGGGTCGGGATCAGCTGCTGGGCGACGATGGCTTTCAAGTTAAGCGACAGGTCCATCCAGACCTGCTGCTGACGATCAGCCGGGAAGAAGTTGATGATCCGGTCCAGCGCCTGGTTGGCGTTGTTGGCGTGCAGGGTCGCGAGGCAGAGGTGGCCGGTTTCGGCGAAGGCCACGGCGTAGTCCATGGTCTCGCGGGTCCGCACCTCGCCGATGAGGATGACGTCGGGCGCCTGGCGCAGGGTGTTCTTCAGCGCCACGTCGAAGGAGTCGGTGTCGATGCCGACCTCACGCTGGGTGACGATGCAGCTTTGATGCTGGTGAATGAACTCGATGGGGTCTTCGATGGAAATGATGTGACCGCTGGAGTTCTTGTTGCGGTAGCCGATCATCGCCGCCAGGGAGGTGGACTTGCCGGTGCCGGTCGCACCGACGAACAGCACCAGGCCACGCTTGGTCATGGCCAGTTTCTTCAGCACGTCGGGCAGCTTCAGATCTTCGAGCGTCGGGATATTGGTCTCGATACGACGCAGCACCATGCCGGCAAGGTTGCGCTGATAGAAGGCACTGACACGGAAGCGGCCGATACCGCGCGCGCTGATGGCGAAATTGCATTCGTGGTTCTCGGCGAAGTCCCGGCGTTGCTGCTCGTTCATCACCGAGTGCACGGTTTCGCGGGTCATCTCCGGCGACATCGGCGTCTTGTTCACCGGCATGATCTTGCCGTTGACCTTCATCGAAGGCGGCACACCAGCGGTAATGAACAGATCGGAGCCGCCTTTCTCGACCATCAGACGCAACAGTTTCTCGAATTCCATCGTCTTTCTCGCAGGCGGGTATGGCCGCCATCAACGAAGCGAAAGCCGGGCGATAATGCCCAGCCCCATTTTGTTAGAAGTTTTCCGGCTGCTTGGCCTTTTCCTTGGCGCTGTCGCGGGAAATCAGACCCTTGGCCAGTAGACCCTTGAGACAGGCGTCGAGCGTCTGCATGCCCAGCGATCCGCCGGTCTGAATCGAGGAGTACATCTGCGCCACCTTGTCCTCGCGGATCAGGTTACGGATCGCCGGGGTGCCGATCATGATTTCGTGGGCCGCGACCCGGCCGCCACCGACTTTCTTCAGCAGCGTCTGGGAAATCACCGCCTGCAGCGACTCGGACAGCATCGAACGGACCATGGACTTTTCTTCCGCCGGAAACACGTCGACCACGCGGTCGATGGTCTTGGCCGCCGAGGTGGTGTGCAGGGTGCCGAATACCAGGTGACCGGTTTCCGCGGCGGTCAGCGCGAGGCGAATGGTTTCCAGGTCGCGCATTTCGCCCACCAGGATGATGTCCGGGTCTTCCCGCAGCGCCGAACGCAGCGCCTCGGAGAAGCCGAGGGTGTCACGGTGCACTTCGCGCTGGTTGACCAGGCACTTCTTCGATTCGTGGACGAATTCGATCGGGTCCTCAATGGTGAGGATATGGTGGTACTTGGTGTTGTTCAGGTAGTCGAGCATCGCCGCCAGGGTGGTGGACTTGCCCGAACCGGTCGGGCCGGTGACCAGCACCAGGCCGCGCGGTACGTCGGTGATCTTGCGGAAGACTTCGCCCATGCCGAGGTCCTCCATGGTCAGCACCTTGGACGGAATGGTCCGGAAGACCGCGCCGGCGCCACGGTTCTGGTTGAACGCGTTGACCCGGAAGCGGGCCACGCCAGGAACCTCGAAGGAGAAGTCGGTCTCGAGAAATTCCTCGAAATCCTTGCGCTGCTTGTCATTCATGATGTCGTAGATCAGCGCGTGCACCTGCTTGTGGTCCATCGCGGGGAGGTTGATCCGACGCACGTCGCCATCGACGCGGATCATCGGCGGCAAGCCGGAAGACAGGTGCAAATCCGACGCACCCTGCTTGGCACTGAAGGCCAGCAGCTCTGTGATATCCATGGGACTCCCCAATTACAAGCAAGCAGGTAGAATGCCGCGCAGACCCTAAGGTGGCAGGCGCAGGTAATGTCCACGATAGCGAACAATATTGCAAAGGTCGCAGCGCGCATCCGTGAGGCGGCGCAAGCTGCGGCGCGCAATCCCGACGAGGTGCACCTGCTGGCCGTGAGCAAGACGCAACCGGCCGCGGCCATCCGCCAGGCCTGCCAAGCTGGCCTGCACGATTTCGGTGAGAACTACCTGCAGGAAGCGCTGGAGAAGCAGGCCGACCTGGCCGACCTGCCACTGACCTGGCATTTCATCGGCCCGATCCAGTCGAACAAGACCAAGGCGATCGCCGAGCACTTCGACTGGGTCCACTCGGTGGACCGTCTGAAGATCGCGCAACGCCTCTCCGATCAGCGTCCCGAATCGCTGCCACCGCTGAATATCTGCCTGCAGGTCAACGTCAGCGGCGAAGCCAGCAAGTCCGGCTGCGAGCCGCAGGACGTGCCGCAACTGGCGCATGCCATCGCGGCACTGCCCCGCCTGCGCCTGCGTGGGCTGATGGCGATTCCCGAGCCGACCGACGATCCGACCGAACAACGCGCAGCGTTCGCCCGGTTATGCCACCTGCAAGCCGAACTCCAAATGGACCTGGACACGCTCTCCATGGGCATGAGCCAGGATCTGGAAGCTGCCATCGCCGAGGGCGCCACCTGGGTTCGAATCGGCACGGCACTCTTCGGTGCCCGGGACTACGGCAGCCCACCCGCATGAATAAAGGACATTTCGCATGAGCACTCCCCGTATCGCCTTCATCGGCGGCGGCAACATGGCCGCCAGCCTGATCGGTGGGCTACGCGCCCAGGGCCTTCCTGCCTCCGCCATTTGCGCCAGCGACCCCGGCGCGGACAGACGCACCGAGCTCCATGACGTTCACGGCATCGACACTTTCGCCGACAATGCCCAGGCCGTTGCCGGTGCCGACGTGGTGGTGCTGGCGGTCAAACCGCAGGTGATGCAGACCGTCTGTCGCGACCTGGCTCCGCATCTGCAAGCGAATCAACTGATCGTATCGATCGCCGCCGGGATCACCTGCGCCAGCCTGCAGCAATGGCTGGGCGCCGATACGCCACGGGCGATCGTGCGCTGCATGCCCAATACGCCCGCACTTCTGCGCCAGGGCGTCAGCGGTCTGTTCGCCAATGCAGCAGTCAGTGACGAGCAGAAACGTCAGGCCGAACAGCTGCTGTCGGCGGTGGGTCTGGCGCTCTGGCTGGACCGCGAGGAGCTGATCGATGCGGTGACCGCAGTGTCCGGCAGCGGCCCGGCGTATTTCTTCCTGCTGATCGAAGCCATGACGGCCGCCGGCGAACAGCTTGGTCTGCCGCGCGATACCGCAGCGGAACTGACCCTGCATACCGCCTTGGGCGCCGCGCGGATGGCCTGTGAAAGCGACGTTGAGGCTGCCGAACTGCGGCGCCGTGTCACCTCACCGAACGGAACCACCGAGGCGGCGATCAAAGCCTTTCAGGCAGGCGGCCTCGAGGCGCTGGTTCAACAGGCAATGGAAGCCGCCGCACGCCGCTCGGCCGAACTTGCCGAACAATTGGGCAAGTAGGGTCCGTTGATCTTTTGCGGGGCGCCGGGCCGTGGTTCGAGAAGAACCGGGCCGCGGCGCCGCCGACGGCCTTGCGGCGTTAACGCTGGATATGGGAATTGCATGGGAGAGAAGTTGGCCAGTCCAAATCAGCGACGAATGACGCCGCACCGCGCCAAAACAGATCCGGCCCTTCGTATAGAGCCGCACAGGCTGCACAACGCAATCGAACCAGTCGGCGCTGCAGGACTTGGCAAGGGCACAACCATTACCTGCGTCCCGCGCTTTGCCTAGCGCCTCTCGGCGCTGCAGCGCGGCTCGCGACGAAACCTCAACAGTTCCTAAGGAGCCTTCATGTCGCAACTCTCGCAAGCCCTGATCCTAATCGTTCAGACGCTCGGCAGCCTTTACCTGCTGATCGTTCTCTTGCGTTTCATCCTGCAGTTGGTTCGGGCCGATTTCTACAACCCGCTGAGCCAGTTCATCGTACGCGCCACGCACCCCTTGTTGCGCCCGTTGCGCCGGGTGATTCCAAGCATCGGTGGGCTCGATCTGTCGTCGCTTCTGTTGGCGATCATCGTTCAACTGCTGTTAATGGGCGCCGTGCTCATGATCGCCTACGGAACCATCGGCAATCCCCTGCAGCTGCTGGTCTGGGCGATCATCGGGGTCACCGGGCTGTTCCTCAATATCTTCTTCTACGCCCTGATCATCAGCGTGATTCTGTCGTGGGTCGCCCCCGGCAGCCACAATCCGGGCGCGCAACTGGTCAGCCAGATCTGCGAGCCGGCGCTCGCGCCCTTCCGTCGCCTCTTACCCAACATGGGCGGACTGGACATTTCGCCGATCTTCGCCTTTCTCGCGATCAAGCTGCTGGACATGCTGGTTATCAACAACCTGGCCATGATGACGCACATGCCCAACATCCTTCGTTCGCTGATCTGAAGCGGCCTCCGGTTGCGCACTTTGGGCACTGGTTCACAACGGCTCGATTGACCGACACCAGGCGACTGGGATAATCGCCTGATTCGCCTATCAGGACACACCAGGATCATGGAACGACTCGACCGGCAAGTGGATGCCTACGTCACCTGGAAGCGTGACCTGGTCCGCGAGATCACCCGTTATCGCAGCTGGCTGGCGCACAACCGCCTCAATTCCGAGGCGGTCGAGGCCAGACTGGACCGCGCGCTCAAGCTGCTGCGCACCGATCACATCACCTTGGCCTTCGTCGGCGAATTTTCCCGAGGCAAGACGGAGCTGATCAACGCCCTGTTCTTCTCGGGCTATGGCCAGCGCATCCTGCCGTCACGGGCCGGGCGCACCACCATGTGTCCAACCGAGCTGTTTTTCGATCCCCGGGCGGAGCGCAGCTATATCCGTCTGCTGCCCATCGAGTCGCGCCTGGAAGACACCAGCATCGCTCAGCTCAAGCGCAATCCGCTCCTCTGGTTGACACTGCCGCTGGACACGGCGAATCCCGACGGCATGGTGGAAGCCTTCACCCAGGTCGCCGCCGTCAAGTCCATGCCCGTGGAGCGAGCTATCCAGCTCGGTTTCCACCCCGACACGCTGGAAAACGCGGACATCCCCGGCGAGGTATTGGTGCCGGCCTGGCGCCACGCGATGGTCAACTTCGATCACCCGCTGCTACGCCAAGGCCTGCGCATCCTCGACACGCCCGGCCTCAACGCGCTGGGCAGCGAGCCGGAGCTGACCCTGTCAATGCTGCCGAGCGCCCAGGCGGTGATCTTTCTCCTGTCCGCCGATGCCGGCGCGACCGCCAGTGACATGAACATCTGGGAGCAGCACATCCGGCAACTGGACGACGGTGACCGCCAGCGCCTGTTCGCCGTTCTGAACAAGATCGATGTCCTCTGGGACGACGTAGCCGGCGATGCCTTCGTCGATGACGCGATTCAGCGGATGCAAGCCACCACCGCGCAACAGCTGGGCATCGCCGAGGATGACGTCCTGCCGCTGTCGGCCAAGCAGGCCCTGCTGGCCAAGATCCGCGGTGACCAGGGGTTACTGCAACGCAGCCGGCTCCTGGCGCTGGAGAACCTGCTTTGCGAGCGTATCCTCGCGCAGAAAGAGCAATTGCTCGAGCAGCAGGTCGTACGCCAGGTGCTCGCGCTGTTGCACAACAGCCAGCACATCCTGACGCAGCGCCTGGCCAAGGTGCGCGCGCAGAGCGAACTGCTCGAAGGCCGTCGGCAGGATAGTGGCCAGCTGCTGCTGGAGCTGACCGCACGCACGCGTCACGATCACAACCAGCATCACAAGCGCCTGTTGCAGCTCAAGACCAACCAGCGCCTGCTGCAGCGCCAGGGCGAGCTGCTACGTGGCACCGTGCGCGCCGAGCGCCTGGAAGAACACCTGGCACGCCTGCGCCGCAGCCTGACCGGTAGCCTGACCACGCTGGGCATCAACCTGAGCATCCTGCACTTCTTCCGCTCGGTGGAGCAGGACCTCGGCGCCCTCGAACACGAAGCGGCACTGGCGAACAAGATGGTCTCGGCGATCTACCGCCGTCACAACGACGAGAACCCGTTGCATGGCATCGACGCCCCACTGTTCCGGCTCGCCGCCTATCAGCACCAGCTCAAGGGCCTGCAGAACAAGGCCGACCAGTTCCGTCTGCAGCTCAAGACGCTGCTCACCGAACAGCGCACACTGACCCGCCGTTTCTTCGCCACGCTGGTGCAGGAGGTCATCGCGATGCACCAAAGGCTGCGCCAGGAAGCCGAGCAATGGGCCGGCGAAGCGCTGATGCCGCTGATGCAACATTCGCTGGAGCACAAGCAACAGCTCGAAGCCCACATGCTTCAGCTCAAGAGCCTGGCCCAGGACAGCCAGCAAAACAGCCAGCGTGGCCGCCTCCTGGCACGTTACGGCGTGGAGCTGGAGCAGCAGCTGGCACAAGCCGGCGAAATGCTTCGCGTACTGCGGCGCCCGGCACCGCTACGCCGCCAGGGCAAGGTGGTCAGCCTGACCAGTGCCAGCCTGGGTTGACCGGTGCGTTGCGATTGAGGATGAATTGAGGCGCGCTAACCTTTAGACTTTGCCGCCTTCTTCCAGTACGAGCCAGGGTCGATGCCCACAGCTATTCCAGCCGATTCCGTTGGTCTGGTGAGTCCGAAGGTCGAGCATTTTGCCGAGCCGCTGGCACTCGCCTGTGGCCGCACGCTCCACGACTACCAGCTGGTCTACGAGACCTACGGCGAGCTGAACGCCACGCGCAGCAACGCCGTGCTGATCTGTCACGCGCTATCCGGCCACCACCATGCGGCCGGTTTCCATGACATGGATGAACGCAAGCCGGGCTGGTGGGACAGCTGCATCGGGCCGGGCAAAGCGATCGACACCAACCGCTTCCACGTGGTCAGCCTGAACAACCTCGGCGGCTGCAACGGCTCGACCGGCCCCAGCAGCATCAACCCGCAGACCGGCAACCCCTACGGCGCCGATTTTCCTGTCGTGACGGTGGAGGACTGGGTCAACAGCCAGGCGCGGCTGGCCGATGTCCTCGGCATCGAACAGTGGGCCGCCGTGGTCGGCGGCAGCCTCGGTGGCATGCAGGCCTTGCAATGGACGATGAGCTACCCCGAGCGCGTGCGCCATTGCGTGGCGATCGCGTCCGCACCCAAGCTGTCGGCGCAGAACATCGCCTTCAATGAAGTGGCTCGCCAGGCGATCCTCTCCGACCCGGAGTTCCATGGCGGGCATTTCCTCGAGCGGAACGTGATTCCCAAGCGCGGGCTGATGCTGGCACGCATGGTCGGCCACATCACCTACCTGTCCGATGACGCCATGGGCACCAAGTTCGGCCGCGGCCTGAAGAGCGAAAAGCTCAATTACGACTTCAACAGCGTCGAATTTCAGGTCGAAAGCTACCTGCGCTACCAGGGCGAGGAATTTTCCAGCCGCTTCGACGCCAACACCTACCTGCTGATGACCAAGGCGCTGGACTATTTCGACCCGGCCGCCGCGTTCGACGATGACCTGGCACAAGCCTTGTCGACAGCCAAGGCAGACTTCTGCGTGATTTCCTTCACCACCGACTGGCGCTTCTCGCCGGAGCGCTCGCGCGAGATCGTCGATGCGCTGATGGCCGCACGCAAGAACGTCTGTTACCTGGAAGTCGACGCGCCACAGGGCCACGACGCCTTCCTCATTCCCATTCCCCGTTATCTGCAAGCGTTTCGCGGCTACATGAACCGCATCGTTCTATAAGGAATCCACATGCGCGCCGATCTGGACATCATCCAAGACTGGATACCGGCCGGTAGCCGTGTGCTCGACCTCGGCTGCGGCAATGGCGAACTGCTGGCCTGGCTGCGCGACCACAAGCAGGTCAGCGGTTACGGCCTGGAAATCGACCCGGACAACATCGCCGCCTGCATCGACAAGGGCGTCAACGTCATCGAGCAGGACCTGGACAAGGGCCTGGGCAATTTCGCCAGCGACAGCTTCGACATGGTCGTCATGACCCAGGCGTTGCAGGCCGTTCACTACCCGGACGAACTGCTCAAGGAAATGCTTCGCGTCGGTCGCGAATGCATCATCACCTTTCCCAACTTCGGCCACTGGCGCTGCCGCTGGTATCTGGCCAGCAAGGGCCGCATGCCGGTCTCGGAATTCCTGCCCTACACTTGGTACAACACGCCGAACATCCACTTCTGCACCTTCGAGGATTTCGAGCGGCTTTGTCGCGAGCTCGGCGCCCGGGTGCTCGAGCGGCTGGCGGTCGACCGTCATCACAAGCACGGCGTGGCGAGCCGCCTGTGGCCCAACCTGATCGGAGAGATCGGCATCTATCGCGTTGCCGGGCCTGCTCGCTGATCGCTTCATCGCTGGAGGAAACCATGAAATCCATCCTGATAGGCATGCTCACCCTGATGCTGGCGCTGCCCGCCTTGGCCGAGCGCAAACACAGCGTGGGCGAGCACGACGTCCACTACATCGCCTTCAATTCGAGCTTCCTGCAGCCGGACATAGCCGCTGCGGCGGGCCTGGTGCGCAGCAAGACTCAGGGCGTGGTCAACGTCTCGGTGCTCAAGGCCGGCAAACCGGTGGCCGCGCAGGTCAGCGGCTCGGTCAAGAACCTGCTCGGGCAGGACTATCCCCTGACCTTCAAGCAACTCAAGGAAGGCGACGAGGCCATCTACTACCTCGCGCAATTTCCCTTCGAGTCACGCGAGGTCCTGCGCTTCAATCTGAACGTGCGGCCTAGTGGGGCTGCGCCGATCGATTTCGATTTCACTCAAGAATTTTTCCCGGACGAATGATGCCTTTCAACGAACTGGTGCTGGCCAGCCACAACGCCGGCAAGCTCAAGGAACTGCAAGCCATGCTGGGCCACGCGATTCGCGTGCGCTCGGTGGGCGAGTTCAGCGACGTGGAACCCGAAGAGACCGGGCTGTCGTTCGTCGAGAACGCCATCCTCAAGGCGCGCAATGCCGCCAGGGTTTCCGGTCTGCCTGCGCTGGCCGACGACTCGGGATTGGCCGTGGATCATCTCGGCGGCGCGCCGGGGATCTATTCGGCTCGTTACGCGGACGGCCAGGGCGATGCGGCGAACAATGCCAAGTTGCTCGATGCGCTCCGCGAAGTGCCGGATGCCGAGCGGGGCGCGCAGTTCGTCTGCGCCCTGGCACTGGTCCGCCATGCCGAGGATCCGCTGCCGATACTCTGCGAGGGGCTCTGGCATGGCCGCATCCTGCATGCCCCTCAGGGCGAGCACGGCTTCGGCTATGACCCGCTGTTCTGGGTGCCCGAGCGCAACTGCTCCAGCGCCGAGCTGGCCCCGCAGGACAAGAATCAGATCAGTCACCGCGCCCGCGCCATGGCCCTGCTCAAGCATCGCCTGGGCATCGCATGAGCGAAGCCGGAAGCCAGAAGCCGAACGCTGGTAACGAAGAGCGCACGGACAGCCTCCAGCTTCCAGCTCCCGGCTTCGAGCTGCCGCCGCTGGCGGCCTACATCCATATCCCCTGGTGCGTGCGCAAGTGCCCTTACTGCGACTTCAACTCGCATGCAGCCGGCCCGTCGCTACCCGAAGACGCCTATGTTGCGGCATTGCTGGCCGATCTGGACTGCGATCTGGATCAGGCGCAGGGGCGCGCGCTCAGCTCGATCTTTTTTGGTGGCGGTACGCCGAGCCTGTTCTCGGCCCAGGCGCTGGGCCGGATTCTCGAGGGACTGGAACAGCGGATCGGCTTTGCCGACGACATCGAGATCACCTTGGAAGCCAATCCGGGCACCTTCGAGCAAGCGAAATTCCGCGACTACCGCAGCCTGGGAATCAACCGCCTTTCGATTGGCGTGCAGAGCTTCCAGGCCGACAAGCTGAAAGCACTGGGGCGTATCCACGATGGAGACGAAGCGGTGCGCGCCGCGGACATGGCGCGCGCGGCCGGCTTCGACAACTTCAACCTGGACCTGATGCACGGCCTGCCCCAGCAAAGCCTGGACGATGCCCTCGGCGACCTGCGCACCGCCATCGCCCAGCAGCCGACGCATCTTTCCTGGTATCAACTCACGGTCGAACCCAACACCGAGTTCTGGAACCGACCGCCCACGCTTCCCGAGGACGAGACACTGTGGGATATCCAGGAGGCGGGCCAGGCACTGCTCGCCGAACACGGCTACCGGCAGTACGAAACCTCGGCCTATGCGCAGCCCGGACGCCAGGCGCGCCACAACCTCAACTACTGGACCTTCGGCGACTTCCTCGGCCTCGGTGCCGGCGCCCATGGCAAGGCCAGCAGTCCCGACGGACAGATCCGTCGCCACTGGAAGACGCGCCTACCCAAGGACTACCTCGACCCGGCAAAACGCTTCCGCGCGGGAGACAAGCTGCTCGAACCGGACGAGCTGCCCTTCGAATTTCTGATGAATGTGCTGCGCCTCACCGACGGCGTTCCGTCAGCACTGTTCACTGGACGCACCGGCCTGTCGACGACGCAGCTCGCCGAGGGCCGCCACGAGGCCGAAGCGCGTGGACTGCTGGAGCCTGATCCGCAGCGCTTGGTCGCCACGGCCAAGGGCCAGTTATTCCTCAACGACCTGCTGCAGCTTTTCCTGCCCTAAGGACCCCCGCATGGATCTTGTACTCGACCTCATCGCCACCCTGTCGCGCTGGAGCCGGCATCATCTGTTCGACATCTCGCTGGCGGTCATGGCGACCCTGTTCGTGCTGTTCGGGCCGGCGCTCAACGCCTGGGTCCAGAAGAACATCGGCGGCCTCAATTTCGTCCTGCGCACGCTCGCCTTCGTGGTGTTCTGCGCCGTGGTCTACGGCCTGGGCATCATCTACCTGAGCCCCTGGCTGGCCAAGGGCCTGGCCCAGTTCAACAACTACACCCTGGCTCCGGTGCTGTTGCTCCTGCTGTTCATCATCGGCGTGGTGGCCGACCGCAACTGAGCGGCGTCACTCCTCGCGCAAAAACCGATCGAGATCCACCGGTTCCCCGGGCGTGCCGTGCAGCTGGTGGCGCAGATCCTCGAACAGCGGATCGTAGTCGGCATGGAAGCCGAACAGCACATCGGCATGCAGGTTCACACCTCGTTTGCGCAAGCATTGGTGGATGCGCTGCATGAAGTTGAACGCCACGTCCCGGTGCATCGAGAAATGCTCGTCGATCGGCGTTTCATCGACATGCCCATGTAGATGAAAGCAGGCCCACTCCGGTTTGTTCTCCGGTCCTTCGACATGGTAGTCGAGGACGAGGTGGAACCCGGGAAGGCCTGGCGAAGCCAGTCGACTGACTTCCGCGTGACCCGGTCTGAACATAGATCCTCCTGATAGCTACTTGCGCCATGCACCGTGTCTGGGACGGCACCTTTCCGCCGCCTGAGGCAGTGCTCCAACGCCGGACCGATGCTGACATCGCCATTCCTGACCTTTGTTGACGCCCGTCATGACCGCTTCCCGGACGTAGGCATTCAATGGATTCCAGTTACACCATCCTTGAGGAGACAAGGTCATGGCCGGGAATCCGAGGCAACTGAAACTCAGTGCGTTAGTGGCATTGGTAGTGGGATCGATGATCGGCGGCGGAGTTTTCTCCCTGCCACAGAATATGGCAGCCAGCGCCAGCGCGGGTGCCATTCTCATCGGCTGGGCGATCACCGCGGTCGGCATGCTGAGCCTGGCGTTCGTCTTCCAGACCCTGGCCAACCGCAAGCCCGAGCTCGACGCCGGCGTGTACGCCTATGCCAAAGCCGGCTTCGGCGATTACATGGGCTTTTCCTCCGCCTGGGGTTACTGGATCAGCGCCTGGATCGGCAACGTCAGCTACTTCGTCCTGCTGTTCAGTACGCTCGGTTACTTCTTCCCGATATTCGGCGAGGGCAATACCCTGCCAGCGGTCATCGGCGCCTCGGTGGTGCTGTGGGGCGTGCACATGCTGGTGCTGCGCGGCATCCAGCAGGCCGCCTTCATCAACCTGATCAGCACCATCGCGAAGATCGTACCGCTGCTGCTGTTCGTGGTGATCGCCGCCGTGGCGTTTCGCCTGGACGTCTTCACCGCTGACTTCTGGGGCCAGGGCAATACCGAGCTCGGCAGCGTCATGCAACAGGTGCGAAACATGATGCTGGTGACCGTCTGGGTGTTCATCGGCATCGAGGGCGCCAGCGTGTATTCGGCGCGCGCCGAGCGACGCAGTGACGTCGGCAAGGCGACGGTGATCGGCTTCGTCAGCGTGCTGGCCTTGCTGGTGCTGGTGAACGTTCTGTCGATGGGCATCATGAACCAGGCTGAACTGGCCGGCCTGAAAAACCCCTCGATGGCCGGTGTGCTGGAGCAGGCGGTCGGGCGCTGGGGTGCGATCCTGATCAGCGTCGGGCTGGTGGTATCGCTGGCCGGTGCCCTGCTCTCCTGGACGCTGTTGTGCGCCGAGATTCTCTTCGCAGGCGCCCGCGACCACACCATGCCGAGTTTCCTGCGCAAGGAAAACGCCAACCACGTCCCGGCCAATGCACTGTGGCTGTCCAACGGGCTGATCCAGCTGTTCCTGATCATCACCCTGTTCAACGCCTCGACCTACCTGAGCCTGCTCTATCTGGCCACCTCGATGATCCTGGTGCCGTATTTCTGGTCCGCCGCCTACGCCGTCCTGGTCGGGCTGCGGGGTGAAAGCTACGAAGGCCAGCCCGGCGAACGGCGCAAGGACCTGGCGATCGCGATCGTCGCCACGCTCTACGCGCTCTGGCTGCTCTATGCCGGCGGTGTGCAGTACCTGCTGCTCTCCGCCCTGCTGTATGCCCCCGGCGCACTGTTCTTCGCCAAGGCCAAGCATGAGCGTGGCCAACCGGTATTCAGTGCGCTGGAGAAGGCGATCTTCGCAGCGGTGCTGATCGGCGCCGCCATCGCGGCCTACGGGCTCTACACCGGTTTCCTGTCCCTCTGACCGTCGGGGCGAAAGCCCGGACATGCCGCCACCGTCACGAGCGGTGGCCTGTCGCCGAGCACCCACAGGTGCGAGGCCTCTTTGAAGGAGAACTGCCATGAACCCGCAACCGATGCCGCTGGGCGTCCATTCCGAAGCCGGAAAACTGCGCAAGGTGATGGTCTGCTCACCCGGCCTGGCGCACCAGCGCTTGACCCCGGCCAACTGCGACGAGCTGCTGTTCGACGACGTGCTCTGGGTTAGCCAGGCCAAGCGCGACCACTTCGATTTCGTTAGCAAGATGCGCGAACGGGGCGTCGAGGTGCTGGAAATGCACAACCTGCTCACCGAGACGCTGGGAAATCCTGAAGCCCGCCAATGGATCCTCGACCACAAGATCACCGCCAATCAGGTCGGCGTCGGCCTGCAGAACGAGGTGCGCGCCTGGCTCGAGGAGCAACAGCCGAGACAGCTGGCCGAATACCTGATCGGCGGTGTGTCGGGTAGCGATCTACCGGGCACCCACAGCGGCGAGATCGTCAGCCTGTTCCGCGACTATCTCGGCCACTCCAGCTTCATCCTGCCGCCCTTGCCGAACACGATATTCACCCGCGACACCAGTTGCTGGATCTACGGTGGCGTGTCGCTCAACCCCATGCACTGGACCGCGCGGCGTCAAGAAACCCTGCTCACGGCGGCCATCTACCGCTTCCATCCGCAGTTCGCCGGGCAGGACTTCAAGGTCTGGTACGGCGACCCGGAGCTCGACCATGGCCTGGCCACCCTCGAGGGCGGCGACGTCATGCCGATCGGCAAGGGTGTGGTCCTCATCGGCATGGGTGAGCGCTCCTCACGCCAGGCCATCGGCCAGCTGGCGCAGTCGTTGTTCCGTCAGGGCGCCGCCGAACGGGTCATCGTCGCCGGCTTGCCGCGCTCACGCTCTGCCATGCACCTGGACACCGTGTTCAGCTTCTGTGACCGCGATCTGGTGACCATTTACCCAGAGGTGGTCAACGGCATCGTCGCCTTCAGCCTGCGGCCTGACGAAAGCAAGCCGGGCGGCATCGACCTGCGCCGGGAAAGCGCAGGCTTCCTGCAGGTGGTCGCCGAAGCCCTCGGCCTGCCGGCGCTGCGTGTGGTCGAAACCGGCGGCGACAGTTACGAGGTCGAACGCGAGCAGTGGGACGACGGCAACAACGTGGTCGCCCTGGAGCCCGGCGTGGTCATCGGCTACGACCGCAACACCTTCACCAACACGCAGCTGCGCAAGGCCGGCGTCGAGGTGATCACCATCAGCGCCAGCGAACTGGGCCGCGGCCGTGGCGGCGGCCACTGCATGACCTGCCCGATCGTGCGCGACGCACTCGACTATTGATCAACCGATCATGCCGCCGGCCGCGCGCCGGCGACCTGCACAGAGGACGCTTGACCATGGCTTTCAACATTCACAACCGCAGCCTGCTCAGCCTGATGCACCACAGCGAACGCGAGTTGCGTTACCTGCTCGACCTTTCCCGCGACCTCAAGCGTGCCAAGTACACCGGCACCGAGCGCCAGCACCTGAAGGGCAAGAACATCGCGCTGATCTTCGAAAAGACCTCTACCCGCACCCGTTGCGCCTTCGAGGTGGCCGCCTATGACCAGGGCGCCAACGTCACCTACATCGACCCGAACTCCTCGCAGATCGGCCACAAGGAGAGCATGAAGGACACCGCCCGGGTGCTCGGCCGCATGTACGATGCCATCGAGTACCGTGGCTTCAAGCAGGACGTGGTCGAGGAACTGGCCCGCTATGCCGGGGTGCCGGTCTACAACGGCCTGACCGACGAGTATCACCCGACCCAGATGATCGCCGACGTGCTGACCATGCGTGAGCACTGCGACAAGCCGCTGCATCAGATCAGCTATGCGTATCTGGGCGACGCCCGCAACAACATGGGCAAATCGCTGCTGCTGATCGGCGCGAAGCTGGGCATGGACGTGCGCATCGCCGCACCACGCGCGCTGTGGCCGAGCGAAGAGCACGTCAACGCCTGCCGTGCATTCGCCGAACAGAGTGGCGCCCGGCTGCTGCTCACCGAGGACCCGCAGGCCGCCGTGCAGGACGTTGATTTCGTGCATACCGATGTCTGGGTGTCGATGGGCGAACCAGTCGAGGCCTGGGCCGAGCGTATCGAGCAGCTGCTGCCCTATCAGGTGAACCCGGCCCTGATGCAGGCCACCGGCAACCCTCGGACCAAGTTCATGCACTGCCTGCCGGCGTTTCACAACAGCGAGACCAAGGTCGGCAAGCAGATCGCAGCCCAGTACCCTCACCTGGCCAACGGCATCGAGGTAACCGAGGAGGTCTTCGAGTCGCCGGCGTGCATCGCCTTCGAGCAAGCCGAGAACCGCATGCACACCATCAAGGCGATCCTGGTCTCGACCCTGGCCGATATCTGAACGATTCGGCGCCCGCCCCGTGCGGGCGCCGTGGAGGATTGCAGCATGCGTATCGTCGTCGCATTGGGTGGCAATGCCCTGCTTCGCAGAGGCGAGCCGCTGAGCGCTGAAAACCAGCGCGAGAACGTCCGGACCGCCTGCGCCCAGATCGCCCGGATCGCCCCGGGCAACGAGCTGGTCGTGGCCCACGGCAACGGCCCGCAGGTTGGCCTGCTTGCCCTGCAGGGCGCCGCCTACACGGACGTGCCCAGCTATCCGCTGGACGTCCTCGGGGCGGAAACCGAGGGCATGATCGGCTACATCATCGAGCAGGAACTGGGCAACCTGCTGCCCGTCGAGGTGCCCTTCGCCACCTTGCTGACGCAGGTCGAGGTGGACGCGAACGATCCGGCCCTCGCACAGCCGAGCAAGCCGATCGGCCCGGTCTACAGCCGCGAAGAAGCTGAACGTCTGGCCGCGGCGAAGGGCTGGAGCATCGCAGCGGACGGCGACCACTTCCGCCGCGTGGTGGCCAGCCCGCGACCGAAGCGCATCTTCGAAATCAGGCCAATCCGCTGGTTGCTGGAAAAAGGTGCGGTGGTCATCTGCGCCGGTGGCGGCGGCATCCCGACGGTCTATGACCAGGAGCGGAAACTGCACGGCATCGAGGCGGTGATCGACAAGGATCTCTGCTCCGCGCTGCTGGCCGAGCAGCTCGAGGCGGACCTGCTGGTGATCGCCACCGACGTCGACGGCGCCTATCTGGACTGGGGCACAGCGCAGCAGCGGCGCATCGCCGAGGCCCATCCCGACCAGTTGGAAGGGTTGGGTTTTGCAGCCGGTTCGATGGGACCGAAGATTCAGGCGGCCTGCGAATTCGCGCGCAACACCGGCAGGACGGCGGTCATCGGCTCACTCGGTGATATCGAGGCGATCGTCCAGGGGCAGGCGGGGACCCGCATCAGCCTGGCGGCGAGCGGACCGGACTAGCCCGACACGCCCGGGCATGGTCGCGACGCAGGCGTCAGCTGCCACGTCGCGGCGAGGCCGAGGCGAAGTCACGCGGCCCCAGCGACGAGCGCAGCTTGTAGCGATCCCCAGGGTGGATCAGCCGCGCGTAGCTGATCAGGTGATCCTCCGACCAGGTGCGGCGGATCATGCTCAGGCACGGCGTCGCCGGGTCCATGGCCAGCCATTCGGCGGTCTGGCGATCGACCAGCACGGCCTCGACGACATGCTCCACATCGGAGATCGGGCAGGCCGCCACCAGCACCTCGTTGGGCGTGTGCCGGGCGAAATCGGTCTGCAGGTAATCCGGCACCCAGCGCGGGTTGACGTAGCGATCCTCCAGTTGGATGGGCAGGCCGTTTTCGCGGTGCACCAGGATGCTGTGAAAGGTCGGCGTGCCGACTCGCACGCCGAGCCGCAGGGCGACCTCGTCATCGGCCTCGATCGCCTCGCAGCGCAGTATCAGGTTGCTGTATTCGTTGCCGCGCCCGCGGACCTCGGCGGCGATGTTCAGCACCTCGTGCAGCGAAGACTCGGCCTTGCGATCGGTGACGAAGGTGCCGAGCCCGGCCTGGCGGATCAGGTAACCCTTCTGCACCAGGTCGCGGATGGCCTTGTTGGCGGTCATCCGGCTGACGCCGAAATCCCGTGCCAGTTGCTCCTCGGCGGGAATCTGGTGATTGACCGGAAAATCCCCGGCGCTGATGCGCTCGAGCAGATATTGCTCGATGACCCGGTAGCGAGGTGTGTTGCTGGCCACTCAGGCCCCCTTAATGTCGACGCGCGATGCGCGGATGATAACGTCCGCCGTGGCCGAGGTGCAGGGACCCGAGCGTGCAGGCGGCTCAGAGCAGCATCGCCGCCAGCCAGCCGGCTGCGATCAGCGGCAGATTGAAATGCAGGAAGGTCGGCACCACGGTGTCCCAGATGTGGTCGTGCTGGCCATCGGCGTTCAACCCCGCAGTAGGCCCTAGGGTCGAGTCCGAAGCCGGCGAACCGGCATCACCCAGCGCCGCGGCGGTACCCACCAGGGCAATGATCGCCAGCGGCGAGAAACCGAATCCCAGCCCCAGTGGCACATAGATGGAGGCGATGATCGGCACGGTGGAGAACGACGAGCCGATGCCGATGGTGATCAACAGCCCCACCAGCAGCATGATCAGGGCCGCCATGCCGCGGTTGTCGCCAATCAGCTCCGCCGAGCTGCTGACCAGATTGGGGATCTCTCCGGTGGCCTTCATCACCGCTGCGAAGCCGGCCGCGGCGATCATGATGAACCCCACCAGTGCCATCAGGCGCATGCCCTGGGTGAAGACGTCGTCCTGCTCATTCCAGCGGATCACCCCGCTGATGGAAATCACCGCGAAGCCGACCAGGCCGCCGAATACCATCGAACCGCTCCACAACTGCACGCCCAGCGCCAGCAGCAGGGCGAGGACGATCAGCCCGAGCTGACGCGCACTCAATGGCTCGGCGTTGTTGCGCAGATGCTCGCCGGCGATCGGCAGCTCCTGGTAGACCCGTTTGCGGCGATAACTGAACGCCGCGATCACCAGCCCGAGGACCATGCCCAGCGCCGGGATCGCCATGGCCTGGGGCGCCATTTCGCGGCTGACCGTCAAGCCCTGGGCCGCGCCGGCCTGGTTGACGTTGCCGATCAGGATGTCGTTGAGAAAGATGGTGCCAAAGCCGATCGGCAGCGCCATGTAGGTGACGGTGATGGCGAAAGTGATCGCGCAGGCGGTCAACCGCCGGTCCAGCTGTAGCCGATTCATCACGTGTAACAACGGCGGCACCAGGATCGGGATAAAGGCGATATGTACCGGAATCACCGTCTCGGCGGCGAAACCGGCCAGCACCAGGCAGGTCAACATGCCCCATTTGACCAGCGCCAGCTCACCCGTCTTGTGTCGGCTGTGCCCCAGATGCTCGACCACCCGGGCCGATAGCCGCTGGGCAATGCCGGTACGCGACAGGGCCACGGCGAACGCGCCCAGGGTGGCGTAGGCCAAGGCCACCGAGGCGCCGCCGCCGAGCCCCTCGTTGAAGGCCTCGATGATCGCCTCGATAGGCATCCCCGCCGTCAGCCCGCCGATTACCGCGGAGATCACCAGGGCAAAAACCACCGAGACCCGCATCATCGACAGCGTGACCATGGCCAGCACCGCCAGAACAATTGAATTCATTTGAGTTCCTTTCGGTTTTTATTGTTGTTTTCTGCGCACAGCGTTCCCCGGCCGGTAGGCCGAGGAAACGTTAGCGATTCAGCGATTCAGTTCAGAGAAGGCAATATCCCGGCCGGCAGCAGCGGGCTCAGCACGCCCTCGGCGAGCAGGGCGTCGGCCGCGGCGATGTCCGGCGCGAAGAAGCGGTCTTCCACGTAGTAGGGCACCTTGGCGCGCAATGCCTGGCGCGCCCGCTCGAGCAACGGCGAGCTCTTCAGCCCCTCGCGGAAGTCCAGCCCCTGACAAGCACCGAGCCACTCGATGGCCAGAACGCCGCGGGTGTTGGCGGCCATCTCCCACAGGCGTTTGCCCGCCGCCGGCGCCATGGACACGTGGTCCTCCTGGTTGGCCGAGGTCGGCAGGCTGTCGACGCTGTGCGGGTGCGCCAGGGCCTTGTTCTCGCTGGCCAGGGCGGCAGCGGTGACCTGGGCGATCATGAAGCCGGAGTTCACCCCACCGTTGGCCACCAGGAACGGCGGCAACTGCGACATGTGCTTGTCCATCATCAAGGAGGTGCGCCGCTCGCTCAGCGCGCCGATTTCGGCAATGGCCAGGGCAATATTGTCGGCGGCCATGGCCACCGGTTCGGCGTGGAAGTTGCCCCCGGAAATAACGTCGCCCTCGGCGGCGAATACCAACGGATTGTCCGAAACCGCATTGGCCTCCACCGCCAGCACCTCGGCGGCCTGGCGCAGCTGGGTCAGGCAAGCGCCCATGACCTGGGGCTGGCAGCGCAGCGAATACGGGTCCTGCACCTTGTCGCAAGCCTCGTGGGAACGGCCGACTTCGCTGCTGTCGCCGAGCAGATGACGATAGACCGCCGCCGCGTCGATCTGCCCGCGTTGACCGCGAGCGGCGTGGATGCGCGCATCGAAGGGCGCCCGCGAACCCAGGGCCGCCTCGACGGTCAGGCCGCCGCAGACGGTCGCTGCGGCGAACAGGTCCTCGGCCTCGAACAACCCACGCAGGGCATAGGCGGTGGACACCTGGGTGCCGTTGAGCAGCGCCAGGCCTTCCTTGGCGGCCAGGGTCATCGGCTCAAGGCCGGCAATCGCCAGCGCCTCCGGCGCCGCCAGCCACTGGCCGTTATGACGCGCCCGACCTTCACCGAGCAGCACCAGCGACATGTGCGCCAGCGGCGCCAGGTCACCGGACGCGCCGACCGAGCCCTTGAGCGGGATGTGCGGGTAAACCTCGGCATTGATCATGGCGATCAGCGCCTCGATCACTTTCAGGCGGATACCGGAAAAGCCGCGCGCCAGGCTGTTGATCTTGAGCAGCATGATCAGCCGCACCATGGCGTCGTCCAGCGGCTCGCCGATGCCGGCGGCATGCGACAGCACCAGCGAGCGCTGCAGTTTTTCCAGGTCCTCGCTGGCGATGCGGGTCGAGGCCAGCAGGCCGAAACCGGTGTTGATGCCGTAGGCGGTGCGGTCCTCGGCAATGATCGCGTTGACGCAGGCGACACTGGCTTCGATGGCGGCATGGGCGCTTTCGTCCAGACGCAGCTGCAGCGGGCTCTGATAGGCCGCACGCAGCTGGGCCAGGCTCAGCGTGCCGGGGTTGAAGGTGAACAGGCTCATGCTTGGGCTCCTTGGTTCGCGCCGACCATCGGCAGGTCGAGTTCCTGCTCGCGGGCGCAATCGATAGCGATGTCATAGCCGGCATCGGCGTGACGCATCACCCCGGTGCCCGGATCGTTGCGCAGTACACGGCCGAGACGCAGGCGAGCTTCGGGGGTACCGTCCGCCACGATGACCACCCCGGCATGCTGCGAATAGCCCATGCCGACGCCGCCGCCATGGTGCAACGAGACCCAGGTCGCGCCGCCTGCGGTGTTCAGCAGGGCGTTGAGCAGCGGCCAGTCGGAGACTGCGTCGGAGCCGTCCTGCATCGCCTCGGTTTCGCGGTTGGGGCTGGCCACCGAGCCGGAATCCAGGTGATCGCGGCCGATCACGATCGGCGCCTTCAGTTCGCCGCTGGCGACCATGTCGTTGAATGCCTGGGCCAGGCGCGCGCGATCCTTCAGGCCGACCCAGCAGATGCGCGCCGGCAGACCCTGGAAGCTGATGCGCTCGCGGGCCATGTCCAGCCAGTTGTGCAGGTGAGCGTCATCGGGGATCAGCTCCTTGACCTTGGCGTCGGTCTTGTAGATGTCCTCGGGGTCGCCGGACAGCGCCACCCAACGGAACGGGCCGATGCCCTGGCAGAACAGCGGGCGGATATAGGCCGGAACGAAACCGGGGAAGTCGAACGCGTTGTCGACGCCCTCCTCCAGTGCCATCTGGCGAATATTGTTGCCGTAGTCGAAGGTCGGCACGCCCATTTTCTGGAAGTCCAGCATCGCCCGCACGTGCACGGCCATGGACTGGCGCGCGGCCTTGACCACCACCTCTTCTTCGGTCTTGCCGCGAGCGACGTACTCGTCCCAGCTCCAGCCGGCCGGCAGATAGCCATGGCGCGGGTCGTGGGCGCTGGTCTGGTCGGTCACCATGTCCGGGCGCACGCCGCGGCGCACCAGCTCGGGAAGAATTTCGGCGGCGTTGCCACACAGCGCGATGGAAATCGCCTTGCCTTCACCGGTGTACTTGTCGATGCGCGCCAGGGCATCGTCCAGATCAGTGGCCTGCTCGTCGACGTAACGGGTCTTCAGGCGGAAATCGATACGGCTCTGCTGACACTCGATGTTCAGCGAGCAGGCGCCGGCCAGGGTCGCGGCCAGTGGCTGCGCGCCGCCCATGCCACCCAGCCCGGCGGTCAGCACCCAGCGGCCCTTGAGGTCGCCACCGTAGTGCTGGCGGCCAGCCTCGACGAAGGTTTCATAGGTGCCCTGGACGATGCCCTGGCTGCCGATATAGATCCAGCTGCCAGCGGTCATCTGGCCGTACATGGCCAGGCCCTTGCGATCCAGTTCGTTGAAATGCTCCCAATTGGCCCAATGCGGCACCAGGTTGGAGTTGGCCAGCAGCACCCGTGGCGCGTCCTTGTGGGTTTCGAACACGCCGACCGGCTTGCCGGACTGGATCAGCAGGGTCTGGTTGTCTTCCAGGCGGGTCAGCACCTCGACGATCTTGTCGAAGCACTCCCAGTTGCGCGCGGCGCGACCGATGCCGCCATAGACCACCAGCTCCTTGGGGTTCTCGGCCACTTCCGGGTCGAGGTTGTTCATCAGCATGCGCAGCGGCGCTTCGGTCAGCCAGCTCTTGGCGGTCAGGGTGGTACCGCGGGCGGCGCGGATTTCGGTGTCGCGGAAACGGGTCATCTCAGGCTCCTCTCTACAAATTCGGTGATCGCGGGCGGCTTACAGCCAGCCCAGGTAATGCGCCAGGTAGGCCAGCGGAATGCTGAATGCCAGGCTCAACAGGGTGCGTTGCAGCCAGACCAGCAACAGGTCGCGCAAGCGCAGGGGGATTCGGGTGGCGAGCACGCAGGGGATCGATGCCGACAGGAACAGCACGCTGCTCACCGAGACGATGGCGGTGACGAACTTGACCAGCACGTCGGCATCCTTCAGCAGCACCGCCGGCAGGAACATCTCGGCCAGGCCCGAGGAGACCGCGCCGGCCACCACCATCGGCTGGTCGAGGCCGAACAACCAAACCAGCGGATACAGCAGCAAGCCGATGGCATCGAACAGCGGCGTGTACTTGGCGGCCAGCAACCCGAGCAGGCCGACCGCGAGAATGCTCGGCAGGATCGCCGCGGTCATGCGAAGCCCATCGATGAAGGTTTCGCGCAGCGCGCTCGGCAGCGACGGTGCATGAGCGGCCTGCTCCAGACCGGCGCGCCAGGCGCTGGCGATACGGCTCTCACCGGCTGGCAGCGGCGGCTCGGCTCGGCTCTCGGACGGCAACCGCGACAGCGGATAGATTCGCGCACTGACCGCGGTGACGCTGAAGGTCACCAGCATCGCGCTCCAGAAATACAGGTTCCAGATGTCCATCAGGCCCAGGGTCTTGGCGATGATCACCATGAACGGCGCCGAAACGGTGGAAAAACCAGTGGCGATGATCGCCGCTTCGCGCACGCTGTAATGGCCCTGGCGATACATGCGGTCGGTGATCAGCAGGCCTACCGAGTAGCTGCCGACGAACGAGGCCACCGCATCGATCGCCGACTTGCCCGGGGTGCGCCAGATCGGCCGCATCACCGGCTGCATCAGTACGCCGACCAGTTCCAGCAGGCCGAAGCCGATCAGGAACACCAGCGCCAACGCACCCAGCGGCACGATCAGCGCCAGGCTGAGCACCAGCTTGTCGAACAGAAACGGCAGCATGCCCGGCTGGTAGAGCGCCTCGGGACCGATGCCAAACAGATAGCCGACGCCGATCAGCAGGCCGAACACCTTGAGCACACTGAATATCGTGCGGGTCAGGTCGCCGCGCCAGCTACCGCTGAGCCAGGGCTGCAACGCACCGTAGAGCATGAACAGCACGGCAATGGCGATGACCAGTGGACGGGCGTGGGCGAGCAAGGCGCTGGCGCTGTGATCGAGCAGAATGGTGTTGCGCCCGCCAATCTCGAACGGCACGAAGAAGACCAGCAGCCCGATCAGGCTGTAGCCAAGCAGACGGGCCAGGGCGCGGGCCCGCGAGACGGCGGCATTACCGTGCGGGCAGTCAGTGGAAGGAGTCATCTGAGGGTTCCTCTGTAGTTATTTTTGTCAGAGAAGTAGTCGAGACTGGCTCAGCCGGTCAGGGACAAAAGGTGAATCAGGCGAGCCGCCACCCGCGCGGTGCGGTTGTCGATGTCATGCTCGGGATTGAGTTCGGCAAGGTCTGCCAGGCGCAGCTTGCCGCTGTCGCGAATGCGTTCGAGCAAGGGTTCGAGCAGCGCAAGGGAAACGCCGCGCGCAGCCGGTGCGCTGACCCCGGGCGCTTCACAGGCCGGCAGCACGTCGATATCGATGGTCAGGTAGACGGCGTCGCAATCGGCGATGAACCGTTCCAGGTCGGCGCCCAGCCCCGCCAGACGGGACTCACTGATGTCGTGGTCCTCGCGCACCAGTACCTGCAGGTCGGCGGCGCGCTGAAACAACGCGCGCGTATTGCTGGCACGGCTGATGCCGATACAGGCATAGGCGAACGGCCAACCACGTGCCGCGCACTGCTCGGCGATCTGCGCGAAGGGTGTGCCGGAAGAATGCACATGGGCCGGGTCGCGCAGGTCGAAATGCGCATCGAAATTGATGATGCCTATGCGTGGGGCGGCCTTCCGTGGGGCGGCCTCCTGCGGGGCCTGCTGCTCGAATGATCGATCGCCGCCCAGATACCCGGCAAGCCCCTGCCAGCTACCGAACGCCACTTCATGGCCTCCACCAAGCACGATCGGCAGATGGCCCGCATCGAGCAATGCGCAGACATTGCCACCCAGACGAGCCTGCGCCGCTTCCAGATCGCCGTCGGCACAGACCACGTCGCCGGCATCGTAGGCCGGTCCACTGCGGTGCCAGGCCAGATTGGCCAGCGCTTTACGGATCGCCAAGGGGCCGTTTGCCGCGCCGACTCGGCCATGGTTGCGCCGCACGCCTTCATCGCTGGCAAAGCCGAGCAAGGCCAGGCCCGGCTCGCTGCCATCGGCGAGTGGCTGAATGCGCTGGTGCCAGCGCGCGCTGTCCGCTTCCGGGTCAACGCGGCCCTGCCAGGGCTCCATCGAATGGCGATCAGCGTGCATCACGAGCGGCCTCCTTGTCGTAGCTGACGACACCGGCAAAGACCCGCTGGCGCAGGCGTCCCGGCTGTACCGCGTACGCCAGCTCGGCCGGCGTCTGGACATCCCACAGGCACAGATCGGCTGGCGCACCGACGGCGATACGTCCCAGTTCGGGCGCGCCCAGCGCTTGCGCGGCATGGGCGGTCATGCCGGCCAGCGCCTCGCGCGGCGTCAGGCGGAACAGCGTGCAGGCCAGGTTCAGATTCAAGGTGGGGAAGCAAATCGGCGCCGTACCGGGGTTGGCATCGCCGGCTACCGCCATCGCCACGCCGTACTGGCGCAGCAGCGCGATGGGCGGCAACTGGGTTTCGCGCAGCGTGTGATAAGCGCCGGGCAGCAGGGTCGCGACCGTACCGGCGGCGGCCATGGCTTGCACGCCGGCCTCGTCGAGAAACTCGATATGGTCGGCCGACAACCCGCGATAGCGAGCCGCGAGGGCGCTGGCGCCCTGGTTCGACAGCTGCTCGGCATGCGCCTTGACCGGCAGACCGTGCGCCTGAGCGGCCACGAATACCCGCTCGCACTGGCTCGCGCTGAAGCCGATGTGCTCGCAAAACACGTCCACCGCATCGGCCAGCCCCTCGGCCACGGCGGCGGGAATGATCTCCTTGCACACCAGGTCGATGTAGCCGTCGCTGTCGTCGGCATATTCCGGTGGCAAGGCATGCGCCGCCAGCAAGGTCGTGGTGATTCGTACCGGCAGCAGCTCGCCGAGCCGGCGCGCCACACGCAGCATTTTCAGCTCGTCGGCGGTCGTCAGGCCGTAACCGGATTTGATCTCAATGGTGGTCACGCCATCGGCCAGCAGCGCCTGCAGCCGAGGCAGGCTCTGAGCCAGCAACTGCTCCTCGCTGGCGGCACGGGTGGCACGCACGGTGCTGAGAATGCCACCGCCGGCCTTGGCGATTTCAGCGTAGTCGACCCCTTCCAGGCGCTGC
Source organism: Stutzerimonas stutzeri (assembly GCF_018138085.1). Lineage (NCBI taxonomy): Bacteria > Pseudomonadati > Pseudomonadota > Gammaproteobacteria > Pseudomonadales > Pseudomonadaceae > Stutzerimonas > Stutzerimonas stutzeri. The sequence continues at coordinate 4,476,874 of NZ_CP073105.1, forward strand.
TCGAACTCGTCGGCGCGGTTGCCGGCATAGACCAGATGACTGTGGCAATCGATCAGACCGGGCGTCATCACGCCCCCGCGGCCCACTTCCAGTGCGCCGGCGACCTGCGCCTCATCCAGTTCGGACACGGGCACCACGAGCGCGACGCGACCGGCCTCGACCATCACCACCATCGGCTCGGGCAGTGTCTGCGTGCCGTCGAATAGGCTTACGGCGCGCCATAGCAGGCGCTTGTCAGGAGTGGAAGGCATCGGAGGTGACCTCTTGCTGGCTTATTGTATATACAATAGGAAAGACAACCATCTCGGTCAAGCGCTGTTTAACGCTTTGCGCAGCGTAAACTCGCGCTTATGTCTCTATGGCTTGGCTGCTAGACCGCACCTAATGTATATACATATAAAGAGCACGACATAGAGGCGGGCCGACGGCGTGCGGGGCAGAGGTCGGCTGCGTGGACGCAGGCGTGCCAACCGTTCGGTGGCAGCCGCCGAGAACGCTGTAGCTGTTTGCGCAGGCTGCCGGCCTGCGGCTTCGGAGCGGCAGGGGTCAGGTGGATATGGCAGGCGCGCCGAAATCACCGAGGCATTACGCCCTGGCATCGGCAAGCGCCGCTGCGTTATGTCGCATTGCTGCGGAATCGGGACGCCGCAGACGCCAGCCCGCAACGGCAATGCGGCGATCGGAACGTTCGCCACAAGCAGGCGGCGTATCGGCAGGTGGATGGCTACGAAACAGGCTCGAAGCGCTGGTAGCGAAGGTGCCGGCAGCCCTCGGAAAAGACGGCCCTGGCCAGGTTGACCAGGGCGCGGTCAGGCGTCAGGCACCTGACCGGGCGCAGCGCTAGTTGGCGCCGCGACGCAATGCTGCGGGGGAGAAGTCTCGCGGTCCCATCTGGGCGCTGAAGTCGTACATCGGCTCGTTGTTGTCCAAGCCGTCGACGAAATAGTTGCCATCCTTGAGGTGATACAGCGTCTCCACCGTACTGCCGAACATCGGCACCTCGTAGTAGCTGATCGGATGGCTCTCCTGCAGACCGATCAGCTCGGCATCGCCATCGAACAGGTCGACCGCCAGGATCTGCCAGCTGTCTTCGTCGATATAGAAACGGCGCATGGCGTAGGGATGACTGAAGCCCTTGCGCAGGGTCGCTTCGACGATCCATACCCGGTGCTGCTCATAGCGCAGCAGGTCGGGGTTCAAGGTATGCGCTCCGACGATCGAGTCATAGGGAATGCCTTGCTGATGGACCGCGTAGCTGTTGTAGGGCACCAGCATTTCGCGCTTGCCGACCAGCTTCCACTCATAGCGATCCGGCGCACCGTTGAAGGAGTCGACCACGTCGGCGGTCGCCAGCCCGCTGGTGTCCGGCTGCAGCGAGTCGTAGGCCAGCGACGGCAGGCGCCGTACCCGACGATCGCTCGGGCTGTAGCGCCACGCCTTGCGGATCGCCAGTACCTGGTCCATCGGATCCTGCACCACCAGCGCGGTACCGGAGAGCTTTGCCGGTGCGGTCACCCGGTATTTGTAGAACAGTAGCGTGTTGTCCAGCTGCGCGCGGGTCATGCCTTCGCGGTTGTAGACGTAGTAGATGTGCCGGTCCCGCTTGATCAGACTGGCCCTGCCGTTGATGACGACGGCCTGGTTGTTGACCATGTGGGTCTGCTCGCCCTTGTAGTGCAGGATGTGGTTCCAGATGACCTGCATACCGTCCTGCGGCAGCGGAAACGGGATACCGGCCACCGCGCCAGTGATGCCGTTGCCGTTGGCGATCAGCTCGGCTGACAGCGCATTGGCATGCGTCTCGTCATAGATGCGCTGGGGTGCCGCGGCGCTGCGGCGGGTCGGAAAGACACGAAGATAGAAATCCGGATAGCGCTCGATCAGGGCGCGCAGCCCTTCGGGCAACAGTGCAGCATATTGCGCCACATTGCTGTTATCGACCCGGTTAAGCACCGGATCGGCGGCGAACGGATCGGGGTGATGCATCCCCGGCTGGTAATCGGCCGGTGGTTTCACCCCGCCGGTCCATGCCGGTATGCTGCCGTTGGCATTGGCGGCTCGCTCGGCGCCCAGTGGCGTCAGGTCCTGGCCCAGGCGTGCGGCCTGAGTCTCGTCCACCTTTGCCTGGGCCTGGCTGGCGCAAAGCGCCAATAGCAGAACTGCAAATTTCCTATACATCTCTCTTGCTCCTTGCTGCGCAAACGGCGCGCGGCAGATAACGGCCTTTGCCGACAGGCAAGGCGCTCGTTGAGGCGTTGGGGATCGTGCCGTCCCTGGCATGCTCTTGTTGTCTGGTCTTCCCTGAGGCCGCTGGTCGCGGCTCTGACGGGTGCCGTGCGACACCCTTTTTGCTATCAGTCGACGCGCTCGAACTTGAGGTCCCAGACCCCATGACCCAAGCGTTCGCCACGGCGTTCGAACTTGGTCGTCGGACGTTCTTGTGGACGCTCGACGTATTGCCCGGTGGCCGCCTGGTTGCGGTAGCCGGGCGCGGCGCTCATCACTTCGAGCATGTGCTCTGCGTACGCCTGCCAGTCGGTCGCCATATGCAACACGCCACCAACCTTGAGTTTTTGCCGCACCAACTCGGCGAATGCCGGCTGGACGATGCGCCGCTTGTGGTGGCGACTCTTGTGCCAGGGATCGGGAAAGAACAGCAATACCCGGTCCAGACTGGCGTCGGGGACGCATTCACGCAGCACTTCAAGCGCATCGCAACTGTAAACCCGCACATTCGTCAGGTTTTGTGACAGGAGTCCGTTTAGCAGCGCGCCCACGCCCGGCGAATGCACCTCGACGCCGATGAAGTCCTGCTCGGGTGCGGCCGCGGCCATTTCCAGGGTCGAGTGCCCCATGCCGAAGCCGATCTCGAAGGTGCGCGGTGCCGACCGGCCGAAGACCTGATCGAAGTCGCGCGGGCCGTCGGCCAGCTCCAGGCCGAAGCGCGGCCAACCCTGGTCCAGGCCGCGCTGCTGGCCTTCAGTCATGCGTCCGGCGCGCATCACGAAGCTTTTGATGGTGCGCATGCGCCGTTGGCCTTCAGCCGGAGGGAGGGTGTCGCTCATGAATAGACCTGCAGAGAAAAAAGAACGGCCGCGCAAGCGAGCGCGGCCGGAGACGGAGGGACAACTCAGCGAATCAGGCCTTCGAGAGGCGAGGACGCGCTGGCGTAGAGTTTCTTCGGCATACGCCCGGCGAGATAGGCCAGGCGTCCCGCGTCGATCGCGTACTTCATCGCCTCGGCCATCAACACCGGGTTCTGTGCATGGGCGATGGCGCTGTTCATCAGCACCGCCTCGCAACCCAGCTCCATGGCGATGGTGGCGTCGGAGGCCGTGCCCACACCGGCGTCGACCAGCACCGGCACCTTGGCCTCTTCCAGAATGATCCGCAGGTTGTAAGGGTTGCAGATACCCAATCCGGTACCGATCAGACCCGCCAGCGGCATGACCGCGACGCAGCCCATCTCGGCCAGCTGCCGCGCGATGATCGGATCGTCGCTGGTGTAAACCATGACGTCGAAGCCGTCCTTCACCAACACTTCGGCGGCCTTGAGCGTTTCGATGACGTTGGGGAACAGGGTCTTCTGGTCGGCCAGCACTTCGAGCTTGACCAGCTTGTGGCCGTCGAGCAGCTCACGGGCCAGACGGCAGGTGCGCACCGCCTCGTCGGCATCGTAGCAACCGGCGGTATTCGGCAGGATGGTGTAACGGTCCGGCGAGATGACGTCGAGCAGGTTCGGCTCGCCCGGGTTCTGGCCGATGTTGGTGCGGCGCACCGCGACGGTAACGATCTCGGCGCCTGAAGCTTCGATGGCGGCGCGGGTCTCGTCGAGATCCTTGTATTTGCCGGTACCCACCAGCAGACGCGACTGATAAGTGCGGCCGGCAAGCGTGAAGGGTTTGTCGTGCGGAACTGGGCTCATGCGACCATCCTGTTCATCTGTAATGAAGCGAAGAAGTACGTCGCTGCACGGGCGACGTCCGGAATTACTATCGAGGCAGCGGACCGATCAACCGCCGCCAATCGCATGCACGACTTCGACCCGATCGCCTTCGGCCAGTCGCGTCGTGCCATGCTGGCTGCGCGGTACGATGTCTCGATTGAGTTCGACCGCCAGCCGCCGCCCAGTCAGGTCCAGGCGTTGCAGCAGATCGGCCACCGACTGACCGTCAGGGAGCTCGTAGCGCTCGCCGTTCAACTGGATGTGCATAGTGATCGCCACCATTGACAAGGGGCACGCATTCTAGCCCGATCATCCCGGCGCACCAAGGCGACGAGCACTGCCATTCATCCTTGCCGCCGGAGTGCGATCAGTCAGGCGCGCAGGTTCCAAGCCGCCAATAGCAGGCAGACCCATCCGGCGAGAAAAGCGGTGCCGCCAACCGGTGTAATGATGCCGAGCCGGGTTACGCCGGTCAGCGACAACAGATAGAGGCTGCCGGAAAACAGCAGGACGCCCAGGGCAAAAAAACCGCCAGCGGCGTTGAGCAGACGGCTCGGCGCCTGCAACGCCAGCAACGCGACGCCGAACAGCGCCAGCGCATGAATCAGCTGATACTGCACACCGGTTTGAAACACCGCCAGGTATTCGGCGCTGAGGCGACTTTTCAGGCCGTGTGCGGCAAAGGCACCCAGCGCCACGCCGGTCAAGCCAAAGAACGCAGCAAGCAGGAGAAAGAGACGAATCATCAGGCGCTTCCAGTCAGGATGGGATGAGGCCGTTATAATGCCCGCTCACCCCGCCCCCGACCATGTCCATGCTCCGAGCCCTATCACGCCGCCTCATTAAACTGCTGCTCTGGTCGAGCGCAGTCTCCGTGCTGCTGGTCCTGGTGCTGCGCTGGGTGCCGCCACCCTTCACCGCGCTCATGGTCGAGCGCAAGATCGAATCCTGGACCGGCGGCGAAAGCATCGACCTGCAACGCAGCTGGCGGCCCTGGAAGGTGCTGCCCGATGACCTGAAGATGGCGGTGATCGCGGCTGAAGATCAGAAATTTGCCGATCACTGGGGTTTCGATATCGCCGCCATCCGCGCCGCGTTCGCGCACAACGAGCGCGGCGGCTCGCTGCGTGGCGCCAGCACTCTCAGCCAGCAGGTCGCCAAGAACCTGTTCCTCTGGTCCGGACGCAGCTGGGTACGCAAGGGATTCGAAGTCTGGTTCACCGCCTGGATCGAGCTGCTGTGGCCAAAGCAACGCATCCTCGAGGTCTATCTGAACAGCGTGGAATGGGGCAACGGCGTTTTTGGTGCCGAGGCGGCCGCCCAGCACCATTTCGGTAAAGGCGCGGCCTACCTGTCTACGGCCCAGGCCAGCCAGCTGGCCGCCGTGCTGCCCAATCCGCGTGAATGGAGCGCCGGGCGTCCCGGTCCGCATGTACGACGACGTGCCAGCTGGATCCGCCAACAGATGCGTCAGCTGGGCGGCAGCCACTACCTGAATCAGCTCCAGGGCCCATAACCCGATTGACCGGCCGTGAATCGGGATCTCCGGTAACCGGCACGGCCAGACGGACCGTTATGGCAGTGCGCCATCGCAACGAGTAAGCTGCAAGCGACAGGTCGCGAGATGCCGGCGACGCCCGACGGACAGGACGCCATCGAGGCGGACGTGCAGTCATCTTCTCGCCGATTCGCCACTGAACGCATGGCAGCGCTAGCATGAGCGGAACCGCAATCCAGGCACCTTTGCACAAGGTGCGGCAACTCTTCCATTGGCGTAACAGCGTCGCCTGGCTCGTGCTGGCGTTCACCCTGCTCGTGCAGCTGGCGATCCTTCAGCACCTGACGCTGAAGGAAGAACGCGCGGCGAACCAGCAGTTCGATTTCCTGGTGAAGACCACCACCGAAGCCATCGACAAGCGGATGATCGACCACGAGCAGATCCTGCTCGGCGCGGCCGGACTGTTCGACGTCAACGATGAGGTGTCCCGAACCCAGTGGCGCGCCTACAACGCGCGGCTGCGGCTGAGCGAAAACTACCCCGGCATCCAGGGCGTCGGGTTTGCCGAGGCCGTACGGCCGGCGGAGCGGGCCGCGCACATCCAACGCGTCCGCGATGAAGGCTTCGCCGACTACGACGTGCGTCCTTCCCGCGAAAATGCCCGGCTGTACACCCCCATCGTTTACCTCGAGCCGTTTAGTGGCCGCAACCTGGCGGCGTTCGGCTATGACATGTTCGCCGAGCCGGTGCGCCGGCATGCCATGCTGCAGGCTGCCAAATCGGGGCAGACTCACATTACCGGCAAGGTCACGCTGCGCCAGGAGACACACGGCGCAACGCAGGCCGGCATCCTCATGTACGTACCGCTGTACCGACCTGACGAACCCGCGGGCACGGCTGAACAGCGCTTGCAGGCGCTCCGGGGATTCGTCTACAGCCCGTACCGGATAGACGACCTGATGCATGGCATCCTCGGCGCCGCCGGCCCCAACCTCAGCCTGCACATCTACGCCGGAGCAGAGGAGGACCCGGAAGGCCTGATCTTCGCCAGCCGCCAGCAACCACGCGCCGAGCCGGCAAAGTACAGCCAGGTCGTGCAGCTCGATCTGTACGGACAGACCTGGACCTTGCGCCTGGAGAGCCTGCCGGAATTCGAGGCGTTCTTCGAGGCTAGCAACTGGCTGGTCATCGGACTCGGTGCCGGCCTGAGCCTGCTGCTGTTCGTGCTGACCTCCTCGCTGTCGCTCAGGCACAGTCGCGCCGAGGCGCTGGCGCAGCAGATGACCGAGCATATCCGCGAAAACAAGCGCGCTCTGCAACTCAGCGAGGAGCGCCTCAGCCTCGCCCTCAAGGGCAGCAACGACGGCCTCTGGGACCTGCACCTGGACGCTGGAAGCTTCTACGCATCGCCGCGCGCCTGGCACATGCTCGGCTACCGTCCCGGCGAGCTGCACTCCGACCTGAAGCTCTGGGAACGTCTGCTGGTCCCCGAAGACCTGACGCAGGCCAAGGCACAGTTGGCGCAGACCATGCTTTCGGCGGTCGATCATTTCACCACCGAGCTGCGTTTCCTGCACAAGACCGGCAAGGTGATTCCGGTGCTCATCCGCGGTTATATCCAGCGCGACCGGGACGGCCAGCCCTTGCGCATCAGCGGCACCAGCATGGATCTCACCGAGCACAAGCGCATCGAGCAGATGAAGGACCAGTTCGTCTCGACCGTCAGCCACGAACTGCGCACCCCACTGACTTCCATCAGCGGCGCCCTGGGCCTGGTCACCGGCGGCGCGCTGGGGGATGTTCCGCCAGCGATGCAGCAAATGCTCGAGATCGCCCATCGCAACAGCCTGCGCCTGGGCTATCTGATCAACGATCTGCTGGACATGGAAAAAATCGCCGCCGGCAAGATGACCTTCGACATGCGCGAACATGCGCTGCGCCGACTTCTGGACGAGGCGATAGCCAGCAATCAGTCCTTCGCCGCGCATTTCAACGTGAGCTGCGTGCTGCGAGATCCGCCAAACGTCAACGTCTGGGTCGATGGCCTGCGCCTGCAACAGGTACTGACCAACTTCCTCTCCAACGCCATCAAGTACACGCCCGAAGGTGGCGAAGTGAGCCTGCATTGCAGCCTGCCCGACACCGGTCATGTACGCATCAATGTCACCGATCAGGGCCCTGGCATCCCGGCCAGCTTCCGCAGCCGGGTATTCGAGAAGTTTGCCCAGGCTGACGCTTCCGATAGCCGCCAGAAGGGAGGCACCGGCCTGGGCCTCGCCATTACCAAGGAATTCATCGAGCGCATGGGTGGGCGGGTCGGCTTCGAAACCAGCGAGACGCACGGTACGACCTTCTGGTGCGAGCTGCCGATCCTCGAGTCGTCCTCTTCGGCGGCGGACCAAGGGCAGCCGCGGCTACTGGTGATCGAAGACGAACCGGATACCGGCCGGTTGCTGCACTTGATGCTGCGCGACGCCGGCTATGCGGTCGACCGAGTGCAGAGCCTGCATGCTGCACGGGACAAGCTGGCCAACGTCCGCTACGAGGCGATGACGCTCGACCTTCACTTGCCCGACGGCAGCGGGCGCGAGCTGATCGACGAGGTACGCGCACAACCGTCGACGCGCGACCTACCCATCATCGTGATCTCGGCTGCCAGCCAATTCGAGCAGCACGAGGGCGACAGCGGCATCAGTTGGCTGCACAAACCCATCAGCGCGGCGCAGTTACTGATCGCACTGAGCGATGCCCTGGGCAGCGCCAGCCCGCCGGCCTGAGTCGCCGAGCTAGGCACTCCGTGCAGCCGTCAGACCCGACTGGCGGGCACAAAAAAGGCGCTGCATTGCAGCGCCTTGTCGATCATCAAGGGGCCAATCAGGCCTGAATGGATCCCTTGAGCTTGTTCATCGCATTCTTCTCCAACTGCCGAATGCGCTCGGCCGACACACCGTACTTGGCGGCGAGGTCATGCAGGGTCGCCTTGTTGTCGCTCAGCCAGCGCTGCTGAAGGATATCCCGGCTACGCTCGTCCAACGTCTCCAGCGCCTCGTGCAGGTTGGAGTTGGAACTGTCGCTCCAATCGGCGTCTTCGAGTTGCCGCGCCGGATCGTAGCGATGATCTTCGAGGTAATGCGCAGGCGACTGGTAGGCGCTGTCGTCGTCGGCATCGGCCGACGGATCGAACGCCATGTCGTGCCCGGTCAAGCGGCTCTCCATCTCGCGGACTTCCCGGGCTTCGACACCAAGGCTGTCAGCGACCCGCTCGACCTCATCGTTGTTCAGCCAGGCAAGGCGCTTCTTCTGGCTACGCAGATTGAAGAACAGCTTGCGCTGCGCCTTGGTCGTGGCGACCTTGACGATGCGCCAGTTACGCAGGATGAACTCGTGGATTTCGGCCTTGATCCAATGCACGGCGAAGGACACCAGGCGCACACCCATTTCCGGGTTGAAGCGCTTGACCGCCTTCATCAGGCCGACGTTGCCTTCCTGGATAAGATCGGCCTGAGCCAGACCATAGCCCGAATAGCTGCGGGCGATATGCACGACGAATCGCAGGTGGGCAAGCACCATCTGACGCGCGGCCTCGAGGTCCTGGTTGTAGAACAGACGCTCAGCCAGATCGCGCTCCTGCTCGACCGTAAGCAGCGGAATGCTGTTGACCGTCTGCACGTAGGCCTCGAGATTGCCTCCCGGGACCAGGGCTTGAACAGGTTGCAGATTTGTAGTCATGCAGATCCTCCGATAATGAAGCTGCAGCAGTTTAGCACTGCTCAGTCAGACTGCAAGAACCTGGAAAAGTTCCCTTACACCTAATGAAAATTGTTATAAATCAGACACTTAGCGAGGAGCCAGCTCACTCAGGTGACGGGCAACTGCCAGCCAGGCGCCGATGTAGCCCAGCAATACCGCGCCGAGGACCAGCGACAGGGCGTCATCGGCCGGCACGCCGGTCAGGCCGAAGTCGCTGCCGTACAGACCGGCCAGCCCAACCACGGCCTCGTTCAACCAGCCCAGCCCGTAGGCCAGCAGCAACCAGGCGATCAACCCTGCACCCAGGCCGTACAGGGCGCCCATGTAGAGAAAGGGACGCCGCACGTAGCCGTCGGTTCCGCCGACCAGTTTGACCACCTCGATCTCCGTCCGACGGTTCTCGATATGCAGCCGGATGGTGTTGCCGATCACCAATAGCAGCGTCGCGATCAGCAACAGGCTGAGGCCGAAGACGAATCGATCGCCGAGCTTGAGGATGGCCGTCAAGCGCTCGACCCAGAGCAGGTCGAGCTGCGCCTGCTCGACCCCGGGCAGCTCAGCCAGGCGTTGCCGCAGGGCTTCGAGGCCATCGCGATCGACCTTGCTGGGCGTGACCAGGATCACCCCCGGCAGCGGGTTCTCCGGCAGCTCGCGCAGCGCCTCACCGAGACCGGACAGCTGTTGGAATTCTTCCAGCGCCTGTTCGCGGCTGATCCAGCTGGCTTCCGCCACATCGGGCATCTCGAGGATCTGCTCGCGCAGCGTTCGGCCCTGCTCCGCGCCCACATCGAGCTTCATGAACAGCGAAATCTGCGCCGCCCGCTGCCAGGAACCACCGAGCCGCTCGACATTGTCCAGCAGGAGCGCCAGCCCCATGGGCAGGCTCAGCGCCACGGCCATTACCAGGCAGGTGAAGAAGCTGCCGATGGGCTGCTTGACCAGCCGGCCGACACTGTCGGCCACACTGGCGCGATGGCTCTCAACCCAGGCGTGAAACAGGGTCTTGAAATCCGGCTCATCGCCCCTTGGCTGCTCCGGTTTGTTGCGCACGCCACCGGCGCGCTCGGCAGGGTTTGGATTCTGCTCGGGTGCGCTCATCGGGCGGCCTCCCCGTCGCCGATCAGGCGACCGCGCTGCAACGTGAGCATGCGATGACGCATGCGCGCGATCAGCGCCAGGTCATGGCTGGCGATCAGCACCGTGGTGCCGAGGCGATTGATGTCTTCGAACACTCCCATGATCTCCGCCGCCAGACGCGGGTCGAGGTTACCGGTCGGTTCATCGGCCAGCAGCAACGCCGGACGGTGCACCACGGCACGGGCGATACCGACACGCTGTTGCTGCCCCGTCGAAAGGTCCGCCGGGTATTGCAGCGCCTTGTCCTTGAGGCTGACGCGATCCAGCGCCGTCATGACCCGCTGGCCGATCTCACGCTTGTTCAGCCCGAGGATCTGCAGTGGTAGCGCGGCGTTGTCGAATACGGTGCGATCGAACAGCAGCTGGTGATTCTGGAACACCACGCCAATCTGCCGCCGCAAAAAGGGGATCTGCGCATTGCTGATTCGTGCCAGATCCTGACCAGCCAGCAGCAGCTTGCCGCTGGTGGGCCGTTCCATCGCCAGCAGCAGGCGCAGCAAGGTGCTCTTGCCCGCCCCGGAATGGCCGGTGACGAAGAGGAACTCGCCACGTTGCACGTGAAAGGACAGCTCGTGCAGCCCGACGTGGCCGTTGGGATAGCGCTTGCCGACCTGATCGAAACGAATCATGACGAGGCTCCGCTCGTCCCTTTCTCGGCGAACAGCGCATTGACGAAAGCGTCCGCTTCGAAGGTGCGCAGGTCGTCGATGCCTTCGCCGACACCGATATAGCGGATCGGCGTGCCGAACTGCTTGGCCAGGGCGAAGATCACCCCACCCTTGGCGGTGCCATCGAGCTTGGTCAGCGCGAGACCGGTCAGCTCCACCGACTGGTTGAACTGCTTGGTCTGGTTGATGGCGTTCTGGCCGGTGCCGGCATCGAGCACCAACAGCACTTCGTGCGGTGCCGTCTCGTCCAGCTTGCCCATCACCCGACGGACCTTCTTCAGCTCTTCCATCAGGTTGTCCTTGGTATGCAGACGACCCGCGGTATCGGCGATCAGCACATCGATACCGCGTGCCTTGGCCGCCTGCACCGCATCGAAGATCACCGAAGCGGAATCGGCGCCGGTGTGCTGGGCGATCACGGCAATCTTGTTGCGCTCGCCCCAGACCTGCAACTGCTCGACCGCCGCCGCACGGAACGTATCGCCGGCGGCCAGCATGACCTTTTTGCCTTCGAGCTGAAGTTTCTTGGCCAGCTTGCCGATGGTGGTGGTTTTGCCGACGCCGTTGACGCCGACCACCAGGATGACGAACGGCCGCTTGCCGTTGTCGACCACCAGCGGTTGTTCGACCGGTTTGAGCAGCGCGGCGAGCTCTTCCTGCAACGCCTTGTACAGGGCGCCGCTGTCGGCCAGCTCCTTGCGAGAGACGCGACGGGTGAGGTTCTGCATGATCGCCGTGGTGGCTTCGACGCCGACGTCCGCGGTCAGCAGCCGGGTTTCCAGCTCATCCAGCAAGTCGTCATCGATGGCCTTCTTGCCCAGGAACAGGCTGGCCATGCCTTCGCCGATGCTGGCGCTGGTCTTCGACAGGCCTTGCTTGAGGCGCGCGAAAAAGCCCAGCTTGGCCGGTGCCTCGGCGACGGCGGGCGCCGGCTCGATAGCCATCTCGGCCAATGCAGGCGCCTCTGGAACCTCCTTGGGCTGAACCTGCTCGGGCTCAGGCTCGGGCTCGGCGTGCAAGACGGTGTCCGGCTCCATCACCGGCAGGTCGGCGGGCTCGGCCTGCTCAGCACGGGCCGGTTCTTCGCTGGGCTGGTCTTCGCGCTGTACGTTATCGGGCTCGTCCGCGAACGGTTGGCTGTCTTCCAGCGGCTCGGCGGGCGGAGGCTCGGCGGCGGGCGTCTGCGGCTTCTTGCGCAACCAGCCGAACAAGCCTTTCTTTTCGCCGGCCGCGGCCGGCGTCTTCTTATCGTCGTTGGAACCAAACATGGAGAAGATTTTCTCAAGAGGGCGAAACGCCGGCGGTCACGCCACCGGCCAGACGGGGCCTATCCTAGCACTGCGCAACCGCTGGCGCTAAGCGCGGCCATCCGCCAGCGGCACGGCGATGATGGCCTGAGGTTCGGCCGCTTTGCCCTGATCCCGATGCCCCAGTACCATGGCCTACCGTGCCCGACTGCCCTTGACCGTGCAGCGAGACCGATCCCTGAACGAGCCCTGACTATGCCCCCGATGCTACGCAGCGCCGCAGCCCTGTTGTTCGGCGCCCTGTATTTGCCCCTGGTCGTTGCAGCCGACAGCCAGCCCACCCACGAATTCATGCTGGACAACGGCCTCAAGGTGGTCGTACGCGAAGATCACCGCGCGCCGGTCGTGGTGTCCCAGCTCTGGTACAAGGTGGGCTCCAGCTATGAATCGCCCGGGCAGACCGGCTTGTCGCATGCGCTCGAGCATATGATGTTCAAGGGCAGCGGCAAGCTCGAAGCCGGCGAAGCCTCGCGCATCCTGCGCGAGCTCGGTGCCGAGGAGAACGCCTTTACCAGCGACGACTACACCGCCTACTACCAGGTGCTGGCACGCGACCGGCTGGCGGTTGCCTTCGAACTCGAAGCCGACCGCCTGGCCAGCCTGAAGCTGCCAGCCGACGAGTTCGCTCGGGAGATCGAGGTGATCAAGGAGGAACGCCGGCTGCGCACCGACGACAAGCCCAGTGCCCTGGCCTTCGAGCGCTTCAAGGCGATGGCCTATCCCGCCAGCGGGTACCACACGCCGACCATCGGCTGGATGGCCGACCTCGAGCGTATGAGCGTCGAGGAACTGCGGCGCTGGTACGAGCGCTGGTACGTCCCCAACAACGCCACCCTGGTGGTGGTCGGCGATGTCACCCAGGCCGAGGTACGCGAGCTGGCCGAACGGTATTTCGGCCCTATCGCGAGCCGACCGGTGCCCGATGCCAAGAGTCCGCTGGAGCTGGACGAGCCGGGCGAGCGACGGCTCACCCTGCACGTCAAGACGCAGGTGCCGAGCCTGATCATGGCTTTCAACACCCCCAGCCTGGCGACCAGCGAAACGCCGGGTGAGATCCATGCCCTGCGCCTGATCAGCGCGCTGCTCGACGGCGGCTACAGCGCGCGCCTGCCGCAACAGCTCGAGCGCGGCGAAGAACTGGTGACCAGTGCCTCGGCCTGGTACGACGCCTACACACGCGGCGATTCGCTGTTCGTGCTCAGCGCCACGCCCAACCGGCAGAAGGACCGTAGCCTGGAAGACGTGGAAGCGGGCCTGTGGAAGCAGCTCGAGCAGCTCAAGCAGAGCGCGCCGAGCCAGGAAGAACTCGAGCGCGTACGGGCCCAGGTCATCGCCGGGCTGGTCTATGAGCGCGACTCCATCAGCCAGCAGGCCACCACCATCGGCCAGCTGGAAAGCGTCGGACTGTCCTGGCGCCTGATGGACGAGGAGCTCAGTGCGCTGGAAGCCGTCACCGCGGACGACATACAGCAAGCCGCTCGCCATTATTTCACCCGCTCCCGCCTGAGCGTGGCCCATGTTCTACCCGAGGAGACCAGCGATGAGTGATCGCAACCCGTTGCATCGCAGCCTGCTCGGTGTGCTGTTGATGGCCTGCCTGGGGCTTGCCGCCTGCGAAGATACCGGCGAGGCGGCCTCGGCGATCCCGGTGCCTAACGAAGAGACCGTCGCCACCCCGGCCGAGTCGGGGCAAGCCATTGCCAAGGCGGCCGACGAGAACAAGACAAGAATCGAATCCCTCGGCGAACTCGACAACAAGCCGCTGGCGCGCCGGGAGCTGGACATTCAGAGCTGGCAGACGACCGGCGGTGCTCGGGTGCTGTTCGTCGAGGCCCACCAACTGCCGATGTTCGATCTGCGCCTGACGTTCGCCGCCGGCAGCAGCCAGGACGGCGACATGCCGGGCCTGGCGATGCTGACCAACGCCATGCTCAACGAAGGTATCGAAGGCAAGGATGTCACCGCCATTGCCGAAGGCTTCGAAAGCCTGGGTGCGGAGTTCGGCAACGGCTCCTATCGCGACATGGCCGTCGCCAGCCTGCGTAGCCTGAGCGCACCGGACAAGCGCGAGCCGGCCCTGAAACTGTTCAGCCAGGTCGTTGGCCATCCGACCTTCCCTGCCAATTCGCTGCAACGGATCAAGAACCAGGTGCTGGCCGGCTTCGAGTTCCAGAAGCAGAACCCGGGCAAGCTGGCCAGCCTCGAACTGTTCGAGCAGCTTTATCAGGATCATCCCTACGCGCACCCCAGCGAGGGTACGCCGGATAGCATTCCGGCCATCGATGCCGATCAGCTTCGCGCCTTCCACGCCAAGGCCTACACCGCCGCTAACGCGGTGATCGCCCTGGTCGGCGACCTCGACCGGACCGAAGCCCAGGCAATCGCCGAACAGGTATCGGCAGCCCTGGGACAGGGCCCGGCCTTGCCGCCACCACCAGCCCCGAGCGCTCCCGAGGCGGGCACACGGCACATCGATTTCCCATCCAACCAGACCCATCTGATGTTGGCGCAGCTCGGCATCCCGCGTGGGGACCCGGACTATGCGGCACTCTACCTGGGTAACCAGATCCTTGGCGGCGGAGGCTTCGGCACCCGCCTGATGGAAGAGGTTCGGGAAAAACGCGGGCTGACCTATGGCATCTACTCCGGGTTCAGCCCGATGCAGACCAACGGGCCGTTCATGATCAACCTGCAGACCCGTGCGAGCCTCTCGGAGGGGACGCTGCAACTGGTACAGACGCTGGTCGACGAGTTCCTCAAGAACGGACCGACCCAGGCCGAACTGGAGCGCAGCAAACGTGAAATCGCCGGCAGCTTCCCGCTGTCGACAGCGAGCAATGCCGACATCGTCGGCCAGTTGGGCAGCATCGGCTTTTACAACCTGCCACTGACCTACCTCGAAGACTTCATGCAACAGGTGCAGGCGCTCTCGGTCGAAGAGGTCAAGGCCGCGATGAACAAGCACCTCAGCGCAGAGGATTTCGTGATCGTCACGGTCGGCCCGCAAGTCGAGCAGAAGCCGCTGCCGGCACCGAGCGAGAAGCCCCTCGAACAACCCAGCGGCGTTCCGGAGCACTGATGGCCAACCCTCCCCTCCGCCCTTCCGCCCATGGTGGCCAGGGCCAGTTGCGTATCATCGGCGGTGAATGGCGCAGCCGGCGCTTCAGCTTTCCGGATGCCGAAGGCCTGCGTCCGACACCGGACCGGGTGCGCGAAACCCTGTTCAACTGGCTGGCGCCCTATCTCTCCGGCGCCCGGGTATTCGATCCCTTCACCGGCAGCGGCGCGCTCTATCTCGAGGCGCTGTCGCGCGGCGCGAGCCTGGCGCTGGCGCTGGACTTGAACGCCAACGCCATCGCCAGCCTGCGCAAGCATCTGGACACCCTGAGCTGCGGTCAGGGACAGCTGCTGCAAAGCGACGCGCTGCGCTACCTGGAGACCCAGACGCCGACGCCCTTCGATCTGGTGTTCCTCGATCCGCCGTTCAACAAGAACCTGCTGCAACCCGCCTGCGCGCTGCTGGAAGGCAAGGGTTGGCTCGCCAAGCAGGCCTGGATCTACACCGAGAGCGAGACACAGCCCTCGAGCCTAGGCCTGCCCGGCAATTGGCGGCTGCACCGCGAGAAGAAGGCCGGCAACGTGCACTACGCCCTCTGGGAGCGCAACGGCGAAACCTGACCCGGCGGCATCGACTCGACGCCGTCGGCAACATTCGTTCGTTCGCCTGCAGAACCGCCTGTCACACCACCATTCGCAGGGCCTCCCCGTGTCCATGACCATCTCTGGCACCCCCGCAGAATCCGACCCCGGGGCTGCCTTCGCTCCCGCCTGGTGGCTGCCCGGCGGCCATCTGCAGACGCTGTGGAGCGCCTTCTTCCGTCGCCTACCCACACTGTCACGCCGACGCGAGCGGATGTGGCTGGCCGACGGCGACTTCATCGATCTCGACTGGCACGGCGTGCATGAACCGTCGGCACCCCTGGTGCTGGTGCTGCATGGGCTGACCGGCTCATCCAGTTCCCACTACGTTTTGGGCCTGCAACAACGCCTGGCCGAACGCCGCTGGGCCAGCGTCGCGATCAACTGGCGTGGTTGCTCCGGCGAGCCGAATCTACTGCCACGCGCCTATCACTCCGGCGCCAGCGACGACCTGGCCGAAGTCATCGCGCACGTGCAGGCCGCTCGCCCGCTGGCCCCGCTCCATGCGGTCGGCTACTCGCTGGGAGGTAACGTGCTGCTCAAGTACCTCGGCGAAGCAGGCACCACCGCTCCGTTGCAGCGAGCCGTGGCCGTCTCGGTACCCTTTCGTCTCGATCAGTGTGCCGATCGCATCGGCCGCGGTTTCTCGCGCGTCTACCAGGCGCACTTCATGCGTGAATTGGTCGCCTATGTGCGTGACAAGCGGCGTCTGTTCGCCAGCCAGGGGCATGTCGAACGCCTGTCGGCACTGGAACAGCTCGGGCCCCTGGAGGGGATGCGCACCTTCTGGGATTTCGACGGTCGCTTCACCGCACCGCTGCACGGCTACGCCGACGCCAGCGACTACTATCGCCGCGCCTCGAGTCGCTATTTTCTGCCGGATATCCGCGTGCGGACGCTGCTGATCCAGGCCGAGGACGACCCTTTCGTGTTCCGCCACAGCGTGCCCGAGCCCGCAGAGCTGTCCGCCAGCACAAGCATGGAACTGCACCGCACCGGCGGCCATGTCGGCTTCGTCGAGGGCTCGCCGCTGGCGCCGCGTTACTACCTGGAACACCGAATACCCGAGTGGCTGTCGGCGCGCTAATGGCGGCGCCGTCTCAATCGGCCACGAGCGGCCCCTTCAGTTGAGCCAGCAGACGCGCCACGGCCGGACGCGCCTGGGCTGTCACGAAGCCCTCCTCCAGCGCCAGCAACTGGAAGATGCCGCGCCGCAGCATGCCTCTGTCGAGCGCCTGGTCCGGCGTGCCGTGCAAGCTGCAGAGGAACTGGACCCAGGAGGTCATGATGATCCAGGCATTGACGGCCAGCGACTCCACTTGCGCTGGCGTCATGTCGAGGATGCCGGCCTCAACGAACCCCTGGTAGATGCGCTGCGCACTGCGCAGGTGGCGCTGGGCGAACAGCCGGTAACGCTCTGCCAACTGCGCATCGCTGCCGAGCAGGTGTTCAAGATCGCGATGCAGGAAGCGGTAATCCCACATCGCCGAGAGCAGCGCCTCGAGATACCGGGCCTTGTCCTCGATGTTCAGCGCGCGCCCTTCCGGCAGTTGCAGGAAGCTGTCGACATTCGCCTCGTAGCGCTCGAACAGCTCGGCGATGATCATTTGCTTGTTGCGAAAGTGGTAATAAAGGTTGCCCGGGGATATCGCCAGGTGTGCGGCGATATGGTTGGTGGTCACGCTGCGCTCGCCGCTGGCGTTGAACAGTTCCAGGCTGGCTTGCAGGATGCGCTCGCGGGTAGTTGATCTGGCGGTCATGCGGGATGTGGTTCGGCACGCTGAAACGGAGACCGCAAAGGTACCCCGCCCGCCCGGGATGCGCACGGGTTTGACAGGTTAGAGTCATTACTCTAAAAGCATCGACTGGTCACCCTTCCGGATATCGCACCATGCTTGCCGATGCCCTCCATGCGAATCAGTCCAGTCTCGAGACCGGGCGCCTGCAAACGCTGTTCGAAAAGCAGCGCCAGGCGTTCCAGGCCGCTCCCAGCCCCAGCGCCGAGGATCGCCTGCAATGGCTGGAGGCGCTCCACGACCTGCTCGCGAGCCATCAGCGGCCGATCATCGAGGCCATTAGCGAGGACTTCGGCAACCGTGCGGCAGACGAAACACGGCTGGCGGAAATCATGCCCAGCCTGCACGGCATCCGACACGCCAAGCGCCACCTGCGGCGCTGGATGGCGCCGTCCCGACGCCGGGTCGGCCTGGCCTTCCAGCCGGCCAGTGCCCGCGTGGTCTACCAGCCGCTGGGAGTGGTCGGCATCATCGTCCCCTGGAACTATCCCCTTTATCTGGCGATCGGCCCGATGATCGGCGCACTGGCGGCCGGCAACCGGATCATGCTGAAGATGAGCGAGGCCACGCCGGTGACCGGTGCGCTGCTCAGGGAACTGCTGGCGCAGATCTTTCCCGAAAGCCAGGTCGCGGTCATCCTCGGCGACGTCGATACCGCTGTCGCGTTCTCGCAACTGCCATTTGATCACCTGCTGTTCACCGGCAGCACCAGCGTGGGCCGCCAGGTGATGCGTGCCGCAGCGGAGCATCTCACGCCGGTCACCCTCGAGCTGGGTGGCAAGTCACCGGCGATCGTATCGGCCGACGTGCCGCTGGCCGATGCCGCCGAGCGCATCGCCTTCGGCAAGACCCTCAATGCAGGCCAGACCTGCGTCGCGCCGGACTACGTGCTCGTGCCGCGGCCGCGCGTCGATGCGTTCGTCGAAGCCTATGGCAAGGCGGTGCGACGCTTCTATCCGCAGCTCGACGACAACCCGGACTACACCGCCATCATCAACCGCAGGCAGCATGCCCGACTGCAGGCTTATCTGGACGACGCCCGGGCGAAGGGTGCCCGCGTGCTACCGCTGCACGAGCAGGGCCAGCAGCGGCGTATGCCACCGCATGTGCTGCTCGAGGTGAACGACGACATGCAGGTCATGCAGGACGAAATCTTCGGCCCGCTGCTGCCGGTCGTACCCTACGACGGGATCGACCAGGCGCTCGCCTACGTCAATGCAAGACCGCGTCCGCTGGCGCTGTACTACTTCGGTTACGACAAGACCGAGCAGCGCCGGGTGCTGCGCCATACCCATTCCGGCGGTGTCTGCCTCAACGACACGCTGTTGCATGTGGCGCAGGACGACCTGCCATTTGGCGGCATCGGCCCGTCCGGCATGGGTCATTACCATGGGCACGACGGCTTTCTCACCTTCAGCAAGGCCAAGGGCGTCTTCGTCAAACAACGCTTCAATGCGGCCCGGCTGATCTATCCGCCCTATGGCAAGACGCTGCAGAAGCTCGTCTACATGCTCTTCGTACGCTGAGCAGCGCAACCGTGGCCCTCAGAATGATCGATACCGACAGTCCCGTCTCCCGCCGCACACTGCTCCGTGTCGGCCTGTTCGGCAGCGCCGCCCTTGCCGGGGCAGGCCTGATCGGCAGCCTCTCCGGCTGCAGCCCCGAGCGCCCGGCGCAGGGCTTCGTGCTGCTGCGTGACAGTGACCTGCCGATGCTGCGCCGGGTGGCAGCGGTGATGCTCGAGGGCGCAACAGCCGCGGCGAACCTGCCCGGCGCCGTGCAGAGCACCCTGACGAGCCTCGATCAAGGCCTGGCGCGCCTGTCGCCCGCCGTCGCGCAGCAGGTTCGACAGTTATTCGATCTGCTTTCGTTACCACTCACCCGTGGCCCGCTGACGGGCGTGTGGAACGGCTGGGAGCAGGCGCAGGATGCCACGGTGGTGGCGTTTCTGCGGCGCTGGGAAAACAGCTCGATCGACCTGTTCAAGCAGGGACATGCCTCACTTCAGCAGATGATCCTGATGGCCTGGTATGGCCGTCCGGAATCCTGGGCGCGCTGCGGTTATCCCGGCCCGCCGACCGTCTAGATCGAACAGCTGCCAACGCCGCCCGCATCAAGGAGAACAGATGCCCGTTTCCGACCCGATCGCCGAAGGTATCGCCCGCGGCTGGAAGACCCATGACGGTTCGCGACTCGAGCACGACGCCACGCTCGAAGCTGACATCGCCATCGTTGGCAGCGGTGCCGGCGGCGGCACCAGCGCCGAAATACTCAGCGCGGCTGGCTACCGGGTACTGCTGATCGAAGAAGGTCCGCTGCGCAGCAGCCGTGACTTCGACATGCAGGAACCGACCGCCTATGCCTCGCTCTATCAGGAAGCCATCGGCCGCACCAGCCGCGACGGTGCCATCACCATTCTTCAGGGCCGCGCAGTGGGCGGGTCGACCCTGGTGAACTGGACCTCCAGCTTTCGCACGCCACCGGCCACGCTCGAGCACTGGGCCCGCGAGCACGACGTCCGAGGGCTCTCCGAGCAGGACCTGGCGCCCTGGTTCGAACGAATGGAGCGCCGCCTGGGTGTCGAGCACTGGCAGTTGCCACCCAACGCCAACAACCAGGTGATCCGCGACGGCTGCGAAGCCCTCGGCTACAGCTGGGCGGTGATCCCACGCAACGTGCGCGGCTGCTGGAACCTGGGCTACTGCGGCATGGGCTGTCCGACCAACGCCAAGCAATCGATGCTGGTGACCACCATTCCCGCGATGCTCGAGAGCGGCGGCGAACTGCTCTACCTGACCCGCGCCGAACGCCTGGTGGTCGAGCGTGATCGCGTGACCGCGCTGGAATGCGTGGCCATGGACCCGCTGTGCGTCAGCCCGAGCGGACGGCGGATCAGGGTCCGCGCGCGGCACTACATCCTGGCCGGCGGTGGCATCAACACGCCCGCCATCCTGCTGCGCTCGGATGCGCCCGACCCGCATCATCGGCTCGGCAAACGCACCTTCCTGCACCCGGTAAATTTTTCTGCCGCGCAATTCGAGACGGTGATCAACCCGTTCTACGGCGCGCCACAGTCGGTCTATTCCGATCACTTCCAGTGGCGCGACGGCGCTGGCGGACGGATGTCCTACAAACTCGAGGTGCCGCCCGTGCATCCGGCCCTGGCGGCGACGCTGCTCGGACGCTTCGGCGTAGACAATGCCCTGCGGATGGAGCAGCTGCCACACACCAACGCGATGATCGCCCTGATGCGCGACGGCTTTCATCCGGACAGCGCCGAAGGCCAGGTCCAGCTGCGCAACGACGGCTCGCCGACGCTCGATTATCGAATGACCGACTACACCTGGGACGGCATCCGCCGTGCCTATCACAGCATGGCCGAGATTCAGTTCGCGGCCGGCGCCAAGGCGGTCCTGCCGTTGCACAGCGACGCCGACTACGTGACCCGCCCGGAGCAGGCGCGCCAGTTGATCGACGGCCTGAAGCTGGAACGCTATCGCACCCGACTCGGCAGCGCCCACGTCATGGGAGGCTGCGCCATGGGTGAAGATCCGCGCCAGGCGGTGGTCGATAGTCTCGGGCGGCACCATCAATTGGCCAACCTGTCGATTCATGACGGCTCGCTGTTCCCCACCAGCATCGGTGCCAACCCGCAGCTGTCCATCTACGGACTGGCCGCAAAGCTCTCGAGTCAACTGGCCGAACGATTGAAAAATCCGTGAACGGCAGTGCTACGGCGGCATCCGGCGGTGATCCGCTTTGACGCTGCCGTGACCGAGCCGCTACCATCCACCCCCCACGCATGCGTCAGGACGCCGCGATGAATCGAGTGCTGTATCCGGGAACCTTCGATCCGATCACCATGGGCCACACCGACTTGGTCGAGCGCGCGTCGCGCCTGTTCGATGAGGTCATCATTGCGGTCGCTGCCAGTCCTAACAAGAATCCCTTGTTTCCGCTCGAACAGCGTGTAGCTCTGGCACAGGAAGTCACCTCGCACTTGCCGAACGTGAAGGTGCTGGGCTTCTCCACGCTGCTGGCGCATTTCGTCATCGAGCAGAAGGCCAACGTGCTACTACGCGGTCTGCGCGCAGTGTCCGATTTCGAATACGAATTCCAGCTGGCGAACATGAACCGGCAACTGGCGCCCAACGTCGAAAGCCTGTTCCTGACGCCCTCAGAAAAGTTTTCCTATATTTCCTCGACCCTGGTCCGCGAGATCGCGCGTCTTGGTGGCGATGTCTCCAAGTTCGTTCACCCCTCGGTGATGAAGGCGCTGACCGAGCGCTACGCCTCGCGCTAACGCCTCGGCGGCAGCGCCGAGGGCAACCGCTGGCCGGAGCGTATGCACTGTCGCGTGCACCGGCCGGACGGATGCGGCAAAATTGGCGCGTCGTTCTTACCTGCGCTGCGGCCGACGCCGCAGCTGGAGTTAGCTGGATGTCCCTGATAATCACCGATGACTGCATCAACTGCGACGTGTGCGAGCCCGAGTGCCCGAACAGCGCGATTTCCCAGGGTGAGGAAATCTACGTCATCGATCCCAACCTGTGCACCGAATGTGTCGGTCACTACGATGAGCCGCAATGCCAGCAGGTCTGCCCGGTCGATTGCATACCGCTGGACGCGAACAACGTCGAGAGCAAGGACGAGCTGATGCAAAAGTACCTGATCATCACCGGCAAGGCCTGACCGGCCAACCCGCACCCGCCCGACGCCCGGCCGACGCCCGGCCAGAGCGGCATCGTTCCTATCGCATACGCAGCACGCCGGTGACACCAGGTCCCGGAAGTCCGAGCCGCTGCCGCCTGCGCGCGTCACGCCCTAGCCCGTATCCGAAAGGAACCTCAGAAACGACACGGCTCCGCACGCGGTAACGCGGCGGAGCCGTGGGTGGACGGATCGCGATGCGATCGTCGAAGCCTGGATCAGTCCTGGCGGTTGTAGCCGACGCGGGTGCAACCCAGGCAGCGGGCGAAGGCCGCGGCGCCGGGCTCGACGACCAGCGCCTTGCCGGTTTCCTTGATGCCGCCGCCCATGGCGCTGAACGGCAGGCTGACCACGAACAGGCCGGCGCCGATGGCCGTTGCCGCGATCAGCAACGGGCGCGCGATGAACAGATCGCCGACGATGGAAAACGCCTTCGGCGCCTCGACGGTGTACATCGGATCGCCGCTGGCATTCTGCTGCACCGACTGCGCCTGAGCGGGAATCGCCAGCAGACCGGTGGTCAGGGCCAAGACAACAGCGGTGGAGCGAAACAGATTCATGATGTGGTCCTTCAGCTGGGCGGAACGAGGCAGATGATTGTTGTGCCGGTCACTATAGCAGCGGCCGCCACTTATTGATCGTGAACGCCGTCAATGCCTGCGCAGTGGCCGCATCAACGCTGGCAGCGGCCGCAATAGACACTGGCCCGCTGCCCCAGGCGAATGTCGCGCAGGGTCGAACCGCACTGTCTGCAGAATTCGCCGGCCCGCCCGTAGACGAACAGCTCCTGCTGAAAATAACCGGGCTTGCCGTCGCCACCGACGAAATCACGCAGTGTGGTGCCGCCGCGCTCGATGGCATACGCCAGGATGCGCTTGATCTCGGCCGCCAGCTTCAAATAACGCGCCCGCGACACCGCACCGGCAGCCCGTCGGGGATCGATCCCCGCCGCGAACAGCGCCTCGCTCGCATAAATGTTGCCGACACCGACCACCACTGCGTTGTCCATGATGAACGGCTTGATCGCCATGCTCCGCCCGCGCGACAGCTGGTACAGGCGTTCGCCATCGAAGGCATCACTGAGCGGCTCCGGGCCCAGGTTGGCCAGCAGCACGTGGCTCAGCGGGTCCTCGCTCCAGAGCAGCGCGCCGAAACGGCGGGGATCGGTGTAGCGCAGCGCCATTCCCGATTCGAGCACGATGTCCACGTGCTCGTGCTTGGCCGCCGGCAGATCCGCCGGTACCAGCCGCAGGCTCCCGGACATGCCGAGATGGGCGATCAGGGTGCCCACTTCAGCTTTGATCAGCAGGTATTTGGCGCGCCGCTCCACGACCACGATGCGCTGCCCCGACAGGCGCGCATCGAGATCGTCCGGAATCGGCCAGCGCAGGCGTCGTTCGCGGACGATGACGCGGCTGACACGCTGGTCGACCAGATGGGCTTCGATCCCGCGGCGGGTGGTTTCGACTTCAGGAAGTTCAGGCATGGGAGCTATCGGACAATGAACCGGAGATGACCTTATCAGCACTGGCAACACGCCGTCAGGCTGCTTCCGGCTCGCCGTGGTCGTCTGTTACCCGGCGGGGTCGAGCGGCGGTTACGCGCGGCGGCCGGGCAAGGCCCCGGCCGAAGCAGGCGGCAACGGTGAGCAGATCGCCAGGGCCAAAGGCGGCGAACTTTGGCCGAGAACATGGTCGGATTTCAAGTAGCGCCAATCTGGACCGCTATCGAAATTACGAGGAGGACGAAATGGCAGAGTCACTTAAAGGCAAGCACATTGCGGCGCTGGTAACCGACGGATTCGAGCAGGTGGAATTGACCGGACCCAAGGAAGCACTGGAGAAAAATGGCGCCACCGTCCACATCGTGTCGGCGAAGAATGGCGAAGTGACCGGCTGGAACCATACGACGCCAGCGACCAAGTTCCACGTCGACAAAACCTTCGACACCGTTCACATGGAAGACTATGACGCCGTGCTGCTCCCCGGCGGCGTGGTCAACTCCGATACCATCCGCACCGACGACATGGCCCAGGAGCTTGTGCGTGACGCCGCCCGCGCGAACAAGACCATCGCGGTCATTTGCCACGGCGCCTGGCTGCTGGCCTCGGCGGACCTGGTCAAGGGCAAGAAGATGACCAGTTGGCCCTCGCTGACCGACGACCTGAAGAACGCTGGTGCCGATTGGGTCGACGAGCAGGTGGTGGTCGACGGCCATCTGATCAGCAGCCGCAAACCGGACGACATCCCAGCCTTCAGCGAGGCGCTGATCAAGGCATTGACGGCGTAGAAGCGGCCGTAGGCTTCACGCCCGTGTAGGAGCAGGTTCTACCTGCGACCGGACAGCGCTCCTGCGTCACGCTGGTCGCAGGCAGGGCCTGCTCCTACAGGTGGGCTTCAGGCGGCAGGCAAGCCCGAAGCCCGAAGCCCGAAGCCCGAAGCCCGAAGCTAGCGTAGGTGGCGTCCTTTACCTGGGACCGGCTCGATCATCTTTTTTACAAACCCACGATCACAGGCCCGTCCAGCCTCAAGCCTCCAGCGCTTTTATCGGCTTTTCTCCCTATAATCCCGCCCTTTTACCCGGAGCCCTCCCGATGACCCTGCCCAGCCTGCGCCTCAAAGCCAACGCCGATCGCCGACTGCGCGCCGGTCACCTGTGGGTCTACAGCAACGAGGTGGACACCGCCGCCACTCCGCTGAGCGGTTTCGCCGCCGGCGACCAGGCGATCCTCGAAGCCGCGGGTGGCAAGCCACTGGGCATCGTCGGGGTTTCACCGAACAACCTGATCTGCGCGCGCCTGCTGTCGCGCGATCTGAAGCACAGCCTGGACAAGTCGCTGCTGGTGCATCGCATCCAGGTGGCCCTGTCGCTGCGCGATCGCCTGTTCGATCAGCCTTGCTACCGCCTGATCTACGGTGACTCGGACCTCCTACCAGGCCTGGTGGTGGACCGTTTCCATGATCACCTGGTGGTGCAGTTGGCCTCGGCGACCATGGAGCGCAACAAGGATGCCGTGCTCGAAGCGCTGGTGCAGGTGCTCAAGCCCCGCGGCGTACTGTGGAAGAACGACTCCAGTGCGCGCGACGCCGAAGGCCTGGAACGCTACGTCGATACCGCCTTTGGTGTGGTCCCGGAATGGGTCGCGCTGGAAGAGAACGGCGTGAAGTTCGAGGCCCCCGTCCTGCAGGGTCAGAAGACCGGCTGGTTCTACGACCACCGCATGAACCGCGCGCGCCTGGCGCCCTACGTCAAGGGCAAGCGCGTGCTCGACCTGTTCAGCTACATCGGCGGCTGGGGCGTGCAAGCCGCGGCGTTCGGCGCCAGTGAAGTGTTCTGCGTCGATGCCTCGGCCTTCGCGCTGGATGGCGTCGAGCGCAATGCCGCGCTCAATGGCGTCGCGGAGAAAATGACCTGCGTCGAGGGCGACGCCTTCGAGGCGATGAGGGAGCTGAAGAACGCCGAGGAGCGTTTCGACGTGGTGATCACCGACCCGCCGGCCTTCATCAAGCGCAAGAAGGACATCAAGAATGGCGAAGCCGCGTACCGTCGCCTCAACGAAAACGCCATGCGCCTGCTGAACAAGGACGGCATCCTGGTCAGCGCTTCGTGCTCGATGCACCTGGAAGAAGACAACCTGCAAAACATCCTGCTCGGCAGCGCACGGCATCTGGATCGCAATATCCAGCTGCTGGAGCGCGGCAGCCAGGGACCGGATCACCCGGTCCACCCGGCTATTCCCGAGACGCGCTATATCAAGAGCATCACCTGCCGGATTCTGCCGAACAGTTGACCGGCGGAGCGGACCTCAAGTGGTGGATGTAAACAGCGACATCCACCCTACGTCACCTTTCCGCCGCGCCGTGCATGCGTAGGGTGGATGGCCACCCGTGGAAGATCGCGAGGCGTCATCGGTCGAGGCCACCACACCGCCAACCGCCGAAGCCCGACCATCAGCCTTCCCCGACTCCGCAACCGCGCGTAGAATCGGGCCATTCCTCGCCAGCATCCCCCGGCGGGCCCATGAGCCCAGGCCGCCCGAGCGATACCCCGCCTCGATCCGGCCCCTCCGCACGCACGGTCACCTACCGTTGCACGCGGCACAGGTGACGCTCACCATAAGCACTACTCGACCAGCTGATTAGCCGCAGGAACCGTCATGCCCGATTACCGCTCGAAAACCTCCACGCACGGCCGCAACATGGCCGGTGCCCGCGCGCTGTGGCGCGCCACCGGCATGAAGGACGAAGACTTCAAGAAGCCGATCATCGCCATCGCCAACTCCTTCACCCAGTTCGTGCCCGGCCACGTGCACCTGAAGGATCTGGGCCAGCTGGTCGCCCGCGAGATCGAGAAACACGGCGGTGTGGCCAAGGAATTCAACACCATCGCGGTCGACGACGGCATCGCCATGGGCCACGACGGCATGCTCTATTCGCTGCCCTCGCGCGAGATCATCGCCGACTCGGTGGAGTACATGGTCAACGCGCACTGCGCCGACGCCATCGTTTGCATCTCCAACTGCGACAAGATCACTCCCGGCATGCTGATGGCCGCGCTACGCCTGAACATCCCGGTGGTGTTCGTCTCCGGCGGCCCGATGGAAGCCGGCAAGACCAAGCTCGCCAGCCACGGCCTGGACCTGGTCGATGCCATGGTCATCGCCGCCGACGAAAGCGCCTCGGACGAGAAGGTCGCCGAATACGAGCGCAGCGCCTGCCCGACCTGCGGCAGCTGCTCCGGCATGTTTACCGCCAACTCCATGAACTGCCTGGCCGAGGCCCTGGGCCTTGCCCTGCCGGGTAACGGCTCGACGCTCGCCACCCACAGCGACCGTGAGCAGCTGTTCCTGCGCGCCGGCCGCACCGCGGTCGAGCTGTGCCAGCGCTACTACGGCGAAGGCGACGAGTCGGTGCTGCCGCGTAACATCGCCAGCCGCCGCGCGTTCGAGAACGCCATGACCCTCGACATCGCCATGGGCGGCTCGACCAACACCATCCTGCACCTGCTGGCTGCCGCTCAGGAAGCCGAGGTCGATTTCGACCTGCGCGCCATCGACGCGCTGTCGCGCAAGGTGCCGCAACTGTGCAAGGTCGCGCCGAACATCCAGAAGTACCACATGGAAGACGTGCACCGCGCCGGCGGTATCTTCTCCATCCTTGGCGAACTGGCGCGCGGCGGTCTACTGCACACTGACGTGCCCACGGTGCACAGTCGCAGCATGGAAGAAGCCATCGCCCAGTGGGACATCACCCAGACGAGCGACGAGGCTGTGCACACCTTCTTCAAAGCCGGTCCGGCCGGTATCCCGACGCAAACGGCGTTCAGCCAGTCGACCCGCTGGGACACCCTGGATCTCGATCGTGCCGAAGGCTGCATCCGGAGCGTCGAGCACGCCTATTCCCAGGAGGGCGGCCTCGCCGTGCTCTACGGCAACATCGCCCTGGATGGCTGCGTGGTGAAAACCGCCGGCGTGGACGAATCCATCCACGTCTTCGAAGGCACGGCGAAGATCTTCGAAAGCCAGGACAGCGCCGTGAAGGGCATCCTCAATGACGAAGTGAAGGCCGGCGACATCGTCATCATCCGCTACGAAGGCCCAAAAGGCGGCCCGGGCATGCAGGAAATGCTCTACCCGACCTCGTACCTGAAGTCCAAAGGCCTGGGCAAGGCCTGCGCCCTGCTCACCGACGGCCGCTTCTCCGGCGGCACCTCGGGCCTGTCCATCGGCCATGCCTCGCCGGAAGCGGCTGCGGGCGGTGCCATTGGTCTGGTGCAGGACGGCGACAAGATCCTCATCGACATCCCCAACCGCAGCATCCAGCTGCAGGTCAGTGATGAAGAGCTGTCCCACCGCCGCATCGAGCAGGACAAGAAAGGCTGGAAGCCGGCTCAGCCGCGCGCGCGCAAGGTGACCACGGCGCTCAAGGCCTACGCCCTGCTCGCCACCAGCGCCGATAAGGGCGCAGTACGCAACAAGGCCATGCTCGAAGGCTGACCGGTCCCCTCCTTCGTGTGCGCGGCCTCCGCTCGGAGGCCGCGCACACGAATCGCAAACCGAATCCCATCCGCTGGGGACGGCCGAACGGCGCGCTAGCCGAGGAGCCGTGCCCCTTCGCGGTCAAGACCGCTCCCACGGTTCCGGTGGAATGCCCGACCTGTAGGAGCGGTCTTGACCGCGAAAAGGGCCGCTCATGGCTGCGGAGTTCCTGATAGTTCGCCGCGCTCTGCCTGGACAAGCCTGCCTCTCCGGCTGGAGACGGCCGAACAGCGCGCCAGCCGAGGAGCCGTGCCTATTCGCGATCGAGACTAGGCGTCCCCAACCGCTCCCACGCTTCCGGTGGAACGCCTGACCTGTGGGAGCGGTCTTGACCGCGAAAAGAACCCACTCATCGCTGCGGTGTTCTCGATGGTTCGCCGCGCTCTGCCTGGACAAGCCTGCCTCCACCGGCTGGGGGCGGACGAACGGCACGCTAGCCGATGAGCCGTGCCTATTCGCGGTCGAGACCGCTCCCACATTATCCGGTGGAACGCCTGACCTGTAGGAGCGGTCTTGACCGCGAAAAGAACCCACTCATCGCTGCGGTGTTCTTGTTGGTTCGCTGCGTTTCGCCTGGACAAACCTACCTCTCCGGCTGGGGGTCGCCGAACGGCGCGCTGGCCGAGGAGCCGTGCCTATTCGCGGTCTAGATTAGGCGTCCCCAACCGCTCCCACGCTTCCGGTGGAACGCCTGACCTGTGGGAGCGGTCTTGACCGCGAATAAAAGGCGCGTTCGTGGCTTTTGATCGCCCCACTCGCTCCAGCATTTCACGCAGCACCGCCCCGCCTTAGCCGACAAAAACGTGAACCACGTCACAACCGGTCGTCGGTTCGTGGCCCTCGTTTTGAATTCCTAAAAGGCCGCCGACCGCCCTGGTTAGCGCCTTAGCGGAGTTGACTGCACCTGCGAAGAAACGTCGGGGATAAAAATGTATACAAAGTGGTAGTCAATCTTTAACGCAATTGTCTACATTAGTCGCACAAGAACAACAGCGAGAAAGGGATCGACATGACAGCCTCATCCGCAAAACCATCATCTCCTGAAAAGCGTCCGGAAGATGAGAACCTGGGTATCGGCGCCAATCTGGCCTACGGTCTGCAGCATGTGCTGACCATGTATGGCGGTATCGTCGCGGTGCCCCTGATCATCGGCCAGGCGGCCGGTCTGGCCCCGGCGGACATCGGCCTGCTGATCGCCGCCTCGCTGTTCGCCGGCGGGCTCGCGACCCTTCTGCAAACCCTCGGCCTACCGTTTTTCGGCTGCCAGCTGCCGCTGGTACAGGGCGTCTCCTTCGCCGGCGTGGCGACCATGATCGCCATCATCGGCAGCGATGGCGCCGGTGGGATTCCCGCCGTGCTCGGCGCCGTGATCGCCGCCTCGCTGATCGGCCTGATGATTACCCCGATCTTCTCGAGAATCACCAAATTCTTCCCACCGCTGGTCACCGGAATCGTCATCACGATCATTGGCCTGACGCTGATGCCAGTCGCAGCGCGCTGGGCGATGGGCGGCAACAGCCAGTCGCCCGAGTTCGGCAGCACGGCCAACATCGGCCTGGCCGCCTTCACGCTGGCAACCGTGCTACTGCTTTCCAAGCTCGGCAGCGCCAGCATCTCCCGACTGTCGATCCTTCTGGCGATGGTGATCGGCACCCTGGTAGCGGCCTTCCTCGGCATGACGGACTTTTCCGGCGTGCTCGTAGGGCCGATGGTCGCGATGCCTCAACCGCTGCACTTCGGCATGCCGGAGTTTCACGTGGCGGCGATCCTGTCGATGCTGATCGTGATCATCGTGACCCTGGTGGAAACCTCGGCGGACATTCTCGCGGTGGGCGAGATCATCGGCACCAAGGTCGACTCCAAGCGGCTAGGCAACGGCCTGCGCGCCGACATGATTTCCAGCAGCCTGGCACCCTTCTTCGGCTCCTTTACCCAGAGCGCCTTCGCACAGAACGTCGGCCTGGTGGCGGTAACCGGCGTGAAGAGCCGCTACGTGGTCGCCACGGCCGGACTGATCCTGGTGACGCTGGGCCTGTTGCCGGTGATGGGTCGGCTGATCGCCGCCGTTCCCACTGCAGTGCTCGGCGGCGCGGGCATCGTGCTGTTCGGCACCGTCGCGGCGGCCGGCATCCGGACGCTGGCGCAGGTGGAATATCGCAACAACATGAACCTGATCATCGTCGCCACGTCGATCGGTTTCGGCATGATTCCCATTGCCGCACCGACCTTCTATCACCAGTTTCCGGCCTGGTTCGAAACCATCTTCCATTCCGGGATCAGCTCGGCGGCGATCATGGCCATCTTGCTGAACCTGATCTTCAACCACCTGAAGGCCGGCAACTCGAATCAGCAGTCCGTCTTCGTCGCCGCCAGCGAACGCACACTGCGCTACCAGGACATCGCCAAGCTCCACGACGGTGATTACTTCCGCGACGGCAGGCTGTTCGATGCGCAAGGCAACGAAGTGCCAGTACTGGGCACCGGCAACCATGGCGACGCCACCGCACCAGCCACCGGGGCAGTGAAGAGTCCGGCAGGTCACTGACCAGGCCGCATCGCCACGCCCAGCCGATCTGGAGGATGCCCGCGCAATGCGGGCATCCTGCTGCACAGCGATGGTTCCTGTGCGCCCCGTAGCAACCCTCTCTGGGCGTACCTCGGCCCGCAACCTCAACGCACGGCAATCCCGCTGCTCCAGACGCAGCGGGCACTGTCCGTGCATCGTTGCAGTCAGTAAACTCGCGCGTTTTCCCCGCCAAGGACGATCATGAACGCCCTCGACCCGCGCCCTGCCAGCGGCACCCCGACCGATCTGCTGTACCGACTCGATGATCGTCCCAAACCCTGGATCGCCTTTCTCGCCGCGTTGCAGCATCTGCTGGCGATCATCGTGCCGATCGTCACGCCCGGCCTGCTGATCTGCCAGGCCATCGGCGTGTCACCGCGCGACACCAACATCATCGTGTCCATGTCGCTGGTAATTTCCGGCATCGCCACCTTTCTGCAATGCAAGCGCTTCGGCCCGCTCGGCGCCGGGCTGCTGATCGTGCAGGGCACCAGCTTCAACTTCGTCGGCCCGCTGATCGGCGGCGGCGTGTTGCTGGTCAAGCAGGGCACGCCGGTCGAAGGCGTGATGGCTGCGATCTTCGGCGTGGTGATCGCCGGCTCGTTCATCGAAATGGGCGTCTCGCGCGTGCTGCCGTTCGTCAAGCGGCTGATCACACCGCTGGTGACCGGCATCGTGGTCTTGATGATCGGCCTGACGCTGATCAAGGTCGGCCTGATCAGCATGGGCGGCGGCTTCGCGGCCATGGGCGACGGCACCTTCGCCAGCCGCGAAAACCTGCTGCTGTCCGGCGTGGTGCTGGCCGCCATCGTCGTGCTCAACCGCGTGCCGGTGGTGTGGATGCGCAGCTGCGCGATCATCATCGCGCTGGCCATCGGCTATACGCTGGCCGCTTACCTGGGCCGCCTGAACTTCGCCGGCATGCACGAGGCCGCATTGTTCCAGGTGCCGATGCCGCTGCATTTCGGCCTCGGCTTTTCCTGGAGCCTGTTCATTCCCATGGTGGTGATCTACCTGGTGACCTCGCTGGAAGCCATCGGTGATATCACCGCCACCAGCAAGATCTCGGGCCAGCCGGTCGAGGGGCCGGTATGGATGCAGCGGATCAAGGGCGGCGTGCTGGTCAACGGCGCCAACTCGCTCTTGGCCGGCCTGTTCAACACCTTCCCCAGCTCGGTATTCGCGCAGAACAACGGCATCATCCAGCTGACCGGCATCGCCAGCCGCTACGTCGGCCTATGGATTGCCGCGATGCTGGTGGTACTCGGGCTGTTCCCGGCCGTCGCCGGCGTGTTGCAGGCGGTGCCCGAGCCGGTGCTCGGCGGCGCCGCGCTGGTGATGTTCGGTGCAGTGGCCGCGGCCGGCATCAACATCATAGCCGGTGTGCGGCTGGATCGCCGTGCCCTGCTGATCATCTCGGTTTCGCTGGCGCTGGGACTGGGCGTTTCCCAGGTGCCGGAATTCCTGGCGAACCTGCCGGCGGCGCTGCGCAACGTGCTCGAATCCGGCGTCGCCACCGGCGGTATCTGCGCGCTGCTGATGAACTGGTTCCTGCCCGAATCGCCGCCGAACGAGGAGCAGGAGCCGGTCTGATCAACCGCTTCGCGCATCCTCGGCGAGGCGCTGGCAGACCTCGTCGGCAATCGCCAGGGCGGCAGTCAGCCCCGGCGATTCGATGCCGAACAGATTCACCAGGCCGGCCACGCCATGCGTCGCCGGCCCGTCGATACGGAAGTCCGCCGCCGGCTCGCCGGGGCCGCTGATCTTCGGCCGAATGCCGGTATAGGCCGGCTGCAACGCACCGTCCGGCAGCCCCGGCCAGTAGCGGCGGATGGCGGCGTAGAAACCTTCGGCGCGCTTCTCATCCATCGCGTAATCGAGACTGTCGACCCACTCGACATCCGGGCCGAAGCGCGCCTGGCCGCCGAGATCAAGGGTCAGGTGCACGCCCAGTCCGCCGGGCTCGGGCAGCGGGTAGACCAGGTGGCGAAACGGCGTGGCGGCCGCCAGGCTGAAATAGCTGCCTTTGGCGAAATAGCGCGACGGCACGCAATCGGCCGCCAGCCCCTCGGTGCGGGCAGCAATCACCGGTGCCGCATTCCCGGCGCAGTTGATCACGCTGGTGGCGAGCAGCGTCATGGGCTCGTCGCCGCCGACCTCGACGCGCAGCCCCGCCTCCGTCACGACCATCGCCGCGACCGGCGCATGCAGCGCCAGCAACGCCCCGGCGGCCTCGGCATCGCCCTGCAGCGCCAGCATCAGTGCGTGACTGTCGACAATACCGGTGCTCGGCGAGAGCAGCCCGGCGACGGCGTTGAGCTGCGGCTCCAGCGCCTGTAGCTGTGCGCCGTCGAGGCGTTGCAGATCGTCCACACCATTTGCCTGTGCATGGGCCTGCAGCGTCTCGAGGCCGGCCAGCTGCGACTCGTCCGTGGCGACGATGAGTTTTCCGCAGCGGCGATAGGGCACGCCGTGGCTGTCACAGAAGGCATAGAGCGCATCGCGTCCGGCCACGCACAGCCGCGCCTTCAGCGAGCCTTGCGGATAGTAGATACCGGCGTGGATCACTTCGCTGTTGCGCGAACTGGTGCCTGTGCCGATAGCGGCCTCGGCCTCCAGAATCACCACTTCACGTCCGGCCTGCGCCAGCGCCCGCGCCACCGCGAGCCCCACCACACCGGCACCGATAACCACGCAATCGACCCGCTCCATTGACTCGCTCCTCTCGTTCGGCGGTCGCCAGCCTGCCGCAATATCGAACCGCCGCCAAGCCTCGCTTGCCTATAGTCAGGTATCCAATCGACACCGGAGGCTCCATGCGCATCGGCGTGATATCCGACACCCACGGCCTGCTGCGGCCCGAAGCGCTGGCGGCTCTGCGCGGCTGCGAGCGCATCATCCACGCCGGCGATATCGGCAAACCCGAGGTGCTGGATGCGTTGCGCGCCCTGGCACCGCTCGATGCGATACGCGGCAATGTCGACAGCGGCGACTGGGCCGCGTCGGTTCCAGAGCACCTCGACCTGGAAATCGGCGGGCTGCGCATCCACGTGACCCACGACGTCAAGGCGATGGGCGTCGACCCGATTGCAGCGCGGGTCGACGTCGTCATCGCCGGGCATTCGCACCAGCCGAAGATCGAAGAGGTCGATGCGGTGCTCTACCTCAACCCCGGCAGTGCAGGCCGTCGGCGTTTCAAGCTGCCGATAAGCCTGGCCTTGCTGGACATCGAAGACGGCCAGCCGCGTGCGCAGCTGGTGACCCTGGGCTGAGCGTCAGCTGACGCCCATGTAGCGATCGGCGCGGTGGTTGACCGCCAGCACCAGGTTCAGGGCCACGGCGCCGAGCACCGACAGGGCGACCTTCTCCGGCGGCACGATGAACACGGCAGCGAGCACGATCAACGCATCGATGGCCATCTGAAAGGTGCCGGCGCGCAGGCCGATACGCGCCTGCAGAAAGAGCGCCAGAATGTTCAACCCACCCAGGCTGGCCTTGTGCCGGAACAGCATCAGCAGCCCGACGCCCATGGCGAAGCCGCCGAACAGCGCGGCGTAGTAGATGTTCAGTTCGGCGAAGCGGATCCACTGCGGGGTCAGCTCCGCCAGCAGCGACACCAGCCCCACGGCGATCACCGTGCGCAGGGTGAAGCCCCAGCCCATGCGCCAGATCGCCAGCAGATAGAAGGGGATGTTCAGGGTGAAGAACACCAGCCCGAAGGACCAGCCGGCGAAATACTTGAGTAAAAAGGCCAGCCCGACCGTGCCGCCGGTGAGCAGGCCGGCGTGGCTGTAGAAGGCGATGCCGAGCGCCACCATGGCGGTGCCGAGCAGCATCGCCAGCGCATCCTCCCAAAGCGGATGGCGCACGAAGATCGCGGCGATGCGCTCGGCATCGGCCGGCAGCGCGTCGGTTCTGGGGTTCTGCATGTGATCGGTCTCGTGGCGAGCGGAGGGAAAGCATAGGCGCTGGCGCCAGGTGAAGACTTGGCGCCGGTCAAGATCAGCGTGGGGGAGCCGGGCTCAGCGCCGCTGCCAGGTCTCGAAGCGGTACGCCGGCGCATCGCCCTCGGCCGGGTGGGCCTGGCTGTCGACGCGCTCCCATTCGGCTTGGTCATAGTCCGGGAAGAAGGCATCACCCTCGGGACTGGCTTCGATGCGGGTCAGGTAGAGCCGCTGCGCCTGGGGCAGCGCCTGGGCATAGAGCTGCGCGCCGCCAATCAGCATTAGCTCGTCGACGCCCTGCTCGCGCGCCCATTGCTCGGCGCGAGTCAGCGCCGAGTCGAGATCGGTGAAGGTTTCGGCACCCTCGAGTTGCAGGTCAGGCTGACGGCTGACCACCAGATTCAGGCGACCTGGCAGCGGGCGACCGAGTGAATCCCAGGTCTTGCGGCCCATGATGATCGGCTTGCCGAGGGTCATGGCCTTGAAATGCTTGAGATCGGCCGGCAGGTGCCAGGGCATCCTGTTGTCGAGCCCAATCACATGGTTGTCGGCAAGCGCCGCGATCATCGCGAGGGGAAGAGTGGTCTGATTCATGGCGGCGAGAATAACAGAGCATCCGAGGGGCAGTCAGCGCCGTCAGATACACGTCAGCATCATCGAACGGTCACAACTGCTTTACCGAAGCGTCAATCGGTCGTCATCGTCAGGCTTCAGGCTTACCGCTCCCCTTCCATGGAGACGCCCGCAATGGCCCGCCACAGCCGCACTACACTGCGCCACCTGTTCGCCGCCTGCAGCCTGCTGCTGCCGATCGCCGCCTTCGCCGCCACGCCCGACGCCTCGGTCGCAGCGCAGAACGGCCGCGGCGAGCCCCATCCGCTGATCATCGCCCACCGCGGCGCGAGCGGCTACGTGCCGGAGCACACGCTCGCCTCCTACGCGCTGGCGATCCTGCAGGGTGCCGACTACATCGAACCTGATCTGGTGATGACTCGCGACGGCCAGCTGGTCGCCCGTCACGACAATGAACTGGGGCTGACCACCGATGTGTCGCAACATCCCGAGTTCGCCGACCGCAAGCGCACGCAGATGGTCGACGGCGTGGCGCTCACCGGCTGGTTCAGCGAAGACTTCACCCTGGCAGAACTGAAAACGCTGCGCGCTATCGAGCGCATCCCGGCGATTCGCCCCGGAAATGCCCGGCTGGACGGGAGCCTGGAGATCCCGACCCTCCAGGAGATCATCGATCTGGTGAAAACCCTGCAGCTGAGCGAGCACCGCCGCATCGGGCTGTACCCGGAAACCAAACATCCGACGCACTTCCAGAAGCTCGGCCTGGCGATGGAAAAACCGCTGGTGCGTATCCTCCATCGCAACGGGTACGCCGGCCGCAACGCGCCGGTGTTCATCCAGTCGTTCGAAGTGGAAAACCTCAAGACGCTCCGCGGCATGACGCAACTGCGGCTGGTCCAGCTGTTCGGCGGCGGTCAGCCCTACGACCAGCAAGTGCGCGGCAGCGACCTGACCTATGCGCAGATGGCCACCGCCAGCGGGCTCAAGGCGATCTCGCGTTACGCGGCGGGCGTCGGCCCGGAAAAAGGCTACATCATCCCGCGCGACGCCAACGGCAACCTCGGCCAACCTACCGACTTCGTACCGAACGCCCATGCGGCAGGCCTGAAAGTGCACCCGTACACCTTCCGTGCCGAGAACGCGTTCCTGCCGACCGACCTGCGCAAGGGCGACTCGCCCGCCGCGCGCGGCAATGTCGAGGCCGACATCCAGGCCTTCCTCGACGCTGGCATCGACGGGCTGTTCATCGATCAGCCGGACATCGCGGTGAAAATGCGCGGGCAATAGCACCAGCGGTATCCGCCCGGCCAGGACGGCCGGGCATCGTTGCATCCGGGCGATATTCGTAATGATTGGCGCTGCCGAGCCCGTCAGCCGATCACGCCCGCCTGGCGCAGCCCGGCCAGTTCCGCTTCGCTCTTGCCGAGCACACGGCTGAGCACGCTGTCGGTGTGCTGGCCGTGCAGCGGCGGTGCGGTCGGCGTCACCGTCGGGGTGCGCGACAGCCGCAGCGGGCTGCGCACCATGCGCACCTCGCCGGCCAGCGGATGCTCGGCGCTGATGACCAGATCGCGGTAGCGCGCCGGTTCGGAGTCGAACGCCTGCGCCACGGTCTTGACCTCCCCCACCGGAATACCTCGCTCGCGTAGCGCGGCGATCAGCGTCGCGCTGGTCCAGCCCTTGAACGCGGCCTGCAACAGCGGCAGCAGCGCATCGCGATGCTCGGTGCGACCCCGGTTCTGAGTGAAACGGGGATCGTCATAGAGCTCCGGACGGTCGAGCACGTCCTGACAGAGCCGCCGGTATTGCTCGTCGTTGCCCACCGCCAGGGCGATGCGCCCGTCAGCGGTGTTGAACAGCTGGTAGGGCACGATGCTGGGGTGCGCATTGCCGAAGCGCTGCGGCACCTTGCCGGTGTTCAGGTAACCGGTGGCGATGTTGGCGAGAAAATGCATCGCGCTGTCGGACAGCGCCACGTCCACCGCCTGGCCGCGGCCGGATTTCTCCCGCTCGTACAGCGCGGCCAGGATGCCCTGCACCGCATTCATGCCGGTGACCAGATCGATGAAGGCCACCCCGAGGCGCATCGGCTCGCCGTCCTTTTCACCGGTGATGGACATGAAGCCGCTCTCGGCCTGGATGATGAAGTCGTAGCCCGGACGATTCTCCAGCGGATTGTTCTGACCGTAGCCGGTGATCGAGCAGTGGATCAGCCGCGGGTTGATCGCCGACAGCGCCTCGTAGTCGAGCCCCAGCCGCTTGAGGCTGGCCGGAAGGAAGTTGTCCACCACGACGTCGGCCTCGGCGGCGAGATCGAGGATCAATTGCCGGCCCGCGGGGGTGCGCAGGTCGACCGCAAGGCTCTGCTTGTTGCGGTTGGCGGTGAGGTAATAGGTCGAGATGCCCTGCACGGCTGGCGGCATCCAGCTGCGGGTGTCGTCACCACCGTCCAGGCTCTCGATCTTCCAGACTTCCGCACCGAGATCGGCCAGCGCCATGGTCGACCAGGGCCCGGCGAGGATACGTGTGAGATCGAGAACCTTGATGCCTTGCAGAACGCTCACCGGCGTCTCCTTTTCCTGTTGATCGGACGCAGCCGAAGGTGGCCCAAGCCAATCCAAACCACAACCGCCGGCCCCCAACCTAGTGTTCGATTACCGCACAGGATTTGGTGCGCAGCGGTAACCAAGGCAACGCCATCCTTTAAGGTGCTGGTGTCCGAACCGGCGGTCGATCGACCGGAGCTGATGTCCCGCCGTTCACCTTGCCGCTCGCGGCCCCAAAACAATTACAAAACGGAAGGATTTTCCATGACCTCGATGTTCAAGCGCGCCGTTTGCCTGCTGGCGCTGAGCGCCACGCTCCCACTCGCCTCCCTCACCCATGCCGCGGACTGGCCGACCGATAACGTCCGTCTGGTGGTGCCCTACGCGCCCGGCGGCACCACCGACATCCTGTCGCGCAAGGTCGCCGATCTGCTGCAGAAGGAGATCGGCACCGTGGTGGTCGAGAACCGTGCCGGCGCCGGCTCGACCATGGCCACCGGGCAACTGGCCCGCGGCGGCCGCGGCTCCGACCACACCATTCTCATGGCCTCGCCCGGGCACACCATCGGCCCGGTGATCTACAAGAACCTGCCCTACGATCCGGTGAAGGATTTCACCTTCATCCGCAACGTCATCGAGATCCCCAACGTGATGGTGGTGCCGGCCGACAGCCCCTATCACTCGGTAAAAGAGTTCATCGATGCCGCCAAGAACAAGGAGATGACCTTCAGCTCCTCCGGCGTCGGCAGCTCGATCCACATGTCCGGCGAGCTGTTCAAGACCATGACCGGCACCAAGATGACCCACGTGCCTTTCCGTGGCAGCGGTGAAGCCCTGCCGGCACTGCTCAGCGGCGATGTCGACGTCTCCTTCGAGAACATGCCCACCGTGCTGCCGCACATCAAGTCCGGCAAGCTGCGTGCGCTGGCGGTGACCTCGGCCGAGCCCTCGCCCTACCTGCCCGGCGTCGAGCCGCTGTCGAAGCTCGGCGCCGACATGGGCCTCGGCGATTTCGTCACCACCGCCTGGTTCGGCCTGATCGGCGATGACAGCCTGCCGGATGATGCGGTCAAGACGCTGCAGACCGCTCTCGACAAGGTGCTCGACGACCAGAGCTTCAAGGATTTCGTCGCGCAGATCGGCGGCGAGACGGCCAGCGAAGAAGGCGACGCCTTCCGCGATTATGTCGCCAAGGACGTCGAACGCTGGCAGCGCGTCGCCAGCCAGGCCGAACTCAAGTAAGGCGGAGAAGACAATGACTGCTGCCGCCGCCAGCCGCCCGCGCTGGGCCAACGTCAACACCCTGCTCGGCGCATTCTGGCTCGCGGCCGCGCTGGTGTTCCTGTTCTACCTGGTGCCGAACTTCATCGAGGAGGCGCCGATGGTCGACAACCCCATGCAGTCGCCCCGCTGGCTGCCCAGCGTGGCCGGCTGGCTGGTGGCGGTGCTGTCGCTGGCGTTGATCGTAGAGGGTTGCCTGCGGCCGCCACGGCCAGTGCCAGACCAGGCCAGCGAACGGGCGCCGGCCTGGCGCCCGCTCTTGATGCTGGCCGGGCTGGCCGTCTACTGGCTGCTGTTCGAGCCGCTGGGCGCCATCGTTGCCGGCATCCTCGGCACCCTGCTCCTGTTCATCGCGCACCCGGTGCGCAAGCCCTGGCTGTATGTGCTGGCCATCGCCCTGCCGTGGCTGGTCAGCCTGCTGTTCATCCACGTGCTCAACGTCCCGCTGCCCTCCGGCACGCTCTGGGACTGATCCGCCCCTTTCGCGAGTGACCGCATGGAACACTTTTCCGAAGTCCTGAGTCTGTTCCTCAGCGTCGACAACTTCATCGCGATCGGCATCGGTGTGCTGATCGGCGTGGTGGTCGGCGCAATTCCCGGTTTGACCGCCACCATGGCCGTGGCCCTGGCGCTGCCCTTCACCTTTTCGCTCGAGCCGGTGACCGCCATCCTGCTGCTCGTGGGCATCTACAAGGGCGGCATGTACGGCGGCTCGATCACCGCCATTCTGATCCACACGCCCGGTTCGCCCGCGGCAGCCTGCACCCTGCTCGACGGCTACCCGTTGGCGCAGCAGGGCAAGGCGAAGAAGGCGCTGCAGATGGCGCTCTACTCGTCATGCATCGCCGACGTGCTGTCGAACCTCGCGCTGATCCTGTTCGCCTCCTACCTGGCGAAGATCGCCCTGAACTTCGGCCCGCCTGAGTTCTTCTGGCTGATCTGCTTCTCGCTGACCATCATCATCTCGATTGCCGGCGAGTCGGCGATCAAGGGCCTGATCGCCGCCGCGCTGGGCGTGATCGTGGCCTCCATCGGCATGGACGTGGTCTACGGCAGCCAGCGGCTGACCTTCGGCAACTACAACCTGATGGACCGGGTCAATTTCGTGCCGTTGCTGATCGGCCTGTTCGCCGTGCCAGAGGTCATCGACTTCTACCTGAAGAAGGCGGCACCGCACATCAAGGCAGCATCGAGCGGCGCCGGTCTGACCCTCAAGGAGCTCAAGGCCAGCCTGAAAACCATCGTCCGTGGCTCGTTCATCGGCGTGATCATCGGCGCCGTGCCCGGCACCGGCGCGACCGCCGCGGCATTCATTTCCTACAGCGAGGCCAAGCGCCGCTCGCCCAACCGCGGCAATTTCGGCAAAGGCGAGCTGGAGGGCGTGGCAGCCTCGGAGTCGGGCAACAACGGCGTGGCCGGCGCCACACTGATCCCGCTGCTGTCGCTGGGCATTCCGGGTGATGTGATCACGGCGATCATCCTCGGCGCCTTCATGATCCACGGCCTGACACCGGGTCCGGTGCTGTTCCAGGAAAACCTGACGCTGGTCTACGCGCTGTTCTGCGGAATCATGCTGAGTTCGGCAGTGCTGCTGCTCGTCGGCCATGGCGTGATCAAGTACTTCTCGCTGGTCGCCGACATTCCCAAGGCGATCCTGCTGCCGATCGTGCTGATGTTCTGCGTCTACGGCGCGTTCGCGGTGAACAACAGCACCTTCGATATCGGCTTGATGCTGCTGTTCGGCGTGGTTGGCTACGTCTTCAACCGCACCGGCTTCGCCACCGCCCCCTTCCTGCTCGGTTTCATCCTCGGGCCGATGTTCGAGGACAACCTCCGGCGCACCCTGCTGATCGGCCGCGGCGACCCGATGATCTTCTTCCGCGGGCCGATCACCTGGCTCTTTATCGTGCTCACGGCGCTGTCGTTGATCTTCGCCGTGCGCCGCTACTGGCAGGAGCGCATCAAGACCGACTGACCGCGGGCGGTCGGTTCACACCTAAGCGGGGCGGCACGCCGGCCGCTCCCTGGCGGTTGGCGATGACCTGCAGCGTCTCGCTGACGTTGAACGGTACGATCAGCAGCTCGCACCAGCCCCGCAAGCCGTCAGGCCACCGAGCCAGTAGGAATATTGATCTTCGACATTGGCCTGGAGTCCAAGAGAAAGACACCGCGCAAGCGCGGGCTCGGACGTTCACGCGTCCGACCGGCAGCGGTTATGCTCTGAACCGAGCCCCTTGACGAGAATCCGCGTGCCCCAAGCTCCCCTGCCGCCGCTTGACCCTCTCGACCGCCTCTGGCTGACCGAAGCCGTGCGTCTGCGTGAAGAACATGCCGGCCCCTTGGACGATGCCGAAGCCAATCGCCA
Organism: Stutzerimonas stutzeri; assembly: GCF_018138085.1. Taxonomy (NCBI): domain Bacteria; kingdom Pseudomonadati; phylum Pseudomonadota; class Gammaproteobacteria; order Pseudomonadales; family Pseudomonadaceae; genus Stutzerimonas; species Stutzerimonas stutzeri. The sequence continues at coordinate 4,518,697 of NZ_CP073105.1, forward strand.
GGCGCGCGCGCAAGGCGGCGAGCTGCCCGCGCTGATCGAGCATCGCGCGCTATGGCTGGCGCGCCGTGACGGGCTGGCCGAAGCGCTGCGGCACTGGCGGCAAGGGGCGAAGCTGGCGGGCATCGCGCTGGTGCTGCTGGCACTGTTCACCGGTGCCGGGCTGGCACTGGCGGCACTGGGCGACGGTGTGCGGTCGGTCAACGTGTTCTGGGCGCTGGGCAGCCTGCTCGGGCTGAACCTGCTGACCTTGCTCGGCTGGCTGCTGGGATTTTTCCTCGCCGGTGACAGTGGCGCCGCACTGGGACGATTGTGGCTGTGGCTCAGCCAGAAGCTCGCTCGCGACGCCCGTGCCGTGCAGCTGGCGCCGGCGTTGCTGGCGGTGCTCGACCAGCGCCGCCTGGGCCGCTGGCTGCTGGGCCTCGGCGTCCACGGGCTGTGGCTGGTGGCCATGGGCAGCGCCCTGCTGACGCTGCTGGCTCTGCTCGCCACGCGGCGCTACGGCTTCGTCTGGGAAACCACCATTCTGGGCGACAGCACCTTTATCAACCTGACCCAGACGCTCGGCACGCTGCCCTCGCTACTGGGTTTCAGCGTGCCGGACATCGAACAGATCCGCGCCAGTGGGGCGCTCGACAGCGGCGCCCTGGCCGGCACCGCCTCGGCCGGTGGCACCGAGACCGCCCGGCAAAGTTGGGCCGGCTGGCTGGTCGGCGTGGTGCTGGTCTATGGCCTGTTGCCGCGCCTGCTGCTGGCAATCCTGTGCCTGTGGCGCTGGCGGCGCGGCCGTGCCCGGCTGCGCCTGGATTTGCAATTGCCGGCCTATCGCCTGCTGCGTGAACGCCTGCAACCGCCTAGTGAGCGCCTCGGGGTCAGCGATGCGGCGCCGCAGCAGTTGCACGCACCCAGCGCCGGTGCGCAACTGGACGGCAGCGAGGGCGCCGTGCTGGTGGCCATCGAGCTGGACCCGAGCCACCCCTGGCCACCCAAGCTGCCGAAGACCGTGGCCGATGCCGGCGTGCTGGACGATCGCGAACAACGCCGCCGACTGCTGGAGCAACTCACCCGCTTTCCGCCCCAGCGCCTGGCCATCGCCTGTGATCCGCGCCGTTCGCCGGACCGCGGCACGCTGGCGCTGATCGGCGAACTGAGCCGTTGCGCGGCGCAAAGTCGCGTCTGGCTGCTGCAACCGCCCGCGGGCGAAGCGCTGGACAGCCATCGACTGCAAGACTGGCACCAGGCACTGGACAGCGTTGGACTGCCTCATTCGGGCAGCGCACCCATGACCTGGCTGGAGACTGGCCATGATTGATCAGCTTGGTTCGATTGCAGAAGGCGCCGCTCAGCGCATCTGCCGCCTCGCAGACGTTAAAGCGGAGTCGCAGTCATGAGCACACCGCTGAAACTCGCCCTGGTCGGCCACACCAATGTCGGCAAGACCTCGCTGCTGCGCACCCTGACCCGGGATGTCGGCTTTGGCGAGGTGTCCCACCGGCCGAGCACCACCCGTCACGTCGAAGGCGCACGGCTGTCGGTCGACGGCGAACCGCTGCTCGAACTCTACGACACGCCCGGCCTGGAAGACGCCATCGCCCTGCTCGACCATCTGGAGCGAATCGAACGGCCCGGCGAGCGGCTCGACGGCCCGGCCCGTACCGCGCGGTTTCTCGATGGCAGCGAGGCGCGCCAGCGTTTCGAGCAGGAAGCCAAGGTACTGCGTCAGCTGCTGGCCAGCGACGCCGGGCTTTACGTGATCGACGCACGCGAGCCGGTACTGGCCAAGTACAAGGACGAGCTGGCGGTGCTGGCCGGCTGCGGCAAACCCCTGCTGCCGGTGCTCAACTTCGTCGCGCAACCCGGGCATCGAGAGGAACAGTGGCGTGAGGCATTGGCGCGGCTGGGCCTGCACGCGCTGGTGCGCTTCGACAGCGTGGCACCACCGATCGATGGCGAACGCCGGCTGTATGAAAGCCTGGCGCTACTCCTTGAGCAGTCGCGGCCCAAGCTGCAGCGGTTGATCGACGACCATGAAGCCCAGGCCGCGGCGCGGCTGGCCGAAGGTCACCGGCTGATCGCCGAGCTGCTGGTCGACGTCGCCGCCTGCCGCCGTAGCGTTGCGGCGCAGCCCGACCTCGAGCGCGGCGCCATCCGTGAGCTGCACGACGCCGTGCGGTCCCGCGAGCAACGCTGCGTCGAATCCTTGCTGCGGCTCTATGGCTTCCGCCCACAAGATGCGGCGGCTGCCGATCTGCCGCTGCTCGACGGCCGCTGGGGTGACGACCTGTTCAACCCCGAGACGCTCAAGCAGCTCGGGGTGAAGATCGGCGGCGGGATGGCGGCCGGCGCGGCGGCTGGTGCCGGGGTCGACCTGATGGTTGGCGGCATCACGATGGGCGCGGCGGCGCTGCTTGGGGCGCTCGCGGGCGGTGGTGCGCAGACCGCCAGGCATTACGGCAACCGCCTTCTAGGGAAGCTCAAGGGCCAGCGCGAACTCACCGTCGATGATGCCGTGCTGCGGCTGCTTGCCCTGCGCCAGCGGCGGTTGCTGATTGCCCTCGCCGCCCGAGGGCATGCCGCGATGGAGGCGATCCGCCTGGAAGCGCCGGACGACAAGGCCTGGCGTGAGGGCAGGCTGCCCGAGGCGTTGCATCGTTGTCGCGCCCATCCGCAATGGTCGTCGCTGAACCCCGGCGCCCGTCCCGAGCAGGCCGAGCGGCAGCAGCAATTGGCAGAGCTGATCATCAGTTTGCAGAAGAGCTAGCCAACAACCGCAGCTTGGAGGGTGGGTTCGTAGCTCATCCGGCCACTGCAAGAACTCGCCTTGATCGGTGCCCGCAGCCGGCGATCAGCTGCGTGCCGGCAGCCCGCTTTCGGCTGCGACCGGTGCCTCCGAACGGCCGAACAGTAAGGTCCCCAGTGTCGCGATCATGATCAACAGCCCGCCGATCCAGCCCTGCACGTCTAGCCGTTCGCCCAGCCAGAGCCCGGCAATGAGGGCGCCGAACAGCGGCTCCGAGCCCATCAGCAGCGACACCCGCGTCGCGCTGGTACGGCCCAGCGCCAGGTTCTGCACGTAGAGCGCAAACAGCGTGGCGAAGCCGACCAGATACAAGGTCGCCGCCCAGAACGCCGGACTCTGCGGCAGTGCCGGCAGGCCTCCCGGTAGCGCCAGGCCCAGCAGCAGGCAGCCCGACGCCACCACTGCGCTCTGTACCGCCGTCAAAGCCAGCGGCGGCACCTCGAGACCGGCCGTCAGACGTCGCGTTAGGCAGACCAGCACGGCACGCAACAGCGCCGCCGCAAGCATCAGTCCATCCCCCAGATTGAGCGCTATCGCCGCCCCGCCTGTCAGCAGCCAGACGCCAGCCAGCGATAGCGCGCAGGCGGCAAACAGCAGGTTGCTCGGCCGCTGGCGCAACATCGCCCATTCGACGAACGGGGTGAACACGACGCACAGGCTGATGAGGAAGGCCGCATTGCTGGCCGTCGTGAGCATCACGCCCCAGGTCTCGCAGAGAAAGATGCACAGCATCACCAGGCCCAACGGCAGGCCCGGACGAATCGCGCGCCGCCCGTCTCCGCGCAACTGGGGCAGCAGCACAATGAACGTCAGCCCGAAGCGAATCGCCAGAAAACCCAGCACCGGATAGAACCACAGCGCCTGCTTGGCCACCGCATAACTGCTGCCCCAGATAACCGCCACCATCAGCAACATGGCATCGGCCAGCCAGAGCTTGCGTCGCACCGCACCTTGCCAATCTCTCATGCCGAACTCCTATCCGAATGCACGGATTGTCCACTGATGTGCTGCGGTCGATAATCCAGCAATACGGAAAAGGACTTGTTCGGCATGAGAACAAATGAGAGGGCTTCGTTGTTACCCGGTATGGCGGTGTTCGTGCGGGTGGTCGAGGCTGGGAGCTTCTCCGCGGCGGCCCGTCAGCTGGGAACGACCGCCTCCGCGGTCAGTCGCCAGGTGGCGCGCCTGGAGCAGGAGCTGTCGCTACGACTGATGGAGCGCACCACGCGGCAATTGCGGCTCAACGAAGCCGGCAGCGAGTTCTACGGCCATTGCCGCTCGATGCTGGATGCCGCCGACCAGGCTCTGGCCATCGGCGAGCGCCTGATGAGTAGCCCGCGCGGGCTGGTGCGCCTGAGCGTGCCCAAGGCCTACGGCAAGTTCGTGATCAGCCCGCTGATACCGGGCTTCCTGCGCCGCTATGCCGACGTAGACGTGCATTTGCAGATCAGCGACCAGAGCCCGGACCTGATCGAAGACGGCTTCGACCTGCTGGTGAAAGTCACCGATCAACCGCCCGAAGACCTGGTCGGCAAGCCGCTCGGGGCGGTGCGTCAGCTGCTGTGCGCGAGTCCGGCCTACCTGGACCGGCAGGGCACGCCGCAGCATCCACAGGAATTGCTCCGCCACAATTGTGTTTACCTGGGCGAGCACGCGGGCGACAACCGCTGGCATTTCAGCGATGGCGAGCGGCAGGAGATGGTGACGGTGCGCGGTCGCTATGTCTGCAATCACAGCGAAGCGAGACTGGAAGCGGCGCTGGCCGATATCGGCGTCACGGTGCTGCCACATTTCACTGCGGCCCAGGCCTTGGCCGACGGACGCTTGCGCGAGGTGCTGCCGCACTGGCGCTACACCGGATCCTATCAGGGCGCGGCCTGGCTGCTGTGGCGGCAGAACCAGCACCTGCCGCCGAAGCAACGGGTGCTGATCGATTACCTGAGCGAGGCGCTGGCATCCTGCTGACCAGGAGCTGTAGAACCAGGCCTCGACGCTGGTCAGTCGCGCTTGGCGACTTCCTCGGCCATCCGGGTCAGGCCCAGGTGGCGGACGTCGGTGCCGCGCACCAGGTAGATCACCATCTCGGCGATGTTGCGGGCGTGGTCGCCGATTCGCTCCAGCGAACGCAGCACCCAGATCACGCTGAGCACGCGTGAGATCGAACGCGGATCTTCCATCATGTAGGTGACCAGCTCACGCAGCGCGGTCTTGTATTCGCGGTCGACGGTCTTGTCGTACTGCGCCACCGACAACGCCAGATCGGCGTCGAAGCGGGCGAACGCATCCAGCGCCTCCTGCACCATACGGCGAACCTGATCGCCGATATGGCGGACCTCGACGTAGCCGCGCGGCGATTCGCCGTCTTCGCACAGCTCGATGGCGCGGCGGGCGATCTTTGTCGCTTCGTCGCCGATGCGCTCCAGGTCGATCACCGACTTGGAGATGCTGATGATCAGACGCAGGTCCGAGGCCGCTGGCTGGCGTCGAGCAAGGATGCGAATGCACTCCTCGTCGATGTCACGCTCCATGTGATTGATCTGATCGTCGACGTCACGCACCTGCTGCGCCAGCCCGGAATCGGCTTCGATCAGCGCGGTGACCGCATCGTTGACCTGCTTCTCCACCAGGCCACCCATGGCCAGAAGATGGCTGCGCACCTCTTCCAGCTCGGCGTTGAACTGCTGGGAAATGTGCTGGGTGTGGCTGTCTTTACTGATCATCTCAAGCTCCTAAAAGCCGCTGGAGGCTAAAGGCTGAGGGCTGAACGATACGGAGTCGCCTGTCGTCCAGCCTTCAGCCTCGAGCGCTGTTGTCGTCTGTCGACCGTTAGCCATAACGACCGGTGATGTAGTCTTCCGTCTGCTTCTTGTCGGGATTGGTGAACAACGTATCGGTGTCGCCGTACTCGATCAGCTTGCCCATGTACATGAACGCCGTGTAGTCGGAGACCCGCGCGGCCTGCTGCATGTTGTGGGTCACGATGACGATGGTGTACTTGGCCTTGAGCTCATAGATCAGCTCTTCGACCTTCAACGAGGAGATCGGGTCGAGCGCCGAGCTTGGTTCATCGAGCAGCAGCACTTCGGGTTGCACGGCGATGGTCCGGGCGATGACCAGACGCTGCTGCTGACCACCGGAAAGGCCCAGTGCGGACTCGTGCAGGCGGTCCTTCACCTCGTCCCACAGTGCCGCGCCCTTGAGCGCCCACTCGACGGTTTCATCGAGCACGCGCTTCTGCTTGATGCCCTGGATGCGCAGGCCGTAGACGACGTTCTCGTAGATGCTCTTGGGGAACGGGTTTGGCTTCTGGAACACCATGCCGACGCGACGACGCAGGTCGGCCACGTCTTCGCCCTTGCGGTAGATGTTGTGGCCGTCGAGGTTGATGGCGCCCTCGATGCGGCAGCCGTCGACCAGGTCGTTCATGCGGTTGAAGCAGCGCAGCAGCGTGGACTTACCGCAACCGGACGGACCGATGAAGGCCGTCACGCGCTGACGCGGGATGTTCATGCTGACGTTGTAGAGCGCCTGCTTTTCGCCGTAATAGAGGCTCAGGTCGGGCACTTCGATGGCCACGGCTTCGCTGGCCAGGCTCAGCGCGCGCTTGTCGCGACCCAGCGCCGAGATGTCGATGGAATGCGTCTTTGCTTGTGACATGGGTGTCTCCGTAGTCGCTGGAGGCCAGAGGCTCGAGGCTGGACGCGGTCGGTGCCGCATGTCGTCCAGCGTCTGGCCTCCAGCGCTTTATCGGGCGTTAATGATCAAGCGCTTTGTATTTTTCGCGCAGGTGATTACGAATCACCACCGCACTGAGGTTCAGCGTCGCGATGACCAGCACCAGCAGCAGCGCCGTCGCGTATACCAGTGGCCGCGCCGCCTCGACGTTGGGGCTCTGGAAGCCGACGTCATAGATGTGAAAGCCCAGGTGCATGATCTTCTGATCGAGGTGCAGGTAGGGGTAGTTGCCGTTGAGTGGCAGGGTCGGCGCCAGCTTGACCACGCCCACCAGCATCAGTGGAGCGACTTCGCCGGCGGCACGCGCCACCGCGAGAATCAGGCCGGTCATCATGGCCGGGCTGGCCATCGGTAGCACTACCTTCCATAGCGTTTCGGACTTGGTCGCACCGAGCGCCAGCGAGCCTTCGCGCAGGATCCGCGGAATCCGCGCCAGGCCTTCCTCGGTGGCGACGATGACCACCGGCAACGTGAGGATTGCCAGGGTCAGCGAGGCCCACATCAGGCCGGGCGTACCGAATACCGGCGCCGGCGCCGCTTCGGGATAGAAGATGCGGTCGAGCGAGCCGCCCAGCACGTAGACGAAGAAGCCCAGGCCGAACACGCCGTAGACGATCGACGGCACGCCGGCGAGGTTGTTCACCGCGATGCGGATGATCCGGGTCAGCACGCCCTGCTTGGCATATTCACGCAGATAGACCGCGGCGATGACACCGAACGGGGTCACGATCACTGCCATGATCAGGGTCATCAGCACGGTGCCGAAGATCGCCGGGAAGATGCCACCTTCGGTATTCGCCTCACGCGGCTCGTCGCTGACGAATTCCCAGACCTTGGCGAAGTAGAAACCGATCTTGTCCGGCAACGACATGGCATTCGGACGATAGGCACGGACGATCTTGCCGAGGCTGAATTCGCGCTGCTGACCATCCATGGTGCGCATGGTGATGCTGTCGCGGTTGAAGTCGCTATGCAGGGCGCGTAGCCGGCCCTCCAGCGCCTGGTAGTCGGCGTCCCAGCGAGCTCGCTCGGCATCCAGTTCGGCCTGGGCATTGGCGTCGAGCTCGTCATCGAGTTCCAGCTTGCGAGTCTTCAGGCGCAGACGCTCGAGGCCATGGTTGATGTGGCCGATGTCGACCTTTTCCAGCCGTGCGATCTGAGCGTAGAGGTCATCGACGCGGTCGATGCGCTGCTGCAGTTCGTTCCAGGCATCCGCGCCCTGGGCGATCAGTCGGCCGCTCTCCTTGATGTTCAGCAGTTCGCCGTAGAAATTGCCCCATTCGCGGCGCTCCAGCACCACCAGATCGGCCGGTTTGCGCGACTGGCTCAGCCACTCGCCGATCACCCAGGAAAAGTCGGCGCCATAGACATCGCGGTTTCCGACCTTGAGCAGTTCGCGCGTCATGAACTCGCCGCCCTCGACATTCACCGGCAAGCCACTGGCGGCCAGACGTGCGCGCGGCACCTCCTCGGCCTGTACCACCTCCCCGGCGACCAGCCGCGGCTCACTGCCAGGCACTTGGTAATCGGCGACGATGACGTCAGCCGGCCAGAAGTGCTCCAGACCGCGCACGGCGATCACAGCCAGCAGGCCGAGGGTCATGATCACGGCGATGGACACGGCGCCGGCGTTCATCCAGACCCAGGGAGTGCCGCTCTTGATCCAGGTGTTCAGCGAATCCTTTTTCACGGATCGATACCTTTGTCGAAATCTTGTCGCAGCCGTCACCGGCTGCGTCTCTGCGCGTCCTTGGACGCGCTTGCATTAAAGGCTGGCGTACTTGCGCCGCAAACGCTGGCGGATCAGCTCGGCCAGGGTGTTCATCACGAAGGTGAACATCAGCAGCACCATGGCGGCGAGGAACAGCACGCGATAGTGGGTGCTGCCCACTTCCGACTCGGACATTTCCACCGCGACGTTGGCCGCCAGGGTGCGCATGCCTTCGAAGATGTTGGCTTCCATGATCGGCGTGTTGCCGGTGGCCATCAGCACGATCATCGTCTCGCCCACCGCGCGGCCCATGCCGATCATCAGGGCTGAGAAGATGCCCGGGCTGGCCGTGAGCAGCACCACGCGAGTGAGTGTCTGCCAGGGTGTCGCGCCCAGCGCCAGGGAGCCCAGGGTGAGGCTTTTCGGCACGCTGAACACGGCATCCTCGGCGATCGAATAGATTGTCGGGATCACCGCGAAGCCCATCGCCAGCCCGATCACCAGGGCATTGCGCTGATCGAAGGGAATGCCCATCTCATGCGACAGCCAGTGGCGCATGTCGCCGGCGAACAGCCAGTTCTCCAGATGCCCGCTGATGGCCAGCGAACCCCAGCCCACCAGCAGGATCACCGGAATCAGCAACACCGCTTCCCAGCCATCCGGTACGCTCAGGCGGATGCGCTCGGGCAGCCGGCTCCAGAACCAGCCGGCCAGCAGGATGCCCACCGGCGTCAGCAGCAGCAGGCTGAAGATGCCGGGCAGGTGGCTTTCCAGATAAGGCGCGAGGAACAGACCGGCGAAGAAGCCGAGGATGACCGTCGGCAGCGCCTCCATCAGCTCGATCACCGGCTTGACCTTGCGGCGCAACGTCGGTGCCATGAAGTAGGCGGTGTAGAAGGCCGCGCAGATCGCCAGCGGTGCTGCCAGCAGCATCGCGTAGAAGGCCGCCTTGAGGGTTCCGAAGGCCAGCGGTGACAGGCTCAGCTTGGGCTCGAAATCGCCGGTCGCCGAGGTCGACTGCCAGACGTAGTCGGGTTCGGGATAGCTCTCATACCAGACCTTGCCCCACAACGCGCTCCAGGAAATCTCCGGGTGCGGGTTATCGATCACGAAGCGTTGCAGCTGGTTGCCGGACTCGACCAGCAAACGTGTGGCGCGCGGCGACATTGCCGCGACTGCCGCACCCTCGGCGACCTGCTGGGTCAGCAGGGTGCGATGCGCCGTGCTGTGGAAGACGCCGAGCTTGCCGCTGGCATCGAGCGCGAGAAAGCCCTTGCGCCGTTCTTCCGGAATGATCTGCCGGATCGGCTGATCACCGAGCTGGAAGTTACGCACGTTCTTCAGCTCGGCCTGCCCGTCGGCGCCGCGCACCATGAACCATTGGCCGATACCGCCGGACGAATCGCCGACCATTAGCGAAATGCCACCCAACAGCCACGAGACGGTCGTGATCTCACCCTTGCCAGCGAGCAATTTGTAGCGTCCGTTGAGCTGCTTGCGGCGCAGATCGAACACGTCGATGCTGGCGTTGCCGCTGAGCGCGAACAGCCACATGTGGCGCGGGTCAATGCGCAGCGCCTTGATCGGCTCGGACAATTGCGGCAATTGCAGACGCTGTTGCTCGAGGCTGGTTTCACCCGTCAGCAGGTTCTCCGTGGCGGCGATCCGCAGGGCCTGCAGCTCACCCTCGGTGGAGCCTGCGACGATCAGGGTCTTGCCGTTCAGGCTGATCGCCGCGTGGGTGATCGGGCGGCCCTGCGGATCGAGCTGCAGCGGCGCCTCGCCGAAGGGATAGTCGAGCTGCGGCGTGATGGTCTTCTGGCCGTTCGGATAGCTGACCTTGTAGTTGTGTTCAGCGACCAGTACCTGGCCATTGTCCAGGCCGAGCACGATCCGGCGATTGCCCGGCGTATCTTGCCCCGCCGAAACGATATGACTGCCGGCCGGGACGGGTAGCTCGACACTGCGCAGCAGTTCGCCGGTCTGGACGCTGAAGAAGCGAGCCTGACCGTCGTTGCCCAGGCGCAATGCAACCTGGTTCTGTTCCTCCACTGCCAGCAGCAGCGGCTCTCCCGCCGTGGCCAGCCAGGCGGGCTGTTGCGCCTTGCGGGCCTCGAGTTCGGCGCCCTGGAACATGGGCGCCACCACCTGGGCGAGATAGAAGAAGATCAGCGTGATGGCGCCGAGCACGGCGAGCCCACCGATGGAGACGTACCAACGCGCCAGGTTGTCTTTCAGCGCACGGATGCGACGCTTGCGTTGCAGCGCCGGGGTATTGAAATCCAGCCGTTGCACATCGGAATTCGCGCTCATGGTCTCACTATCGTTCATGCGAAGGTCCCTGGCCGCTAAGGCCGCTTAACTGCGCCGCGCCCGGGGCGCGAGTCGTTTTCACTGGCTGCCGAGGGCTCGGTCGGGCGCCTAATCTAATCAAGCTGTGTGACAGAAAAATTACAGCGAGGTGACGCGACAACGCCCACCAGCGCAAATTGCGTGGCGGGCGTCCTGCTAGGCTGACGGTGAGCGCCGTCAGTCCGGCAAAGGGGTCTTAGCCTTCCAGACCCAGATCTTTCAGCGTCTTGTCGATGACTTTCTTCGGCAGCGGGATGTAGCCGTCCTTGACCACCACTTCCTGACCCTGCTTGGACAGCACCAGCTTGAGGAACTCGGTGTCGAGCGGGCTCAGCGGCTTGTTCGGCGCCTTGTTAACGTAGACGTAGAAGAAGCGAGCCAGCGGGAACTTGCCAGCCAGTGCGTTCGCTTCGTTGGCCTCGAAGGCCTCGCCGCCCTTGGACAGCGGTACGGCACGGACGCTGGAGGTCTTGTAACCGATGCCCGAGTAGCCGATGGCGTTCAGGGTGCTGGAAATCGACTGTACCACCGAGGCCGAACCCGGCTGCTCGTTGACGTTGGACTTGTAGTCACCCTTGCACAGCGCTTCTTCCTTGAAGTAGCCGTAGGTGCCGGATACCGAGTTGCGACCGAACAGCTGGATCGGCTTGCTCGCCCATTCGCCGGTCAGACCGAGGTCGCCCCAGGTGGTGATGTCCTTCTCGCCACCGCACAGACGCGTGCTGGAGAAGATGGCATCGACCTGCTCGATGTCGAGGCTCTTGATCGGGTTGTCCTTGTGCACGAACACGGCCAGGGCGTCGATGGCGACCGGAACCGCAGTCGGCTTGTAGCCGTATTTTTCTTCGAAGGCCTGGATCTCGTTGTCCTTCATCGGACGGCTCATCGGGCCCAGGTTGGCGGTGCCTTCGGTGAGCGCTGGCGGCGCAGTGGAAGAACCGGCAGCCTGGATCTGGATATTGACGTTCGGGTAGTTACGCTTGAAGTCTTCGGCCCACAGGGTCATCAGGTTGGCCAGGGAGTCGGAACCGACGCTGGACAGGTTGCCGGAAACGCCAGAGGTTTTTTCGTAGCTCGGCAGCGCCGGGTCGACCGCGGCGATTGCATTCGCAGCCCCTACACCAGCGGCAACGAAGGTCAAGGCCGCCATCAAACGATTCAGTTTCATTCCATGCTCCTAGCAGGGGGTGTGTCAGTGTTTGCAACGGAGGCCATTGTCTGGAGGCCGTGTGAACACTCTATGAACTGAATATGACAATCTGGTGACGAAACTGAACTTTAGACCAGCTTGGTCGCTGCCACCCTCGACAGCCGTTATACTCGCCCCGGCCCGCACTACCGCGGACCTTTCGCGCTAGAACAACAAACGCGCCGCGAGTCGACCCGATGAAAGAATACGAACAGGAAGATCCGATACCCCAGGGCGACCTGGCCCTGCAGCTTACCGCCCTGCCGCGCGAAACCAATGGCTTCGGCGACATTTTCGGTGGCTGGCTGGTCTCGCAGATGGATCTGGCCGGCACGGCCATGGCCAGTCGCGTGGCCGCCGGCCGCGTCGCGACCGTGTCCATCGACCGCATGGCCTTCATGGTGCCGGTGGCGGTCGGAGCCCAACTTTCGTTCTATACCCAGACGCTGGAAGTCGGACGCAGCTCGATTCGCATGCTGGTGGAGGTCTGGAGCGATGACCCCCTGTCCAGCGAATGGCGCAAGGTCACCGAAGCGGTATTCGTCTTCGTCGCCATCGACGGCAGCGGCCGCACCCGTCCGGTGACGCCGCGCCGCTGAGCCTCGCGCCTACCTGGTTACCGGGCGAGCAGGTAGCCGTTCTTGCCGGCCTGCTTGGCTTCGTACAGGGCCGCGTCGGCGACCTGATACAACTGCTCGGCATTCTGCCCTGACCGCCACATGGCAATTCCGATGCTGGTGGTGACATAAGCGCTCCGGGGCGATGCCGGGTGCGGCACCGCACGCTCGGCGAGGGCCGCCAGGATCTGCCCGGCAATGGCCTGCGCCGCCTGTGCATCGCAATCGAGCAACAGCAGTGCGAACTCCTCCCCGCCCACGCGCGCTGCCAGATCCATCGGCCGTCGCGAGAAGCGGCCCAGCACTTCAGCAAAGACGCGGATCAGCGCATCACCGGCCGGATGGCCAAGGCTGTCGTTGTAGGCCTTGAAGTTGTCCAGGTCGAGGAGCAGCAATGCCAGCGGCTGACCATCACGGCGCGCCTGCAACAGCGTCTGCCTGAGTGCGGCATCGAAGCTGCGACGGTTGGCCAGGCCGGTCAACGAATCGTGCTGCGCGACCCAGCCGAGCAGTTGTCGAACCAGGAACTGCTCGCGCTGCGAGTACTCATGGACATAGCGGCTGATGGCACCGATCGCCAGCAGCAGCAGGTAATAGCTGACGGAGATCCAGTGCACCCTCATCTCGTCAGACGAGAGAATCAGCGCGGCCATCAGCACATCGATCAGCACGATGGCGGTGGCACTGGCCAGCGCTCGCCAGAAGGTGATGCCCAGAAAGAAGAATGAACAGACGATCAGCAGACCGGCGCCATAACGAAAGGCCATGGCCGGCTGCATGATCTCGTACTGGATGTCGATGCGCGCCGCGACGGTCCCGACCATGACCAGGAACAACGGAAACAGCCGATTGGCGACGACGCGCAAGCGCCTGTGGAACAGCGATATGGCGAGTACGGCGATACCCGGCAGCATCTCCAGCAAGCGCAGCAGGGTGAGCTCGCGCAGCCAGCCCGCGTCCGGCTGGGCCAGCAGGTGCCGCTCGGCATACAGATAACCGCCGACCACCATGATCAGCAGAAAGGCGCCCAGCCGCTGCGCCAACCGTGCCTGGCGATGCAGATAGCGACGAAATTCCCGCTCCAGATCCGGCACGAACAGCAGACGGCGAAACCCCACCAGCAGTTGCCTGCCATAGGGCGTATCGCGGAAATCCTCGGCGGATTGCTGTTCTAGGTTTTGCATCGTGGTCGCTCATGTGCCGGCAAGCCATGATATCACTTGGACATCACTGCAACCGATTTCCCGATGAACGCGAAGGGCAGTGGACTCATCCTGGCGCCGCAGCCAACGGCTCGCTTGCCGATGCCGCCGGGAGGCTCCACTATCGGTTCACCTACACAGTTGGATGTATCGCGTGACTGCTCTATTGCTCGCCCTCTGGCCCCTGTTCGCCCTGATCATTGCCGGCTATTTCCTGCGCCTGCGGGAGTTCCCGAGCGAGGCCTTCTGGCCTGGAGCCGAACGGATCAACTACTTCGTTCTGTTTCCGGCGTTGCTGTTCAGCAGCCTGGCCACCGCGCCGCTGGGCAACCCCGCACTGCCGCGCCTGGCCGGCGCGGTCATGCTCGGGCTGGGCCTCGCGTGGGTGGGCTTGCTGCTCTTGCGGCGCCTGCGCGGCTGGCCCGCGGCGCGCTTCGGCGCTTTCGCCCAAGGCGCCCTGCGCTTCAACACCTATTTGGGCCTCGCGGCGGTGGGCAGCCTGTTCGGCAAGGAGGGCCTGGCCATGGCGGCGCTGATGCTGGCGCTGATGGTGCCGACCGTGAACGTGATGTCGGTCTGGGCGCTGACCGCCGAGCGTGGCGTCAGCGTACGCGGCCTGCTGCTGCCGATCGTGAAGAATCCATTGATCCTGGCTTGCGTGGCCGGCGCCCTGGTCAACCTCTCCGGTCTGGGCCTGCCTGGCGGCACCGACCGCCTGCTCGGTCTGCTCGCGGCCGCCAGCCTGCCGCTGGGCCTGCTCTGCGTCGGCGCGGCGCTGAAGCCCAAGGAACTCGGTGGCGAAGTCCCGGCACTGGGCTGGAACAGCGCCGCGCGCCTGCTGGGCGTTCCGCTGCTGGCGTATGGCGTGGCGCGACTCATCGGCCTGCCCGGGATGGAGACGACCATCCTGGTGCTGTTCTTTGCCCTGCCCACCGCGCCGACCGCCTACGTACTGACCCGTCAGCTGGGCGGCGACAGCCACCTGATGGCGGGCATCATCACTCTGCAAACCTTGCTGGCCGCTGCCAGCCTGCCGCTGATCCTGACGTTGCTCGACGGCTGACCATCACACCCGCACGGCAGCCAGGCGACCAGCATCCAAGTCATGCCGACAGCTGCTCGGCAGACAGGGTCGCTGCTAGCGGACCTTCTCGGGCGGCGGCACCTCTGCCAGCGCGTCGTCGGTCAGGATGGAGTCGATCAGCCGCTGATAGTCCCCGCTGGCCCGCAAGGTCGCCAAGCCCTGGTTGAATCGCTCGATCAAGGCTTCGGCACCCGCGCGGCTGCGCGGAACGATGAGATGCATCGTCTGCCGGCCCAGGACCGAGCGAGAGATGTGGAAACGTTGGAGAGGGGCGCCGGTCGCCAACAGCGCGTAACGCCCCAACAGCAGATCCGCTACGAACAGGTCGTCACGACCGAGCAGCAACAGCTGTGCGCACTCGGCCAGGCCAGGCGGCGAATGGCGTATCAACAGGCCCTGCTCGACCTGCGTCTGCAGGTCTCCAGGCAGTTGCCAACCCAGCGGGTGGCACAGCCTCAACCGACCGCTATGGGCGAGCTGCTCCAGCTCGAGCGCATCGTCCGCCCGGCTGAACAGGCGTTGCTCGGATACATAAAGGGGCGCTGAGTAGAGAAAATCGCGCTCGCGCTGCTCGGCTCGGATATAGGGGAAAGTGGCGTCGTATTCGCCGCGATGGGTCATCAGATAGCCCCGCTTCCAAGGTTGCCAGGCAAGCGACGAGGGCATTCCGCTCTGGGCGAAGGCCGCCTGCACCACCTCGGACAGCACGCCGGCCCCCGCGAGCGACTTTCCGGTGAGCGGAGCATAGTCATCGCCAGTCACCAGCTGCACCTCTGCGCCATGAGCGCCGACGC
Organism: Stutzerimonas stutzeri; assembly: GCF_018138085.1. Classification (NCBI taxonomy): domain Bacteria; kingdom Pseudomonadati; phylum Pseudomonadota; class Gammaproteobacteria; order Pseudomonadales; family Pseudomonadaceae; genus Stutzerimonas; species Stutzerimonas stutzeri. Next base: position 4,534,178 of record NZ_CP073105.1, read on the forward strand.
TGAGTGCCAGGCTCAGCAGCACCCCAAGGCTCCAGTGTCCCGTCATCGACACGATCGATCTCCCTCTGAGCGGCTGACGCACCCTACCCGAATCAATCTCATACGTCTGCACAGCCGATGCCAAGTTTGAAGGACGCGGCGGTGCCGGCCTCGAGCAGCTGCGTTCATCAGAACAGGCTGAGCTGATCACCTGCTGGCACGCTGATGGATGCCGGTGTGCCAGGCGCCGTGGTCGCGCGCTTCTCATCGCCCAAGCTTAGTCGCTCGGCAAGGCCGGCGGCACGCTCGGCACGGGTGCTTACGGCCTCGGCCAACCGCGCCGGCAATGCCCAGATTTCCACCTTGCGCTTGGCCCGGGTGATCCCCGTGTAGAACAGCGAGCGTGTCAGCAGCGGGCTGGGTTGTTCCGGTAGCGCCAGCAACACCTCGGCGAATTCCGACCCCTGGCTCTTGTGCACGGTCATGGCGAAGGCGCTGTCGTGGCTGGGCAACCGCGCCGGGGCGAAGCCGCGGTAACCCTCGTCGCCCTCGAAGAACACCCGCAGGCCCTGCGCGGTTTTCAGGCACAGGCCGATGTCGCCGTTGAACAGGCCCAGCGCGTAGTCGTTCTGCCTGACCATCACCGCTCGCCCTGGATACCAGCGTTCCCGTGCCGGCACGCCAAGGCGCCGTTTGAAGCGCGCTTCCAGCGCCTCGTTGATGCCGGTCACACCAAACGCGCCTTCGCGCTGGGCGGTCAGTGCACGAAAGCCGTTGAAGGCGTCGAAAGCGGCCGCCGGTTCACCCTGCCGTGCGGCCTGCAGATAGGGCGCGTAGCCCTTTTCCAGTCGTTCGATCAGCGCCGCGGAGCTGGGCGTTGCATTCCAGGCAAGATCGGCGCGGTTCTCCTGCAGCAGCGCGACCGTGCCCTTGGCGTCGCCGCCGTTGATGCGCCGCGCCAACTCGCCGATACCGCTTTCGCCGGCGAAGCGGTGGCTGTGAGTGAGCAGCACCACCGCATCGCCAAGCCGCGAGTTCGGCATTTCGGCGGGCACGGGCTGACCGGTGATGCGCTCCAGATCGGCCGCCGCCTCGGCATCGAAACCGCGCCCTTCGCAGAGTTCGGCGAACACCGCGCCGGCTTCCACGGCGGCCAGCTGGTCCTTGTCGCCCAGCAGGATCAGGCGCGCCTTGGATGGCAGCGCGGCGACCAGCTTGGCCATCAACGCCAGATCGACCATCGAGGCTTCGTCCACCACCAGCACGTCCAGCGCCAGCGGGTTGGCCGCGTCGTGCCGCACGCGCGGGCTGTCGCCGCGACTGCCGAGCAGGCGATGCAGCGTGCGCGCCTCGTCCGGCAGGGCTTGCTTGATCGCTTCGCTGACCGGCAGCTCGGCCTTGGCGTTACGGATCGCTTCGGCCATGCGCGCCGCGGCCTTGCCGGTAGGTGCGGCAAGGCCGATGGCCAGGCGCTCGCCGCCGGGCTGCTCGAGCAATGCCGCCAGCAGGCGCACCACGGTAGTGGTCTTGCCGGTGCCGGGGCCGCCGGAGATCACGGCAAGGCGTCGGCGAACAGCCTGCGCGGCGGCCAGGCGCTGCCAGTCCGGGCTCTGTTGATTGAAGGCGAACAAGCGTGCCAGGCTGTCGCTCAGCTGAACTTCATCGACCTCAGGCGCATCCGCCGCCCGAGCCAATAGCTGCTCGGCCAGTTGCTGTTCATAGGCCTGATAACGGGCCATATAGAGTCGATTGCCGACCAGGGTGAGCGGCGCATAGTCACCTGGCGCACCGATAAGCGAGGAGGCCCCCAGCTGCGCTCGCCAGGTAGAAAGCGGCGGCAGGCTCACATCCTGTTCCGGCCATGGGCGTTTGCCCGCCAACCGTTCAAGCGGCAGGCAGACATCGCCATTGGCCAGCGCCTCGCAGCACAGCGCAGCGGCAAGCAGCACCGGTTCGGACGCCTCCGGTTCGAGGCGCTGCAGGCTGGCGACGAAGGCGCGTTCCAGTGGGCCGAGCGGCACATCGGTGAAGGTCATCGGGTGCTCCTGATAAATGCTGCGGCTGTCCGCAAGTCCGATTCGCGGTCAAGACCGCTCCCACGAAAGCATGGCCGCGAAACCACCGCACCCACCCCGTGGGAGCGGTCTTGTCCGCGAAAAAACACCATCACCGCCCACCCCAACCAATCAGCCCAGTCGCGCACAGCCAGCCCACCACACGCACCCTGTGGGAGCAGTCTCGCCCGCGAAAAAGCGCCACCACCGCGTTCCAAACCATCAGCCCAATCGCCCATAGCCAACCAACCACATGCTCCTTGTGGGAGCGGTCTCGACCGCGAAAAAGCGCCACCACCGCGCTCCCAACCAATCAACCCAGTCGCCCACAGCCAGCCCACCACACGCACCCCGTGGGAGCGGTCTTGACCGCGAATAAGCGACATCACCGCCCCACCTCGAACAACCGATCCAGTGCATCGAGCAACGCATCGTCCGGCCGTGCGAAATACACGCCGGCTTCGGGCATGCCGCGCAGGAACAGGTAGAAGGCACCGCCCAGCTGCGCGTCGCGGAAATCCGCCAGGCGCTGGCGCAGGAAGCGCCGCAGTGCGACCAGATAAATCAGGTATTGCAGGTAGTAATGCTCACCGGCGAGCGCCTGCAGCAGCCGCCCGCCGCCGTAGTAACTGGCGTCCGGGCCGAGCCAGTTGGACTTGTAGTCGGCGATGTACCAGCGGCCGTCGTGCTCGAAGGTCAGGTCGATAAAACCCTTGAGAAAGCCCTTGAGGCTGTCGAACTCCAACCGCGCCGCCGCCTCGCGCAGAGGCTCGGAGAGGCCGTTGGCCGGATCGGTCAATAGGTTGCGCAGCCGCGCCACGTCCAGGTCCTGCACCGGAAAGGTAAAGCCCAGCTCGGGCAACCGCCTGGCCGATTGCAGCGCGGCGAGGGTCAGTCCGGCGCCGTCCAGATCGGTTTCGAGCACCTTTTTCAAATGGCTCGTGGCGATCTCCCTCCACTCCAGCGGCAGGCCGTAGGCCTGCAATGCGGGCTCGACCAGCGCCTCTAGTTCGCCCTTGCCGCGCGCCCAGTCTTCGAGGATGGCGTGCAGGCAGGTACCCGCCCGCGCACCACGGGGAAAGGCAAAGAAACCGCTGCCCGGCTCGCCGGCATCGGGGATGGCCAGGGCGTCGCGGTCCGGTGCCTCCATATGCATGCCGGCCGCCAGACCCGAGAAGCTGCCGATGCGCCAGGCGCTATAGAGATTGCGGTTGAGCTGCGACAGCCGCTCGGGCGGCGCCGCCCGTCCCGGTCCCTGGGCGCTGGCCTCGCGCGATTCCAGCGGCAGGCAGGCCATATGGCCGCCGCCCCCCTGCACCAGCCGTTCGATGGCCAGGCGCAGGCTGCCGCCGTTGAGGTCGGCCAGATGACTACCCAACTCGCTCAACGGTTGCTCACCCGGCAGTTCGCGACCGTGCAGCAGCCAGGCCAGTGCGCTGGTGTGCAAACCTTCCTCAGCCAGGCTGCCGTCCTTCTTCGGCTTGCACAGATTCACAGGCCCCCAGTGCAACCAGAGCCGATCGCGGGCGCGGGTCAGGGCGACATAGGCCAGGCGCAGCTGCTCGGCGAAGACCTCTTCCCGGGCACGTTCGAGATTGTCTTCCAGAGCGTCGCTGCCCAGGTCCAGCAGCGGCTGGCCGCTCGCATCGTGGCAACGGGCACTGTCGCGGTTCTTGCCGAGCAGCTTGCCGTCCCATAGGAACGGGCAGAACACCAACGGGTATTCCAGGCCCTTGCTGGTGTGGATGGTGACGATCTGCACCCGCTCGGCATCGCTTTCCAGGCGCAGCAGGGCCTCCTCGCCGGCGCCTTCGCTGCCGCGCTGGGCATTGAACCAGGCAAGCAGCGGCTCCAGCCCCGGCCGTAGCAGGCTCTCAGCCTGCAACAATTCGCCCAGATGCAGCAGATTGGTAAGCCGCCGCTCACCATCCACCCGCGCCAGCAGCCGCTCAGCCACCGCCTGCTCGTCGAGCCAGGCGCGAAACACGCGCATGAAACCCTGCTGCTGCCAGAGCTGGTGATAGCGTTCAGCGGCTTCGCGTTCGGCGTCCCACTGTTGCTGATCGTCCTGGCAGCGAGCGAGATCGGCAGCGCTGCGGCCCAGCAGGCGTGTGGCCAACGCATAGCGCAGCAATCCTTCGCGACCGGGTTCTGCATAGGCGGCGAGCACTGCGGCCAGTTCGCTGGCTTCTTCGCTGCGCCAGACGCTGTCGCGGCCCCGACGCACGCTGGGCACGCCGCGCGCGGCCAGCTCTTCGGCAATCATCCCGGCCTGCCGATGACTGGCCACCAGTACGGCGATATCGCCGCCCTTGAGCGGGACGAACTGGCCATCCTCGTCGAAGCCTGATTGACCTTCGGCGGCGCCCGCCAGTTGCAGGGCAATACGCCGCGCGGTGTCGCTCGCGGCCAACTGTGCGGCCTCGCCCTTGCCCAGCGGATCGTCACCGAGCCAGACCAGCGACAGCGGCGCCGCCTCGCCCTCATCCACCAAGCGCAGTTGCGCGCGCGATTTTTGTGCGGCGCCCACCGGCGGGTACCGCAGATCGCCCTGCGCGAACGGCTGCGGATGGTCGAACAGCTGGTTCAGTGCGGCGATCAGCTCGGGCGTGGAGCGGTAGTTGGTCGGCAGGTTGAAGGGCTCGCGATCGGCCTGCAGCTTGGCCGTCATATAGGTCGCCAGGTCCGCGCCGCGGAAGGCATAGATCGCCTGCTTGGGGTCACCGACGAAGCACAGCGACGCCTCGCTGGCCTTGGCATAGATGCGGTTGAAGATGGCGTACTGGATCGGATCGGTGTCCTGGAATTCGTCGATCAGCGCCAGCGGATAGGTGGCGCGCAGCGAGGCCGCGAGGTCTTCACCGACCGGGCCCTGCAGCGCCTGATCGAGGCGATTGAGCAGATCGTCGAAGGCCAGCAGCCGCTGCGCCGCCTTGCGCTCGGGCAGCTCACGGTTGAGCCGCTCCAGCAGCGCAACCTGCAAGGCGATCAGCCGTTGCTTGCCGGCCGGCAGCGCCTCGGCGACCTGATCGGCCAGTTCGTCCAGCGCATGGGCCAGCTCGCAGACGGGCGCGTCATGGCCCTTCTTGCAGGCCTTGCTCAAGGCCCGCACGCCGAACTTGGCCGCGCCCTCGGGCAGGTCGAACATCACCGCCGGGTCGGCAAAATAGGCATCCAGCTCCGCCTGCCAGGGCGCGAACTTGATGGACTTGTGCGTGCTCTGGCTGAGCCCGCCGTGGGCCAGCAATTCGCCGACCCAGGCGGTGCCCGCGCTTTTCCATAAATCAGCGGCACGTTGCCAGGCGGCTTCAACCGGACGCAAATCGGCGGCGACCGGCGCCCCCTGTGGCTCGACCCGCAGGTAGGGCTTGCCCAGGTGGCTACGCAGGCGCTGGCGCAACCACACGGGCGTGATGCGGCTCTTGGCGAGGAAGCGCGCCCAGGCCGGATCGGCGTCGGCCAGTTCGCTGCGCCAGGCATCGGCCAGCAGCGCATCGATGATCTCGCGGTCGTCGGCGGTCAGCTCGCTGTCGAAATCGCCACCGGCCTCGAAGGCCGCGTCCTGCAGAGCGCGCTGGCAGAAGCCGTGGATGGTGAAGATCGCCGCCTCGTCGAAGCCATGCACGGCCAGCAGCAGGCGTCGGCGCGAGGCTTCGTCCGGGTAGCGCGCATGCAGGCGATTGAGGAAGTCATCATCGCTCGGCGTACCGTCATAGACCGCCAGCAGATCGGCCAAACGCGCACGAATGCGTTCGCGCAGCTCGGCTGTCGCGGCGGTGGTATAGGTGACCACGAGGATCTGTCCCACCGACAGCCGCCGTTCCAGCAGCAGACGCGCGTAGAGCGCGGTGAGCGTCCAGGTCTTGCCGGTGCCGGCGCTGGCCTCGATCAGCGAGCGACCATCGAAGGGCGAGTCGAGCAGGTCGAGTTTCATGCTTCCTCCTCTTCCTCAGCCAACGCGTCCAGCGCCGGGCCGATCAATTCCTGAGCCAGCGTTTCAAAGCGCTCGTCCAGCGGATCGCGATCACGGAAGGCCAATGCATTCCAGGGGTCCACAGATTCGGCGGCGATGGGGCTGAATTCGGCGCCGAGCCAGGCTTCGCGGGCGCGCTTGCGGGCGCAGTCGAGCGGCTCACTGCCACGGCTCGGCTTGCGATAGCCGCGGGCAAAGGCATGACTGCTGCGCGGTAACAGCGGCAGCGGCTCGCGGATGGCGCAGCGATAGGCCGCGAGCCAGGGTTCGAGCAGCTCGGCGGCATTGGCCAGCGGCCCGAGTTGCCAGTCGCCGGCCGGCGACAGCATCAGGCTGTGGCGCTCGATACCGGGCGTCGCGGACAGGTTGAGCAGCAGGTGACGCAGCCAGAACGGCGGCAGGTCCCATTCGCCGAGCTTGCCGAGCTTCCAACTGAACAGCCCGGCCGGGGTCACGCCGTCGAGCCAACCATGAATGCGCACGCCCGCCAAGGTGATGTCCACTGGCAGCGGCTCAGGCACCGCCTCGGGGCGCAGTTCAAACAGCCGCGGCGCGAACGCCCGCACCGGCCCGCGCAGCTTTCCCCACAGCGCCTGACCCAATTCGCCCGTCGGCAACCAGCCGGCGGCACAGGCCATTCGGCGTTCATTTTCATCGCTCCAGCCGTGCTCCATGGCTTGCAGCGACAGACGTCGCAGGCCATTCCAGGCGGGCATTTCCAGATCGAACGGCTCGTCGCTGGCGAGCGATTCCTGATCGTCGGCCAGGCGCAGACCGAGGCGCTGCTCGAGCAGGAAGCGCGGCGGATGGCGGAAGCATTGCAAAAGCTGTGAGGGTTCGATGGTCAGCCAGGCTTCGTCAGGCTCGGCGAGCAGGCTGGCGAATGGCTGCGGCTGGGTCAGCGGCGGTTCGGCCAGGCGCTGGGCGGCGCGGAACCAGGGCAGCGAGAACCCGGCGCAGGGCGCGTCGCCGAAGTTGCGCGGCGAGAACGGCTGTAACGGATGCGCGACGAGAATCTTCTCGCTGGCCTTGGGCTGTTTCGGCTGCGAGGCATCGGTGCTGGCAGGATCGCGGGCAAGCCCGCTCCCGCAGACGGCAGTCAGGTCGACGGCTTCCAGCACTTCGCTGAGCAGCACCGATGGCGGCAGCACGGCGTTGTCGCGCGGGTCGCGGCCGACGTAGGACAGGTACAGCGCCTCGCGCGCCGAGAGCAGGGTTTCCAGCAGCAGATAACGGTCGTCCAGACGCCGCGCCCGGTCACCACGGCGTGGATGCCGGCCGATCAGGTCGAAGCCCGACGGCGGCGTACGCCGTGGGAAGGCGCCATCGTCCAGGCCGAGCAGGCAGACCACGCGAAACGGCAAGCTGCGCATCGGCACCATGGTGCAGAAGGTCACCGCGCCAGTGAGAAAGCCCGAGGCGCCACCGCCCTGTTGCAGCGCGGCGCTGAGCTGCTGATGCACCAGCTCCAGCTCGATGGGCCGCGTCAGGTCAGCGGCCTGGGCCTGGTCACGCAATGCCGCGCAGGCCTGGGATAACAGCAGCAGCGTGTCGCCCGCTTCACGCTCGTCGAACAGGGTGTCGATCAGCACTTGCAGATCGTCCGCCCATTCAGCCAGCGGACGCGGCCGGGCCAGCTGGTCGGCCAGAACGCCGAGACGTTCGACGAACCCCACCAACCGACCGAGCAACTGCCCACGGGCGCCTTCCAGCGCATCCAGCGGCCAGTGTTCGCCGAGCAACGGTGCATTGTCCCCGGCCAGTTGCGGCGGTGCGGCGAAGCCCAGGAGCAACCGGTCCAGCCCCTGGCGCCAGGTAAAGGCCGATTCGTCCGGCAGACCGAGACGGGCACGCTGGCTGCCGTCGCGGCCCCAGCGCACACCGGCTTCGCGCAGCCAGTCGCGTAATAGCGGCAGGTCTTCGCTTTCGATACCGGCGCGACGGGCGATGGCCGGCTGCTCCAGCCAGGCGAGGATTTCTTCGGCGGCGAAGCGGCTCTGGGCCAGCAGTAGCAGCTCAAGGAAGGCCTCGATCAGCGGCACTTCGGCGCGCAGGCTGCGGTCGGCCAGGCTGTAGGGAATCCGCGGACGGCCCTCGCGCGGGGCGAACACGGCTTCGATGAAGGGCGCGTAGCGTTCGATGTCGGGGGTCAGCACCACGACCTGATCGGGCGTCAGCGCCGGGTTGGCAGCGAAGCGCGCCAGCAACTGGTCATGGAGGATCTCCACCTCGCGCAGCGGCGAGTGGGCGATATGCACTTCCAGCGAGCGGTCTTTCTCGGTCAGCGTGATGCGCTCATCGGGCTGCCGGGTACGCAGGCGCAGGATGTCGTTCTGCAACGCGTGCAGCAGGCTGTCGTCGCGCAGGTCTTCGTCCTCGGAATACAGGCCGAATTCCTGGCTGCCTTCGCTGGCGGTGAGGCTGAACAGCGAATCGAAAAAGTCGCGCCCCTGCTTGCCGAGACTGGCCAACAGCGGATGGCCGACGTCCAGATACCAATCGTCAGCGCCGCTCTCGGGCTGCCGCGCCAACTCACGGATATCACGTATCTCGCCCCAGGCCTCGCGGCTCGGGTTGAGCGCGCAGACAACCACGTCGATATGTCGTGCCAGGCCGTCGAGCACGCGCAAGTGGTGCGGCGGCAGGCTGCTGATGCCGAACACCAGCAAGCGTTCGGGCAAGCCCGGCAAGGGTTCGTCGCTATAGAGGCGTTGCAGCAGGTCGCCGAGCAGCCGCGCGCGATGCGGATGGCCGTCCTTGGTCAGCTCACGCCAGAGCAGCGCCTGCCAGGCTTCGTCCGGGCCGAGATCGAGGGTTTCGCCGCGCTCCCAGGCGGCCAGCCAGTCGTCGCGATAGAGCAGGTACTGATCGAAGACGTCGGCGATCTTGGCCGCCAGCGACAGCCGCCGGCGCTCATCGCCGTTATCGAGGTATTGCGCCAGGCGCGGCGCCATCTCGAGGTTGGCCGGCTCGCATAACCAGCCGTAGACCCGCCAGGTCAATGTGGTGGGCGAGAACGCCGACTGCTCCGGCAAGCTGCCCAGCACGGTGCGGCTCAGGTCCCAGACGAATTTCGCCGGCAGCTGCATGTCCAGCTGCATGGCGATGCCCTGCTTGCGCGCCAGCTCCAGCGTCAGCCAGCGCCCCATGCCCTGGCTCGGCACCACCACCCGCGCCGGGGCGAAGGGGTCGGCGAGCGGCTGGGCGAGCAGGCGCGTGGCCAGTTCACCGAGGGTTTCCAGGTCGGGGGCGTGGTAGAGATTGAGCATGGCGGCAACTTCGGCTGGATCAGCGGCAGAGGGTAGCAAGTTCCGGCGAGCTCGCGGGGCGTGCCGCCGATCGCCGGTGCGGCGTTTTTTCCTACTCCTTTCGCAGGAACCCAACGGTCCTTGTGATCAATATCAATCCCCCTACGCGCCATAGGATATTCCATAGCAGGCAGACCCCAAGTATCTCTGCAGCCTTTCGCCTGCCTCAGGCCAGGAGCAAATCAATGAAGCTGAATAACCGGAACCTGCTGATCCTTTCACTGGGCGCAGCCCTCTGCGCCAGCCCGCTGACCTACGCCGCCAGCGATGCAGCCCCGACCAAGGGCTCGGTCGAACGTAGCCATGCGCGCCAGGCCAGCGCTCTGCTCGACCGCGCCGCCGCACATCTACAGGCCAAGGGGCCGGATCAGGCGCTCGCCGCGTTCAACGACGATCAGGGCGGCTTCGTCGATGGCCAGCACTATGTCTTCGTGCTGGACACGGACGGCACCATGCTGGCCAACGGCGCTTCACGCGCGCTGGTCGGACTCAACGTGATGAGTCTCAAGGACGCCGCCGGCGCGCCCTTCATCCGCGAGATCGTCGAAGGTGCCAAAACCGCCGACAGCGGCCAGGTCAATTACCACTGGCGCAATCCCGCCGATAACAAGGTGGAGAACAAGACCAGCCTGTACCGCAAGGTCGGCGACCGGATCATCGCGGTGGGCTACTACATCCCGCGCTCGTCCGCCGAGCAGGCGCAAAAGATGCTCGACGAAGCGGTCGCGCTGGTCAAACGCTCGGGCGGCGAGGCTGCGTTCAAGGCGTTCAACGATCCACAGGGTGGCTTCGTGATGAACGACGAGTACGTCTTCGCCATCGGCCTGGACGACGGTAAATACCGTGCCAGCGGCGCCTCGCCCAACCTGGTCGGCGTCGATGTGCGGGAAATCACCGATGCCGCCGGTACGCCGCTGTTCAAGCAGATGATTGCGCTGGCCAAGGACAAGGGCACCGGCACGGTCGATTACGTCTGGCGCAACCCGGCTACCAACGCGGTCGAGAAGAAGCACACCCTGATCCGCCGGGTAAATGACGTATTGCTCGGCGTCGGCTACTACTCGTCGAACTGAGCGACGCACCGCGCCAGCGATGCCATTGATGTGACAGCGTCGTGAACGGCCGACTGCCGAAGATGGTCCACGTTATATAACCCACCGCCCTGCATAGCCCCAGGCGCGGTGGGTGCCGTAAGCATTGGATCATTCACTTATCGGAGGCCGTGCCTGATGCTGACGCTGTTGCACTTGCTGTCCTCCATCGCGCTGCTGGTCTGGGGCACGCACATCGTGCGCACCGGCATCATGCGAGTCTATGGTTCGCACTTGCGGCGGTTGCTGGGCCGCAGCATGGCCAATGCGCCGCTGGCGTTCACAGCGGGGCTCGGCGTCACCGCGCTGGTGCAAAGCAGCAACGCCACCGCGCTGCTGGCGATCTCGTTCGTTGCCCAGGGACTCATGGCGCTGCCCACCGCCCTGGCGATCATGCTTGGCGCCGATGTCGGCACCGCCCTGATGGCGCGTGTGCTGACGCTGGATCTGTCATGGCTGTCTCCGCTGTTCACGCTGGTCGGGGTCTGCCTGTTCCTATCGCGCAAACAGACCCGTGCCGGCCAGCTGGGGCGTGTGCTGATCGGTCTCGGCCTGATTATCCTGGCGCTGCAACTGATCGTCGCCACCGCCGAGCCCATCACCGAGGCGCGCGGCATGCGCGTACTGTTCTCCTCCCTGGCTGGCGATACCCTGCTCGCAGTGGTCGTGGGCGCAGTCTTCGCGTTGCTCTCCTATTCCAGCCTGGCCGCCGTACTGCTCACGGCGACACTGGCCAGCGCCGGCCTGATCAGCCTGCCCGTGGCACTCGGCGTGGTCATTGGGGCCAACGTCGGCAGCGGCCTGCTCGCCTGGCTCAACGCGACGCCGCAACCGGTACCCGCGCGCCGAGTGGCGCTGGGTAATCTGTTGTACAAGCTCGCCGGGCTGTCCGTGTTGCCGTTCCTGCCGATGCTGGTCGAGGCGATGGCGACGCTCGGCCTCAGCGGGCAGACCCAGGTCATCGCCTTTCACCTGACCTACAACGTGCTGCGCTGCCTGCTGTTGCTTCCCACGGTGGGGCCGATGGCTCGGCTTTGCGAGCGCCTGCTGCCGGAACGCGTACTCGATGGGGGTATCGCCCAGCCACGTCACCTCGACCCCACGGCGCTGGACACACCGACCCTGGCGCTGGCCAATGCCACCCGGGAAACCCTGCGCATCGGCGATCTGGTGGAAACTATGCTGGCGCGCCTGCTCGAGGCCCTGCGAGAGGACCGCCCGGAGCCGGGGGAAGAGATCCGCCGCCTGGACGATGACGTCGACGCCCTCTACAGCGGGGTCAAGCTATACCTCGCGCGCATGCCGCGCGAGGACCTGGCCGAACAGGAAAGCCGACGCTGGGCGGAGATCATCGAGCTGGCAATCAACCTGGAGCAGGCCGGCGACATCATCGAGCACATGCTCGGCAAAGTGCAGAACCTGAAGATTTCCAAGCGCCGATCCTTTTCCGATCGCGGCCTGGACGAACTCAGCCAGCTGCATGCGTTGCTCAGCGCCAACCTGAGCCTGGGCCTGTCGGTGTTTCTGTCCGGGGACTCGCACAGTGCCCGCCAGCTGTTGCAGCAGAAGCGCCAGTTCCGCAAGCGTGAGCGAGAGCTGGCCCATGCCCACGTGCATCGCCTGCATCAACAAGTGGTGGAGAGCATCGAAACCAGCGCCGCGCATCTGGAGTTGATCGCCGACATGAAACGTCTGAATTCCCTGTTCTGCAGCGCGGCCTATGCGGCGCTGGAGAGCTCCGGCAGCGGGCGGACGCGCGTGACGAACGACTCCCAGACCACACTTGACGCTCGGCTGACGGACCCGCAACTGCCGCCCGGCAAACCGGCCTGACCCGCATCGAGCCGACGACCAAACGCGGCTCGAACAGCTCTCACGTCGATGCGAAAAAAACCCCGGCGATGCGAGGCATGGCCGGGGTCGGGTTAGCGGTGCCGTGCGATCACTCGCGCTTGCGCCGCCGTTGCATCCAGACCACCAGGGCGAACAGCAGCAGCGCCGGCAGCCACATCCATTCCTTGGCTACGCGATCGGTGGGCGCGCGCACGGCGAGAATCTCCTGGTCGAACTGCAGACCCAGTTCGGCGGCGGGGCTGCCGAAGGTCACGCTGTCGATCAGCACCTTGCCGTCCTGTTCGTAGGTCATCAGGCCGAGCTTTTCCAGCTTCTCTTCGCCGGTTTCGCCGTCCGGAATCGCGACCAGCAGACTGAAGTCACGCACGTCACCAACGGCATCCTCACCGCGGATACGCAGCCGTAGCTGGCTGTCCTCATCGACCATTTCCAGCGCCTGCACCAGTTGCGCGGGCGGAATGTCGCGGTAAGGGTCGTGCACAATATCCATCCAGAAGCCCGGACGGAACAGGGTGAAGGCGATCAGCAGCAACAGGATGTTTTCATACCAGCGGCTGCGGACCAGGAAGTACCCCTGGGTGCCGGCGGCGAATATCAGCATCGCCAAGGTCGCGATGATGAAGATCACCACGCCGTGCCAGAAGTCCACGTCGATCAGCAACAGGTCGGTATTGAAAATGAACAGGAACGGCAAAGCAGCGGTACGCAGGCTGTAGTAGAACGCCACCACGCCGGTCTTGATCGGATCACCCTTGGACACCGCGGCAGCGGCGAACGAGGCCAGGCCCACCGGAGGCGTGACGTCGGCCATGATGCCGAAGTAGAAGACGAACAGGTGCACCGCGATCAGCGGCACGATCAAGCCACTCTGCTGCCCCAGCGCCACCACCACCGGCGCCAGCAGGCTGGACACCACGATGTAGTTGGCGGTGGTTGGCAGGCCCATGCCGAGGATCAGGCTGAGAAATGCCGTGAGCAGCAGCATCAGCATCAGGTTGCCCATCGACAGCAGCTCGACCAGATCGGCGAGCACCAGGCCGACACCGGTTTGCGACACCGCACCGACGATTATGCCCGCCGCCGCCGTGGCAATGCCGATACCGATCATGTTGCGCGCGCCGGCGATCAGGCCCTCGCGAAGGTCGACCATGCCATCCATGAAGGTACCGTGCTGATGGGTACCATCACGGCGCATCCAGCTGAGCAGCGGGCGCTGGGTCAACAGAATGATGATCAGGATCACCGAGCCCCAGAACGCCGACAGCCCGGGCGACAACCGCTCGACCATCAGGCACCAGACCAGGACCACCACCGGCAGCAGGAAATGCAGGCCGGACAGCAGAACAGGACGGGTTTCCGGCAGTTTTTCAAGCGGTGCGTTGGGATCCTCCGGTGGCAGCGGCGGGTTGCTCGCGGCGACCTTCAACAGGCCCAGATACACCGCCACCAACAGCGCTCCGATTACCCAGATCGCCGCGTCGCCCAAGGCCGGCTTCAACCAGCCGAGGCCGTAGTAAACGGCCAGCGAAATGCCTGAAATCAACGCGACGCCAAAGACGAACCCGATCAGACGCTGCATCCATGGCTTGGCCACGTTGGCCCGCGGAAGCGCGGTGAGACCCAGCTTGAGCGACTCGAGATGAACGATGTAGGCCAGCGCGATGTACGAGATCAGCGCCGGCAGGAAGGCGTGCTTGATCACCTCGACATAGGGAATGCCCACGTACTCGACCATCAGGAACGCCGCGGCGCCCATCACGGGCGGCATGATCTGGCCGTTCACCGAGGAGGCCACTTCCACCGCGCCGGCCTTTTCGGCCGAGAAACCGGTGCGCTTCATCATCGGAATGGTGAAGGTGCCGGTGGTCACCACGTTGGCAATCGAGGATCCGGAAATCAGTCCGGTCATACCCGAAGCCACGACCGCCGCCTTGGCCGGTCCGCCCCGGAAATGGCCAAGCATGCTGAAAGCCAGCTGGATGAAGTAGTGACCGGCACCGGCACGTTCGAGCAGCGCACCGAACAGGACGAACAGAAAGACGAAACTGGTGGACACACCGAGAGCGATGCCGAACACGCCTTCAGTGGTAATCCACTGGTGGTTGGCCAGGGCCGTGAAGCTCACGCCACGGTGCGCCAGCAGGCCGGGCATGTACGGACCGGCCAGGCTGTAGCCGAGAAAGATCAGGGCGATGACCGCCAGCGCCGGGCCGAGTGCACGGCGGGTCGCTTCGAGCAGCAGGGGAATGCCGACGCAGGCGGTGACCAGATCCATGGTCGTCAGGTTGCCGGGACGCTGGGCCAGTTGCTCGTAGGCGAAGTAGAGATAGCTGGCACTGGCAGCGGCGATCAGCCCCAGTGCGACGTCAACCAGCGGAACGCGGTCGCGTGGCGAACGCTTGAACGCAGGGTAGGCGAGAAAGGCCAGGAGCAGCGCGAACGCCAGGTGGATCGCCCGGGCCTCGGTGTTGTTGAACACACCGACGCGCAGCATGAAGGGCAGCGGCGAAGCGATCCACAGCTGGAACAGCGACCAGAGCAGCGCCAGCGCTGCAATCAGCTTGGCCATGGCGCCTTCGGGGATGCGCCCGCCGACGTCTTTGGCGATCAGCTCTTCCGTGGAAAGTGATTTGTCTTGCATGAAATGAGGCCTGTTTTTCAGGTAACGGAAACCGCGAGAACCCGTGGCATACGCTCACGGGTTCTCAGGCGAAAGCCGCGTACGGCAGACTTGCCGCATCGGTGCAGCAAGCCTAGAAGGCCGTTACATCCAGCCACGTTCCTTGTAGTAACGCACGGCACCTTCATGCAAGGGTGCGGACAGGCCGACCTTGATCATGTCTTCGGCTTTCAGGTCCTTGAATGCCGGATGCAGGCGCTGGAAGCGCTCGAGGTTCTCGAACACCGACTTGACCAGCTTGTAGACCACGTCAGCGTCCACCTTGGAGGTGGTCGACAGAACGGCTTTGCCACCGATCGAAGGCGTGGCGCTGTCGTTGCCCTTGTACATGCCACCAGGGATTTCCGCCTTGGTGTAGTAGCTCTTCTCGGACAACAGCTTGTCGATCTCCGGGCCGGTGATGGGCACCAGAACGGCGTCGACGGTGGTGGTGGCTTCCTGGATCGCACCGTTGGGGTGACCGACGAAGTAGGTCATCGCATCGATGTTGTTGTCGCCCAGTGCGCTGGCCTGCTCGGCCGGTTTGAGTTCGGCGGCGAGGGCAAAGACCGACTTGTCCCAGCCCTTCTCGGCCATGATTTCTTCGAGGGTGTCACGCTGACCGGAACCGGGGTTGCCGATGTTGACGCGCTTGCCCTTCAGGTCGTCCAGGCCCTTGATGTTGGCGTCGCGGCGCGCCAGCACGGTGAAGACTTCGCTCTGCAGCGAGAAGACCGCACGGATGTCATCCATCGCGCCTTCATTCTTGAACGGCTCCAGGCCTTTCATCGCCTTGTACTGGTGGTCCGACTGCATGATGCCGAAGTTGAATTCGCCGCTGCGCAGGCCGTTGACGTTGGCCACGCCGCCACCGCTGGCGGGCGCATTGCACTTCAGATCCTCGGCGTTACGGTTGACGAAACGGCAGATCGACTGACCAGCGACGTAGTAGACGCCCGTCTGGCCACCGGTACCGATGGTCACGAATTGCTCTTGTGCCTGAGCCACACCGCCCAGCCCAGTTCCCGCCAAAGCGGCGGAAAATATCCATGCCAAGGATTTGCCTTTCATGGATTCACTCCTTATTGGTTGTTTTGGATTGTCTCGCACGGCCTCGTGAGCCAGGGGCGAGAAGTGGGGAGTCTAGCAGGCCATCGGATTTCGCGAGTCACGGCAGCTGCATTCGCTGGCGAAAAAGCGCCTCCGGCCGGTCATACCGTTGCTGCCTGCTATCTGACTCGCCCGCCCGTCGAGCGTTCCGGCAGGCAGCATGCCGCATGCGTCAACGCCGGTGATGATTTCGATCAAGCGGTTCGTCCGTCGCAGGGGCCTGGCGCTGGCATCGAGACGACATTCGCCGTATCGTTTTTGACGTCAGAAGCGCGACATCTCAACGACGGGCGACCTCCTGGGCGTCCGCGAAACTGCATAAGGTTCAGCGAATGCGTTGCCATCCCTCGTCGCTCGTTGCGTTCTTCGTTCTGCTGATGGGCTTTTGTGGCCTGGCGGCGGCGCAGCTCAAGCCGACGATGGCAAGCCAGAACCTTCATGGGCTCCAGGCGGGCGCCATCGAGTACCTGCCCGGGCATCCGGACGCCGACTTCGAAAGCGTCCGTGGCGCGGCCTGGGGCTGGCAGCCACTCGAGCGGCCCAACCTGCAGCGGCAACTCGACGGCGTGTGGCTGCGCTTCGCCCTGCGCAACCCCTCCGCCCGGGCGGGCACTTGGTATTTCAGCCTGAAATGGCCGGTTCTGGACGAGGTACGCGTGCAGCTGTATTACCCGGAACGCGACCAATGGGGCCCGCCGATGCGCGCCGGGGATACCTTGCCGATGCGGGAGCGGCCACGGACCGATCACAACTTCGTTTACCCGCTGTCGCTGCATGCCGAAGAAGACGCCGTGGTCTACGTGCACGTACGGTCGCGCGAGTTGATCGCGCTGCCGATGACGATTGCCGACGAAACGGGGTTCCTCGCCGGGAAAATCGCCGATGTGGCGATGATCAACCTGTTCTTCGGCGGCATGCTGGTGATCCTGCTCTACAACTGCAGCCTGTTCGTGTTCACCCGCGACCTCAGCTATCTGCTGTATGTCACCTACCTGCTCAGTGCGCTGTTCTACGTGCTGACCATCACCGGCTTCGGCCAGCTGTTTCTCTGGCCTGAGGCGCCGAAGTTCTCCCATCGGTTCTACGGCCTGTCGGCGACGCTGTGTTTCTTCACGCCGCTGGTGTTCGCCAGCCGCTTCCTGAATATCCGCCGCTACGGTGGCTGGGTCTGGCAGGTCACGCTGCTGTTGATCGGCTACTGGGGCACAGTGTTGCTGGCGATCCTGTTCGCACCGGCGCTGACGCGCTACCTGGCGATCGAGACGATGGCACTGGTCCATTGCGGCCTGACCATCGCGGTGACCGTCACCTTGTGGATTCGCGGCAATGCTTCAGCGCGCCGATTCACCATCGCCTGGGCGACGCTGCTGGTGTTCACCGTCGCCCATCTGCTGGCCCTGGAAGGTCTGCTGCCGCTGAATATCTGGACCCTCAACGGTCAGTTGATGGGCATGTTCGTCGAATTCGTGCTGTTGTCCATGGCACTGGCCGAGCGCATCAACCACGAGCGAGAGCGCCGCATCGAGGCACAGAACAGCGCCCTGCACACCTCCGAGGCGCTGGCGCAGGAACGTGAGTCGCGCCTGCGGGCACAGCAGGAGGCGCTGCAGTTGCAGATGCGCGCCAACGAAGTGCTCGAAGCACGAGTGTTCGAACGGACCCGCGCGCTGGAAGAAGCCAAGCGCGGGCTGGAAGCGGTCAACGCGCAGCTCAAGCGGATGAGCACTACCGACGCGCTGACCCAATTGGCCAACCGCGGCCACTTCGACCTGACCCTCGACGAAGAGATCCGCCGTGCGCAACGCCTCGAGCAGCCGCTGTCGGTACTGCTGCTCGATATCGACCATTTCAAGCAGATCAATGACACCTACGGGCACCCGTTCGGCGACGAGTGCCTGCGGCAGGTGGCCGCCACGCTCAAACAGCACGGCCAGCGTGCCGGCGACCTGGTGGCGCGCTACGGCGGGGAGGAATTCATCATCGCGTTGCCCGGCATCGACAGTCACCGGGCCCGGCAGCAGGCCGAACGGATCCGGGCAGCGATCGCCGAGCTGCACCCCACCCATGGCGACCGCCGTCTCGACCTGACCATCAGCATCGGCGTGGCCATACTGCAACCGCCAATGTCCCGTACACCGGCGCAGCTGCTTGCAGCCGCCGACGCCGCGCTCTATCGCGCCAAGCGCAACGGACGCAACCAGGTGGTGGTCGCGGACGAGGTGATCTGACTCAATCAGTGCTCGGCGGGAAACGCAACCTGACCAGCAACCCGCCCAGGGCCCCTTCGCCCAGTTCGATGGTGGCGCGATGGGCCCGGCTGATCTCACCGACGATCGCCAACCCCAGCCCGGCGCCCTGCCCCTGTTGTTGCACGCGGTAGAACCGAGCGAACACCTTCTCGCGTTCCTCCGGGGCGATGCCGGGTCCGTCGTCTTCGACTTCCAGCACGCCTTCATCACCTACGCGCAACACCACATTGCCGCCGTTCGGCGTGTGAGCCAAAGCATTGTCCAGCAGGTTGCTGAGCAACTCGCTGAGCAGCGTCGGCTCGCCATGGATCCATACCGGACGGTCAGCTTCGAGCGCCAATGAGACGCCTCGTTTATGCGCCAGCGCCGCCATCGCCAACCCCAGCTCACGGGCCAGCCGGCTCAGATCGAGGCGCTGCGCGCCGCCCTCGGCGATCGCCTGCGCGCCGCTTTCGATGCGCGCCAGCGACAGTAACTGGTTGGCCAGATGGATGACCCTATCGGTATGCGCCCCGGCTTCTTCCAGCGTTTCCTGCCAGCGTTGCGGCTGCTGCTCGCGCAGGCCCAGCTCGATGCGCGCCTTGAGTGCGGCCAGCGGCGTACGCAATTCGTGGGCGGCATCAGCGATGAATTGCGCCTGTCGCTCGAACTGGCCACGCAGGCGCTCGGTGAAATGATTGAGCGCGGCCACCAATGGCCTGAACTCATGCTGAACGGCGACCAGCGGCAACGGACGCAAATCATCCGGCTGGCGCAGCTCCACCGCTTCGCTGAGTTTGCCCAGTGGTCGCAGCGCGGCGCTCACCGCCAGCCAGACCAGCAGCAGCGCGGTGATAGCCAGCAGCCCCACCCGCCAGAGCGTATCGGTGAGCAGGCTGCGTGCCATGCGCTCGCGGGCGCCGAGGGTTTCGGCGACGCGAATTTCGGCGATGCCGTTCAGCTCCGGCTCGCTGACCGGCTGCAGCAGGCTGACCAGGCGCACGCCCTCACCGCGGAACTCGCCGTCGTAGAAGCGCGCCAGCGCCGGGTAGTCGTCGGTGCGAGGCACGCCCGCTCCCGGCGCCGGCAGGTCCTCGTAGCCGCTGACCAGCCGGCCGGCGGTGTCAAGCACCTGGTAATAGATGCGCCCGGCACTGTCGTAGGCGAAGGTGTCGAGCGCCACATAAGGCACGTTGGCGCGCAGCTTACCGTCGCTGGCCACCAGCCCCTCGGCGATCGCCCGCGCCGAGGCCAGCAGGGTGCGGTCGTAAGCCGAGTCGGCTGCCGCGCGGCCGTTCCAGTAGGCACTCCAACCGCTGAAGACCAACAGCAGCGCCAGCAGCACCGCCAGGCGACGCAGCAGCCCGGTACGCAGGCTCCCGGCGCGCGAAGGCGCCGCTTCAGGCATCGGCGGCCTCCAGCAGGTAGCCCAGGCCACGGAAGGTGACGATGCGCACCGCGCTGCCCTCGAGCTTCTTGCGCAGGCGATGGATGTAGATTTCGATGGCGTCGGCGCTTGCATCCTCGTCCAGACCGAAGACCTGCGCCGCCAACTGGTCCTTGCTCATGACTCGCCCGGGCCGGGCGATTAGCGCTTCCAGCACCGCCTGCTCGCGCGAGGTCAGGGTCAAGGGCTGGCGATCGAGGCTGAAACGGCGGGCGTCCAGGTCATACACCAGCGCACCACAGCTCTGCTGGCGTTCGCCGCCGGCCACGCTGCGCCGCAGCAGGGCCTTGACGCGCGCTTCGAGCTCCGACAACTCGAACGGCTTGGCCAGATAATCGTCCGCGCCGAGGTTGAGCCCATGCACGCGGTCGGTCACTTCGCCGCGCGCGGTGAGCATGAGCACCGGCAGCGTCTTGCCGCGCTCGCGCAGGCGCGCCAGCACCTGGAAGCCGTCCATCCGGGGCAGCCCGACGTCGAGAATCGCTAGGGCGTAATCCTCGGTCGCCAGAGCCAGATCGGCCGCCACCCCGTCATTCAGCAGATCCAGCGTCCAGCCGGCCGCGCGCAGCGCCTGCGCCACGCTTTCAGCGAGTTGGGGATGATCCTCGACCAGAAGTATCCGCATTGCCTGTCCTCTGCCACACACGGAACGGGCCGCCAGTGTAGCGACACGGCACGCCGCACGCTGCTTTCACGCCTGAAAGCCTGGCGAAAGTTTCGCCGCCTAGGATCGCCATCAGGTGGCTCGAACCACCTGGTGCGGCACAACGCCGCCACAACAAAAACAATAGTGGAGATACAGGATGCTGACTGCCGTCAGAACCAACCCCGTACAGGCTCGTCTCGCCCTCGCCATTGCAGCCGCCTCGTTGGCGCCCCTGGCCCAGGCCGATTTCATCGAAGACAGCCATGCGACCCTGCAAACCCAGAACATCTACCTCAATCGCGACTTCCGCGAAGGCACCGGCCAGTCCAAACGCGAAGAATGGTCGCAGGGCTTTCTGCTCAACATCGAATCGGGCTTCACCGAAGGCACCGTTGGCTTCGGCCTCGATGCCATGGGCATGTTGGGCATCAAGCTTGATTCGGGCGGCGGCCGCACGGGTACCGATCTGCTCCCAGTGCATGACGACGGCAGCACCCCGGACGAGTTCAGCCGCCTGGGCCTGACCGCCAAAGCGAAAATCTCCGAAACCGAGCTGCGCTACGGCAGCCACATCCCCGAAACCCCGGTGGTCAAGGCCAGCGACAGCCGCACCCTGCCCCAGGTGTTCGAGGGCGCCACGTTGGAATCCCGCGAGCTGGCCGGCCTGACCCTCACCGGCGGGCGCCTGGACAAGGTAATCGACCGCGCCTCGACCAATTCCCAGGATCTGCAGCTGAACAACAAGAATCGTCGCTTCGACAGCGCCGCCGAAGCCGATCATCTGACCTACGTGGGAGCGAAATACGATTTCAGCGAACGCTTTACCGGCACCTACTATGCCGCCGAGCTCGATGACATCTATCGCCAGCACTTTTTCAACCTGCAGGCCGTACAGCCGCTGGGCAAGGACTCGGCGCTGACCGCCGACCTGCGCCTGATGATCAGCGATGACACCGGCGCCGCGAATGCCGGCAAGATCGACAACCAGGCCTGGAACGGCGTGCTCGGCTACAGCCTCGGTGGCCACAAGGTCAGCCTCGCCTACCAGCAGATGAACGGCGATACCGGCTACGCCTACATCGATGGCGGCGACCCGTACCTGGTCAACTTCGTGCAGATCAACGACTTCGCCAACGCCGACGAGCGCTCCTGGCAGGCCCGTTACGACTACAACTTCGCCTCTATCGGCGTGCCTGGCCTAACCTTCCTGACACGCTACATTTCCGGCGACAACGCCGAGTACACCGGCGGCAGCAACGGCAGCGAATGGGAACGCGACATTGAACTCAAATACGTGGTGCAGACGGGGCCGTTGAAAAACGTCGCCGTGCGCATGCGTAACGCCATGTTCCGCTCCGATTTCGCCCGCGACGCCGATGAAAACCGCCTGATCGTCAGCTACAGCCTGCCGATCTGGTAAAGCCGTCCACAATAAGAATGAAAAGGAGACACCCCATGAAAACTGCTATCCGCCGCATCGCGCTGCTCTCGTCCTGCCTGGTCCTGTCCAGCCAGTTGTTCGCCGAACCCAAGCGCCCCGAATGCATCGCCCCGGCCAAGCCCGGCGGCGGCTTCGACCTGACCTGCAAGCTGGCACAGAGCGGCCTGAAGGACGAAGGGCTGCTCAAGGCGCCGATGCGCGTCACCTACATGCCGGGCGGTGTCGGCGCGGTGGCCTACAACGCCGTGATTGCCCAGCGTGCCGATGACCCGTCGACTATTACCGCGTTCTCCAGCGGCTCCCTGCTGAACCTGGCTCAAGGCAAGTTCGGCCGTTACGACGAGACCAACGTGCGCTGGCTGGCCGGCATCGGCACTGACTATGGCGCCATTTCGGTACGCGCCGACGCGCCCTACAAGAACCTCGACGACCTGATCGCCGCGGTGAAGAAGGACCCCGGCAGCGTGGTCTTCGGCGCCGGCGCCACCATCGGTGGCCAGGACTGGATGCAGACCGCACTGATCGCCCGCGCCGCTGGCGTCGATCCGAAGAAACTGCGCTATGTCGCCTTCGAGGGCGGCGGCGAGACCCTGACCGCCATGCTCGGTGGCCACGTGCAGGTCACCAGCAGCGGCCTGGGTGAAGTCGCGCCACAGCTCGAAGCGGGCAAGATCCGCGTGCTCGCGGTGCTGTCCGACGATCGCCTGCCCGGCAAGCTGTCGAACCTGCCGACCGCCAAGGAGCAGGGCTACGACATCAGCTGGCCGGTGATCCGCGGCTTCTATATGGGCCCGGAAGTCAGCGACGAGGACTTCAACTGGTGGAAGAGCCAGTTCGACACCCTGCTCGCCGATGAGGATTTCGCCAAGCTGCGCGAGCAGCGTGACCTGTTCCCGCTATCGATGACTGGTGACGAGCTCACCGCCTTCGTCAACAAGCAGGTCGCCGACTACAAGGAACTCGCCGCCGAGTTCGGTCTGGTCAAGTAACACCCCACGGGCCTGGGGTTCCGGATGGAACCCCAGGCCCGCTCCCCTCTCGAGGTAACCACCATGTACGTTCGTGTTTTTGCGGCGGCCTGGCTTCTCGCCTGCGCCGGCCTTGCGCTGCTCGCCTGGGGCTTCGAGGCGCCGTTCGCCTACGACCCGGTCGGCCCGCGCGCCTATCCGCTCCTGCTGTTGTTCCTGATGGCCTGCGGCGCGCTCTGGCTGCTCTGCAAACCACACGGCGATCCTACGCCCCCGTTCGATTGGGCGAAGGCTCGACGAGCGACGCTTTGCGTACTGGTCCTGGTGGCCTACGCGCTGCTGTTCGAGCCGCTTGGCTTCGTCATTACCACGGCGCTGGCCGCCTTTGCCCTGGGCCTGCTGTTCAACGGTCGCCTGTGGCCCAGCCTGCTCAGTGGCGTGCTGATGGGCGTGCTGCTCTACGGCCTGTTCGACCTGTTGCTTGATGTGCCGCTGCCGCTCGGCGTGCTGCGCTTGCTGGAGAGCTGAAAATGGAAACCTTGAATTTCTTGATGCAGGGCTTCGATGTCGCCACGCGACCGATGAACCTGCTGGTGGCACTGTTCGGCGCCTTTGTCGGCACCATCGTTGGCCTGCTGCCAGGGCTGGGCCCGATCAACGGCGTGGCCCTGCTGCTGCCGCTGGCCTTCGCCCTGGGCCTGCCACCGGAAACCGCGCTGATCCTGCTGGCCGCCGTATACCTGGGCTGCGAGTATGGCGGGCGTATTTCGGCCATCCTGCTCAACGTTCCCGGCGACGCCGCGGCGGTGATGACCACCCTCGACGGTTATCCGCTGGCGCGCCAGGGTAAGGCTGGCATCGCCCTGTCGCTGTCGGCGGTCAGCTCCTTCATCGGTAGCATCATCGCCACCTGCGGCGTGGTGCTGTTCGCCCCGCTGCTGGCGAAATGGGCGGTGGCCTTCGGCCCGGCGGAATATTTCGTGCTGATGATCTTCGCCATCGCCTGCCTCGGCGGGATGGTCGGCGACAAGCCGGTGAAAACCCTGATGGCCGCGCTGATCGGCCTGGGCCTGGCGACCGTCGGCGTGGACGCAACCACCGGTGTCTACCGCTTCACCTTCGGCAGCGTCAGCCTGTCGGACGGCATCCAGTTCGTCATCGTGGTGATCGGCTTCTTCAGCGTCAGCGAAGTGCTGCTGATGCTGGAAAAGACCCACAGCGGGCAGAAAGCGGTCAAGGCCAGCGGGCGTCTGCTGTTCAACTTCAAAGAGTTCTGCATGACGTTCTGGACCATGGTGCGCAGCGCCCTGGCCGGCTTCGTCATCGGCACCTTGCCGGGTGCCGGCGCCACCATCGCCAGCGCCATGACCTACATGAGCGAAAAGCGCATGGCCGGCGACACGGGCAAGTTCGGCGAGGGCGACCTGCGCGGCCTGGCCGCACCGGAAGCGGCCAACAATGCCTCCGCCTGCGGTTCGCTGATCCCGATGCTGACCCTCGGCGTGCCGGGCTCGGGCACCACCGCGGTGATGATCGGCGCGCTGACGCTGTACAACATCACGCCCGGCCCGCTGTTGTTCGAACAGCAACCCGACGTGGTCTGGGGCCTGATCGCCTCGCTGTTCATCGGCAACGTGATTCTGCTGGTGATGAACATTCCGCTGGTCGGCCTGTTCTCCAAGATGCTCAGCGTGCCCAACTGGGTGCTGGTGCCGGCCATCACGGCGATCAGCCTGGTCGGCGTCTATTCGGTGCACAGCACCACGTTCGACCTGGTGCTGATGGTCGGTCTCGGCGTGTTCGGCTACCTGCTGCGCAAGTTGGAGTTTCCGCTGTCGTCGCTGATTCTCGGCTTCGTGCTCGGCGAGATGATGGAAGACAACCTGCGCCGCGCCCTGTCGATCTCGGCCGGTGACCTGGGCATCCTCTGGGGCAGCCCGATCACCCTGATCCTCTGGGCGCTGGCCGCTCTGATGCTGGCCATGCCGGGCCTGCGCTGGTGGCGCCAGCGCCGCCGTACCAAGCTGAACGAGGCGCACGTCTGAGATGCCGCGCTGGCTTCCGGGGTGGTGGGCGACGCCGCTGGTCGGCGCCCTCGGCGGCTGGCTGGCAAGTCTGGCGAACTGGCCGCTGCCCTGGATGGTCGGCTCGCTGCTGGCAGTTATCGCGGTGCGTTGCAGTGGCTGGCTGATCGCCGAAGTGCCTCGTGGCCGGCAGACCGGGCAATGGTTGATCGCCAGCGCCATCGGCCTGCATTTCACCAGCGACGTGATGCAGCAGGTGGTCGAGCATTTCGGCGTGATCCTTGCCGGCGCGCTGGGCACTCTGTTGCTGAGCCTGATCGGTATCTTCATCCTGCTGCGCAGCGGCACGGACCGCGCCACGGCATTCTTCTCCAGCATGCCGGGCGGCGCCAGCGAGATGGTCAACCTGGCGTCACGGCACGCCGCGCAACCGGCCATGGTCGCCGCGGCCCACAGCATGCGGCTGTTGCTGGTGGTGTTGATCATTCCCGCCGTGTTCACCTGGAGCCTGCCGCCGGTGGACGCCCCGCCGCCGGCACCGGTCAGTTGGCCCTGGCTGGCCGTTCTGCTACCGGCTGGCGGGCTGCTGGCGTTGCTGTGGAAGAAGCTCGATCAACCCAATCCCTGGATGCTCGGACCGCTGACGGTGTGTGCCGTCGCCAGCGCCGTCTTCGACCTGCATCTGGGTATGCCGCAAGGCGTCGGCCAGTTCGGTCAATGGCTGATCGGCTGCTCCCTGGGTTGTCACTTCGATCGACCGTTTTTCCGCACAGCCCCTCGCTTCATGCTGCGAATCCTGCTGTTCACGCTGCTGGCGATGCTCGCCGCGGCAGGCCTGGCCGAAGCGCTGGGTTGGGCCGCCACGCTGAACCAGACGTCGCTGATGCTGGGAATGATGCCGGGCGGCATCACCGAGCTGTGCCTGACCGCCGAGGCGCTGCAACTGTCCGTTGCGCTGGTCACGGCGCTGCAGGTGTTGCGGTTGTTTCTCGTCATGTTCCTGGCCGAGCCGATCTTCCGGCTTTGGCAACGGGCTACGCATTGACCCGCCGATTGGCGGGTTCTTTCTAAAGGTTCCCTAGAAGCAAAAAACGTTGCGCTGATCGCTTGGCGACCCCGATTCAACCGAAGAACCAGTAGCAGACCAGGATCGCCGCCACGATGCCGGCGAAATCCGCCGCCAGCGCACATCCCACCGCATGCCGCGCCCGCTGGATGCCGACGGCACCGAAATACACCGCGAGCACATAGAAGGTCGTCTCGGTGCTGCCCTGTACCGTCGCAGCCACCAGCGCCGGGAAGCTGTCGACGCCTTGGCTCTGCATGGTCTCGATCAGCAACGCCCGCGCGGCGCTGCCGGAGAAGGGTTTGACCAGCGCGGTCGGCAGCGCATCGACGAAGCGGGTGTCCCAACCCACCATTTCGACCAACCAGCGAATGCCGTCCAATCCGAAATCCAGCGCGCCGGATGCCCGCAACACCCCGATCGCGCAAAGCATGGCAATCAGATACGGCAGCAGGCTCTTGGCGACGTCGAAGCCATCCTGCGCACCTTCGACGAAGCTTTCGTAGACCGGCACCTTGCGCAGCGCACCCACTACGATGAAGGTGATGATCAGACCGAACAGGGTCAGGTTGCCCAGCAGCGACGACAAGGAAGCCAGCGCAGTGGCCGAGAGCCCGGCGAGCAGCGCCATGAAGCCGCCAAGCAACAGCGCGCCGGGTATGAAATAGGCCAGCACCACCGGATCCCAGATTCGCAGCCGTTGCACCAGCGCCACGGCCAGCAAGCCCGCCAGGGACGACGCGGTGGTGGCGAGCAGGATCGGCAGGAACACCAGCGTCGGATCCTCGGCGCCCTGCTGCACGCGGTACATGAAGATCGATACCGGCAGCAGCGTCAGCGACGAGGTATTGAGCACCAGAAACAGGATTTGCGCGTTGCTCGCCACGGTCTTGCTGGGATTAAGCTCCTGCAATGCACGCATGGCCCGCAAGCCAATGGGCGTGGCGGCGTTATCCAGTCCCAGGCCGTTGGCGGCGAAGTTCAGGGTGATCAGCCCCAGCGCCGGATGTCCGGACGGCACCTCGGGCATCAGGCGGCGAAACAGCGGGCCCAACAGACGCGCCAGCAGCTCGATCAGACCGGCTTTTTCGGCGATACGGAGAAAACCGAGCCAGAGCGTCAGGGTGCCGAACAGCACGATCATGATCTCCACGGCCAGCTTGGCCATGGCGAACAGACTTTCCACCAGCGCAGCGAACACCGTTGCATCGCCACCGAGCAGCCAGCGCCCCAGCGCGGCTACCGCGGCAACCAGAAAAAAGCCCAGCCAGAGGCCGTTGAGCATGTGGTTCTCCAACGTAATGACTGCGCGCGATGATAGCGGTGCAGCAGGAGAACGGCCATGCAACGGATCGATGCGTTTAGGCGCGCAAGACGCGCACGGCTGAGCGGCACGCGAATAGGCATTCGCACGCGCGAAATGATTTGGCTTTGATGCTTCAGGTCGACGTCCCCGGCCGGGGACGTCGCACACCAGAATCACAAGCCAAAGGTGGCAGCGCCACCTTTGGTTGCCTTCGCCGAACCTGGTCCTCGAAGGAGGTACTCCTTGTACCCCTAGGTCGCTCCATGAAACAGAGCGTCCCGACCCCTTGGTTCTCCCGCTGCGCGGGCTGATGGGCAGTCAACCAGTGCCTACCCAATTCTGCTGCAAGTCCACGCTGTTCTCTTGCGAAGACTCATGAAAAGCTGGCATCCCGCCCGTGTCGCCTCCGTAGGTTGCCGCCGCCCTCTCGGGCGGCGTTTATTGCATCAGACGCGCGGACCGCGGCCTCGCCCGAAAATCAGCGAAGCGACGAACAGCACCAGGAACACCACGAACAGGATCTTGGCGATGCCCGTCGCAGTACCCGCGATACCACCGAAGCCCAAGACCGCAGCGATGATGGCAATGATCAGGAACGTAATAGCCCAACTCAGCATGGTGTAACTCCTCTTCGGTTCAGGACATCTTCAGCGGGACCGATATCTGCAACAATCAGCTCGCGGCTCTACCACTAGAAAACCCAGCGTTGCTCCGACCGCACCTGCACGTAATCAATCGTCTTCGGCGCAGGGCCGGTCTGCACGATCCCTACTGGTTGAGCGTCATACATGTGGATTCGTTCCGCTGATTCATGCTGCGTCTGGCTGAGCGGTTGCGACATCGGCCGCTCCGCACCAACGATCAGAGTGACCACAGCGGCGGTAAGGAAACCTTTGCCTACCAGTGAGAAGCGTGCTTGACGATTCATCCTCAACTCCTTCTAAGCATGCGGTGCATGTCTGTTCTTGAGGGTTATGTTGCAGGCCTCATGCCAGCCTTAATTAAAAAATTTCCCTTTTATAAACAACGACTTACGGACGATAACTCTAGAGGTGCCAGTTTATATTGCACGATGCCTGCAAGTGGCACCGGGCGATTTGCACGACGACCTAATCCTCACGCTTGGCCGCGCCATGATTGAGCGCATGGATGCGCTCATGGCAGGCCCGTAGCTTGGGCAGTTCGATGGCGAGCAAGGCCCTGACGTCGGGCTCGGCGGTTTTCAGGGCGTCTTCGAACGCGGCGAGAATTCGCTCCTCCGTCTGGTCAAGCTGGTCGATGTAAACCGCATCGGCGTGACCTAGCCGTGCCTTGGCGTCGGCATACACTTCACGAAGCTTGCCCGCCGTGGTGCCGCCGCTGGCCGGTCGCTCCTGGTGGGCGGCGACCTTCACTGACAGGGCCTGGATGACGTGGGTCTTGGCTTGCGCCATATCCCGGAACAGGTGCTGCAATTCGACGTCCTGCACGACATCGAGCGCATGCTGGTAGAAGTGCTGACCGTCACGGGTGATTTCGATCAGCTCGTTGAGTTGGGTCATGTTCTGGCTCATGGGTCCTCCGGTACGGCTGCAATGCGCCCGGCTGATAGCCGGTCAAGCGCGTTCCAGAACATTGCCGCAAGCCACGTGCCAGCCTTCACGATTGTGAAGTCCCTTTATAATCAGCAACTTGAATACCCGCTTCGGCTAGCGGGAGATTGCAGGGTGCAGGAAATGGCCATCGCCACCGTGCAACTTGCAAGACTTTCCGTAGACTAAAGCAATCGCCAACTCGACTCGGCATTCCGGGCTACCGTTCGGCTCACGCACGGAACTCGCCAACACAGCCTTTACCTATGGAGCTTTCATGGACCAAACGACCGACGCTGGTGGCCGCGTTCTCCTGGTGGATGACGAGGCCGCGATACTGCGTACTTTTCGTTACTGCCTCGAGGATCGCGGCTATACGGTGGTAACGGCTGCCAGCGCCTCCCAGGCTGAGGCGATACTGCAACGCCAGGTTTTCGACCTCTGCTTTCTCGACCTGCGTCTGGGCGAGGACAACGGTCTAGATGTGCTGCAGCAGATGCGCGTGCTGGCGCCCTGGATGCGGGTGGTGATCGTGACCGCGCATTCGGCGGTCGACACTGCCGTGGACGCCATGCAGGCAGGCGCAGCGGATTATCTGGTCAAGCCGTGCAGCCCGGAACAGCTACGGTTGTCGGCAGCCAAGCAACTGGAAGTCCGGCAGATGGCGGCGCGCCTGGAAGCCCTGGAAGGCGAGGTGCAGAAGCGCAGCGACGCGCTTGGCTCCTATAGCCCGGCGATGATGAGCGTGCTGGAGACCGCCCGGCAGGTGGCCGACACCGACGCCAACATCCTGATCCTCGGCGAATCAGGTACCGGCAAGGGAGAGCTGGCGCGCGCCATCCACAACTGGAGTCGGCGGGCAAAGAAGGCGTTCATCACCATCAATTGCCCGTCCCTGTCGGCGGATCTGATGGAAAGCGAGCTCTTCGGACACAACCGCGGTGCCTTTACCGGCGCCACGGAAAGCACCCTGGGGCGCGTCAACCAGGCCGACGGCGGAACCCTCTTCCTCGACGAGATCGGCGACTTTCCCCTGGCGTTGCAGCCGAAACTGCTGCGATTCATCCAGGACAAGGAATACGAGCGCGTCGGTGATCCCGTTACGCGACGGGCCGACGTGCGCATCCTCGCGGCCACCAACCTGAACCTCGAGGAAATGGTCCGTGAAGGGCGTTTTCGCGAAGACCTGCTGTATCGCCTGAACGTCATCACGCTGAACCTGCCACCCATGCGCGAGCGACCCGAAGACGTCGTGGCCCTCGCCGAGCGCTTCCTGGCCTTCTTCGTCAAAAGCTACGGCCGGCCGGCGCGGGGCTTCAGCGATGCTGCCATCGCAGCGTTGAGGTCCTATCGCTGGCCCGGCAACGTGCGCGAACTGCGCAACGTGGTCGAGCGCGCCAGCATCATCTGCCCCCAGCCCATGATCGAAGTCAGCCATCTCGGCCTGGCCGATCAGAACATCAACAACGCACCGCGTATCGGCGAGGCGCTCAGCCTGGAAGAGCTGGAGAAAGCGCATATCTCGGGCGTCCTGAGTACCAGCGACACCCTTGAACAGGCCGCACGAATTCTGGGCATCGACGCCTCGACGCTGTACCGAAAGCGCAAGCAATACGGCCTATGAAACTTCAGATGAAGCTGAGAACCCGTCTTTTTCTGGGATTCTCGGCGCTGATGACGGTAGCGCTGCTGGGATTGCTGCTGGCGCTGGTCAGCGTCGTGCAGATGGCCAAGAGCCAGGAAAAGCTCATCCGCGAAAACTTCGGCATCATAGAGATCAACCAGCAACTGCGTCAGTCGTTGAGCAACCATCTGCTGCTGCTGGTGCGCGGACAACGCGACGATGATGCACTGACCGAAGCCCGTACCTCGTTTCAGGCGGCGCTTGCCCAAGGCCTGTCGCAGGCGGCGCGACCCGATGATCGCCACGCCTATCAAGCCATCGGCGAGGCCTATGCTCGCTTTACCGATGAGCTGGACGCACCGTCCGCGCCGCAGGCATCGCTACTCGAAGACAATGCGCTCAGCCAGGCCTTCAACCATGTGCGCGAACTGATGGTCGACATGCAGCAAAGCGCCTATGATCAGATCCGCGATACCGAGATACGCAGCCGGGAGCGGGCGCAGCTGCTCGCCGGCCTGCTCGGCCTGACCGGCATGGCGGTGCTGCTGATCGGCTTCGTCACCGCGCACAGCTTCGCCCGTCGCTTTGGCGATCCCATCGAGCAGCTGTCCAGCGTGGCCGACCAGATCGGGCGCGGCGATTTCAACATCAGCTTGCCCGCCTCCCCGATCGCCGAACTGTCGTCCCTGATCCGCCGCTTCGGCCTGATGGCGCAAGCTCTGCACGACTTCAAGCAGACCAATGTCGAGGCGCTGGTCAACGGCCAGCAGCGCTTGCAGGCACTGCTGGACAGCATCGACGACGGCTTGCTGATCATCGACCGCCAGGGCCGCCTGGAGCATGCGAACCCGGTCGCGCAACGTCAGCTGGCGTGGGAAAGCGAGCACCTGGGCTCGACCCTCGGGCAGGCGCTCGGCTATCCGGAACTGGACGAAGCCGCCCGGCAGGTTCTGGATGACAAGCCGCTGTCCGGGCCACCGGAGGATCTGGTGATCGAGGCCGACGGCGAGCGCCGGCTGCTGTCGTGGCGCATGAGCCCGGTCAATCACCACGACGGGCGGATCAGCGGCGCGGTCATGGTGCTCCACGACGTCACCGACCAGCGAACCTTCGAGCGCGTGCGCAACGAGTTCGTCTTGCGTGCCTCGCATGAACTGCGCACGCCGGTAACCGGCATGCAGATGGCGTTCAGCCTGCTACGCGAACGGACTCACTACCCGGAAAGCAGCCGTGAAGCCGACCTGTTCAGCACGGTATACGAGGAGATGCAGCGCCTGGTCACGCTGATCAATGACCTGCTGAACTTCTCGCGCTACCAGAGTGGCCAGCAGAAGCTCGAACGGGTTCCCTGCGAACCGGCAGAGCTCCTGGAGCAAGCGCGGCAGCGCTTCCAGCCCACCGCGGCGCAGAACGACATCGACATCAAGCTGGAATTGCAGACACCCCTGCCCAGTCTGCTGCTCGACCGGCAGCAGATGGAGCGGATGCTCGACAACCTGCTCAGCAATGCGCTGCGCCATACGCCGGATGGCGGCGAGATCCGCCTGCTGGCGAGGCATCACGGCGAACGGGTGATCCTCAGCGTCGAAGACAATGGCGAAGGCATTCCCTACAGCCAGCAGGCGCGCATTTTCGAGCCCTTCGTACAGATCGGCCGCCGGCGAGGCGGTGCCGGACTGGGCCTGGCCTTATGCAAAGAGATTGCGCAGCTGCATGGTGGTCGCATCGGCGTGCATTCGCGAATCGGTCACGGCACCATCTTCTATATCGCCCTGCCGATCTGAACCTGCGGGGCTGGAAGAATAACAAGGAGCCCCGATGCCCAGTCGCAACCCCAGCGCCGAACAACTGAAACGCTTCGCCCAGCGGATGCCAGCCGGCGAACCGATCCTCATGCTCAACCTGCTGCGCTTCAACCAGCAAGCGGCTTATCCGGCAGACAGCGACCAAGCCTCATGCAGCGGCCAGGAGGCCTACGCACGCTATAGCCGCACGGCCATACGCAAGGTGCGGGCGGCGGGAGGCGATGTTCAGGTGGCGGCCTCCGCTCAGATGGCATTGATCGGGCCGGAGGAGGAACACTGGGACGAAATGCTGCTGGTGCGCTATCCCTCGCCGGAGGCCTTCCTGGCGATGCTGGCGGACGAGGAATACCGGGCGGCAACCCTCCATCGCACCGCTGCGCTGGCCGACTCGCGGCTGATCGCCTGTTCTCCCCGCGCCTGAGGATGCGTCAGGGCTGCACCGCGAGCGCTGCGAGAATCGCCGCGGTTTCAGCGTCCGGCTCGCCGTCGAAGCGCGTCGGACGGTATTTCATCTGAAACGCCGCGATCACGTTGCGGGTTTCCAGGTCCAGATGGCCGTGGCCAGGCACCTTGTACCCCTGCTTGGCGAGCTGCGCCTGAAACCAGGCGACGTCTGGAAGGTTCGTCGCGAACAGGCTTCGCTGATGCGCAACGGTGGCGGCGTCCGGCCAACGGATCAGGCCGGCATCCGCCAGCCGTTTCCAGGGGAACAGCGGACCGGGATCGACCTTGCGCTGCGGCGCGATATCGCTATGTCCAACGATGGCGCCGGGCTTCAATCCATGCCGCTGCATGATGTCTTTCAGCAGCACGATCAGGGCATCGATCTGCTCGTCTGAATAGGGGTACCAGAGCCGCCCGCGCTCACTCTCGACATAGCCGCGATTGACCAGCTCGATACCGATGGAGCTCGAATTGAGCCAGGTCCGCCCGTCCCATTCGCTTTCACCGGCATGCCAGGCACGTCGGTTCTCGTCCACCAGTCGGTAGATGGTCGCCGGCGCCTCGCCAATCAGGTAATGGCTGCTGACATCGTGACCCTTGAGGATGTCCAGCGAGCGCTGCAAGTCGCTGGAGGTGTAGTGAATGACGATGTACTGCGCCCGGCTGTCCTGGCCCAGTGAGGTATAACGGGTATCGATACGCGGACCACTGGCACAGCCGGCCAGGACGATCATCGCGATCAGGATCAAAGCTCTCATTTGGCACCTCTGTGTCGACAGCGAAATGACGCAGACTGCGGCCTGCTCTCGTGCGGCGCACGCTTGCACAGGCCCGCAGATGGCGCTGGACGGAATGGCTGGAAAGTATAGCGAGACGGTGCGGACGGTCCCAGACCGTTTGGTCAGCCTATCTCGATGCGGTTACGCCCGCCTTCTTTCGCGCAATAGAGCGCACGGTCGGCACGCTCGAACACCTGCTCGGCGGTTTCCTGCGCAGCGAAGCTGGCAATTCCGGCCGAGAGCGTGACCTGGATCCGGGCGCCCTTGAAGTGGAACGGGCAGCTCTCCACCCCGGCTCTCAGGCTATCGAGCAGCCGCTGGCCGGCCTCGAGCGGTGTCTCGGGCAACAGCAGGACGAACTCCTCCCCACCGAAACGCGCGATGAAATCGGTTTTGCGCAACCGCTTGCTCAGCTCGTTGGCGATGATCTTGAGCACTCGATCGCCTGCCAGGTGGCCAAAACTGTCGTTGATGCGCTTGAAATGATCGATGTCCAGCACCGCGAGCAGCAGCAGGCCGCCGTAGCGCTGCTGACGCGCCACCTCCAGCTCCAGGCGCTCGTTCCAGGCGCTCCGATTGGGCAATGCGGTGAGCGGATCGTGCAACGCCTTCTGCCGCTGCTCCTCGAGATGCTCGCGCATGCCGGTGGCCGCCTGCTCCAGGCTGGCAACGCGGCCGACCAAGGTGCTGAGCCGCTCGGCCAACTGCTGCTCGTGCTCGCCGCGCTGGCCCTCGTAGGTATCGACGGTTTCCAGCAGTCCATCGAGCCGGGCCTGAACCGCTTGCTTCAGGCTGGGCAGATCCTTGGCTTCGAGCATGCTGCTCTGCAGGCCATCCACTTGCTGGCGCAACTCCTCATCCAGCGCCTGCGCGGCTTCCTTGCTCTGCACATGCCCTTCTCGGGCCGCGCTGAGGCTGTGCTGCATGGTCGCCAGACGCTCGTTCAGCAGCGTCAGATAGCTCTCGAACTCCCGCTGGCCCTGATCGGCCACCGCGATCATCAACTGCGCCAGATCGTCCAGGACCGGCACCAGCTCATACCAGTTCAAGCCCTTCTCGATCCGCTCACGCAAGCCAGCAGCCTGTAGCTTATGGTGCTCGGGAAGCTGAAGGTCTTCGAGAAGCCCGATCAGGGTCGACTCCACCCGCTCGGCGATGGCGCTGTAGGCCTGCTCCGGCGAGTGGGGCAGCAGATACGGGTCGGCCTGCTGCTCGTGCGTTGCAGCTTCTTGCTCTATCGCGGCAGCCGTTGCTTCGGGCTGCGCTGCAGCCAGGGCTGCGACATCTGCAGGGGCGTCGGATGCCGCGGTGTTGGCAGGCGTGTCAGGCTGAGCCTCCGCCTGCTGTGCGATGTTGGGTTGCGCCTCCGTCACTGTCTGCGGAAGCGACGTTTCATCGACTGGCAGCGGCGGCAGCGGCTCGCTTGCTGGCGTTGCCGCCGTTTCGGCGGCACGTTCACGTTGCCCGAAAAGGCGGCCGAGCAACCCTACGGATGTCGGCGCGTTCCCTTTCTGCGACGTTAGTGCCTGCTGCTGGAATGTCCCAAGGTCTTCCAGCAGTCCAGGCAGCTCGCGCGATTGAGCCGCACGCTCGCCGAGCCCACGCGAAAAGGTTTTCAGTGGCTTGCGAATCTCGCTGGGCAGCGGCAGATCGAGCAATTGTGAAGCCAGCCGATCAAGCGCCTCGGTCAGCCGTTTCAGACGGTCTTGCTTGCTGCGCTCGGTCGCCAGGACTGCACGCTCGAGCCGGGGCACCAGAGCGCCCAGGCGCTCGTCCTGCACCTCGTCGCGCAGCACATCGCGCAGCTCGCGCATGCATTGGTCTACGGCGGGATCGGCACCGTCGACCGCGAAACTGCTGCGTACCAGGCTGCGCCGAAGCAGGTCCAACCGCGTATTCCAACGGTTTTCGAGCTGCTCCTGCTGTTCCAGTGAGTGCAGGTATTTTTCTTTCCAGCGTTGCGCGTCGTCGCTCATCAAGTCCTGTCCGTAGGTACCGGCAATGCGTCAGTGTGCAGGGCCTCAGGCAAGCGAATCTCCACCGCCACCGGCAGGTGGTCGGAACTGGCCTGCGCCAGCACGTCGACGCGCTCCAGCGTCAACGTGGGGCTCAGCAGTATGTGATCGAGACAGCGCTGCGGGCGCCAGCTAGGAAAGGTCGCCTGGATCTGGGGGGCTTGCAGGCCCAGGTCGCGTAACGGCGAATGCTCCAGCAGATCGCTGGCATGGGTGTTCATATCCCCCATCAGCACCTGATGCCGGTAGCCGCCGATCAGCTCGCGAATGTAGGCCAGCTGGCGCGTCCGTACCCCGCCACCCAGCGCAAGATGCATGACCACCACAACCAGCGCATTCTCGCCCTCGCCAAACCGCAGCAGGATGGCGCCGCGCCCGGAAGGACCGGGCAGCGGATGATCCTCCAGGCCCTGCGGCTCGAGGCGGCTGAGCACGCCGTTGCTGTGCTGGGCGAAGCGGCCGAGATTACGGTTCAGTTGCTGATACCAGTAAGGGAATGCGCCGAGCTGGGCGAGCTGCTCGACCTGGTTGACATAGCCGGAACGCAAGCTGCCGCCATCGGCTTCCTGCAAGGCCACCAGATCGTAGTTGCCGAGCAGATCGCCGATGCGCTGCAGATTGCTGGCGCGCCCGGCATGCGGCAGCAGATGCTGCCAGCTGCGGGTCAGGTAATGATGGTAACGCTCGGTACTGATGCCGACCTGGATGTTGAAGCTCAACAGCCGTAAACGGCCGTCGCAGGGAAGCCCGCTGGCGTCGAGGCAGAGCGGGTTGACCCGCGCTTGGCGGGGCCCGGCCAGGCGCGGTGAGCTCCAACGCCGTAACATGGGCTTACCGCGCTGCGCGTTCTTTTTCGATCAGGTAGTCGGCCACTTCCAGGGCGCGCTCCGGGCCACCGGCGGAACCGATGTCGAAGCGATACTTGCCGTTGACGATCATCACCGGGACACCAGTGATCTGATAGGCCATGGCCAGCTTCTTGGCCTGCTCGGCACGGCTCTTGACCCCGAACGAGTTGTACGCCTTCAGGAACGCGTCGGCATCGACGCCCTGCCCGGCCAGGAACTCGGCCATTTTTTCCGGCGTGTCCAGCTTGTTGCCCTCGCGGTGATAGGCGTTGAATATCGCATCGTGCACTTTCTGCTCGACATCCATCGACTCCAGCGCCAGGAACATCTGCCCGTGGGCATTCCAAACGCCGCCGAACATCGCCGGGATACGCTTGAAGTCGACATCATCCGGCAATTGCTTGATCCAGGGATTGATCGTTGGCTCGAACTGGTAGCAGTGCGGGCAGCCATACCAGAACAGCTCGACGACTTCGATCTTGCCGGGCTCGGACACCGGGACCGGGTTCTTCAGCTCGACGTATTCCTTCCCGGCCTGGAACTCTGCCGCGTTGGCGGCAAAACCGAACAGGCTGGCGGTAACGAGAATGGCACTGAGAACAAATTTGCGCATGTTGACTCCTTGACGTGAACAACTGACCGATAGCGCCACAGGCTGCAACATATGGTGCCCTCTCGCCAGCGCTTTTCGACGCTTTTCAATATCTTGACAATCATTGTAGCGGTGGCAAAACAAAAAAAAGGCGTTCAGGTACTCGACCTGAACGCCTTCTTCAGCCGGCCGCAGCCGACGCTGTCAGTGCAGACCCTGGATGTAGCTCGACAGGGCTTCGATGTCCTTGTTGCTCAGCTTCGACGCGATGGTGCGCATGATCATGGCGTCGCCGTCGTTGGTGCGCTCGCCTTCACGGAAAGCCGTCAGCTGCTTGGCAGTGTAGGCCGCATGCTGGCCACCCAGATGAGGGAATCCGGCCAGATTGTTACCCACACCGCTGGGCGAATGGCAACCGGTGCAGGCCGGCATGCCCTCTTCTACCTTGCCACCGCGGAACAGCTTCTCGCCTTGCGCGACCAGAGCCGGATCGGCCATGCCGACGGTCATCTTCTGGCTCGAGAAATAGGCGGCGATGTCTTGCAGGTCCTGGTCACTGTACGGCTCGAGGATACCGGTCATTTCCAGCACCTTGCGGCCAACGCCGGGCTCGGCTGTCGGGCTGGATCCCGCCTTGATGTCCTGCAGCTGCTTGAACAGGTAACGCTCACCCTGGCCTGCCAGTTTCGGGAAGTTCGGTGCGGCGCTGTTGCCGTCGGCACCATGGCAAGCGCCACAGACTGCAACCTTCTCCTGACCGGCTTCGGCATTACCAGCCGCATGGGCGATACCGGTGATGCCAAGGGTCAACAGCAGACTCACGAGTACTTTGTTCATCAGCTCATCCAACTACGGCTAAGGGTTAAAAGACAATCTTATTCGGCAAGCCGACCGCGTGGGCCATGGCAATTGCTCGTTAGAGGTGGCAACTGATCCGGCTTCCCGGCGGTGCAATCGCCGGCGTCTGTCGATGCCGGCGCAACCGCAATTCCGGGCTCGTTCAAGACCAAAGCGCACACAAAATCTGCGGCATTATATACTGGCGTTCTTGAAACGGAAATGAACCATTGCCGCACCCTTCGCGCACCTACCGGAATGCCCATGCCCCCGAAAAACCCGATCCTCGGCCTCTGCCAGCAAGCCACCTTCATGACCAGCGCCGCCAAGGTCGACCAGTGCCCGGCTGACGAGGGCCTTGAAGTCGCCTTCGCCGGCCGATCGAACGCGGGCAAGTCCAGCGCGTTGAACACCCTGACCCACGCCAGCCTCGCGCGCACCTCGAAGACTCCTGGGCGCACCCAGCTGCTCAACTTCTTCCGCCTCGACGATCATCTGCGCTTGGTCGACTTGCCCGGATACGGCTACGCCAAGGTGCCGATTCCGTTGAAGCAGCATTGGCAGCGCCACCTCGAGGCTTATCTGAGCAGTCGCGAGAGCCTGGCCGGGGTATTCCTGATGATGGACATCCGCCACCCGCTGACCGAGTTCGACCGGATGATGCTCGACTGGTCGAGCGCCAGCGAGATGCCGCTGCACATCCTGCTGACCAAATCCGACAAGCTCGCCTTCGGTGCGGCGAAGAACGCACTACTGGCGATCCAGCGTGATATTCGCAAGGGCTGGGGAGATGGTGTCAGCGTGCAGCTGTTCTCCGCGCCGAAGCGTCAGGGGGTCGAGGAGGCGCAGCTGATGCTGGCTCAGTTACTTGGACTGATGGGTGAGGAGCAGGTCGAAGGCTAGAGGCTGGAGGCTGGAGGCTGGAGGCTGGACAGCGTGGCTTGGACTCGAGGAACGTCGCGCTCGATAGTTCGCGGGCCAGACCCCAACCGAAGCCAACACGGCGTATAGGCATCCATCACCCATAGCGCTTAGGGCTGGAAGCTGGAGCCGGCTCGTCCAGCCTCCAGCCTCAAGCGCTTTTATCGGCTTTGCGCTTTAACTCCGATAGTCCTCGATCGGTACGCAGGCGCAGAACAGGTTGCGGTCGCCGAACACGTTATCGACCCGATTCACCGCTGGCCAGTACTTGTGCGCCTGGGTGTGCGCGCTGGGCGTTACGCCCTCGGCAATACTGTACGGGCGCTCCCAGGCGTGGGTTACATCGGCCAGGGTGTGCGGGGCATGCACCAGCGGGTTGTCTTCCGCCGTCCAGGCACCATCCTCGACCTTGGCGATTTCGGCGCGGATGCTCAGCATCGCCTCGACGAAACGATCCAGCTCCGCCTTCGACTCGCTCTCGGTCGGCTCGATCATCAGCGTGCCCGGCACCGGGAAGGACATGGTCGGCGCATGGAAGCCGTAGTCGATCAGGCGCTTGGCGACGTCCTCTTCGGTAATGCCGGTCTGCGCCTTCAACGGCCGCAGATCGATGATGCACTCATGCGCCACACGGCCGTTGCGACCGCTGTAGAGCACCGGGAAGGCATCACCCAGACGCATCGCCAGGTAGTTCGCGCTGAGAATGGCGACTTCGGTGGCATCGCGCAGCTGAGGGCCCATCATCGCGATATACATCCAGCTGATCGGCAGGATACTCGCGCTGCCCCAAGGCGCGGCGCTCACCGCACCGTTCTCGGGGTTAGGGCCTTGCAGCTCGATCACCGGGTGGTTGGACACGAAGGGTTGCAGGTGCGCCTTGATGCCGATCGGGCCCATGCCAGGACCGCCGCCACCGTGGGGTATGCAGAAGGTCTTGTGCAGGTTCATGTGCGAGACGTCCGCGCCGATGTCGGCCGGTCGCGCCAGGCCGACCTGGGCGTTGAGGTTGGCACCGTCCATGTAGACCTGGCCGCCCTGGGCATGAATCGCCTCGCAGATCTCGCGAATGCCCTCTTCGTAGACCCCATGGGTCGAGGGGTAGGTGATCATCAGGCAGGACAGCTTGTCACCGGCCTCCGCGGCCTTGCGTTTGAGGTCCTCCAGATCGACGTTGCCTGCCTTGTCGCACTCGACGATGACCACGCGCATGCTGACCATCTGCGCCGACGCCGGGTTGGTGCCGTGCGCCGAGGACGGAATCAGGCAGATGTCGCGCTGCCCTTCGCCGCGGCTTTCGTGATACTTGCGGATGGCGACCAGCCCGGCGTACTCGCCCTGGGCGCCGGAGTTGGGCTGCATCGAGATCGCGTCGAAGCCGGTGATGGCGCAAAGCCAGGCTTCCAGCTCGTCGATCATCAGCTTGTAGCCCTGGGCCTGCTCCTGCGGTGCGAAGGGATGCAGGTTGGCGAATTCCGGCCAGGTGATGGGGATCATCTCGCTGGTGGCGTTGAGCTTCATGGTGCATGAGCCGAGCGGAATCATCGCCTGGTTCAGCGCCAGGTCCTTGTTTTCCAGCTGCTTGAGGTAGCGCAGCATCTCGGTTTCGCTGTGGTGGCTGTTGAATACCGGATGACTCAGGTAGCCGCTGCTGCGCTGCAGCTCGGCCGGGATGCCGCTGACGACGTCACCGGCGTCCAGCGTGGCGATGTCCAGGCCATGATCGGCACCGAGGAACACCGCCAGCAACTGCTCCACGGTCTGCTCGTTACATGTCTCGTCGAGACTGACGCCCAGCTTGCCGCGGCCGAGGATGCGCAGGTTGATTCGTGCGGCCCGGGCGCTTTCGAGAATAGCGGTCTGGGCGCCGCCCACCTCGAGGGTCAGGGTGTCGAAGAAATGCTGGTTGAGGCGCTTGATGCCGTGCCGCTCCAGCGCGCTGGCCAGAATAGAGGTCAAACGATGGGTGCGCTGGGCGATGCGCTTGAGGCCCTCGGGGCCGTGGTAGACCGCGTAGC
Source organism: Stutzerimonas stutzeri (assembly GCF_018138085.1). Lineage (NCBI taxonomy): Bacteria > Pseudomonadati > Pseudomonadota > Gammaproteobacteria > Pseudomonadales > Pseudomonadaceae > Stutzerimonas > Stutzerimonas stutzeri. The sequence continues at coordinate 4,574,783 of NZ_CP073105.1, forward strand.
AGCTGGCGATATTGGCCAGCAGCACCTGGGCGGTGCAGATGTTGGAGTTGGCCTTCTCACGACGGATGTGCTGCTCGCGCGTCTGCAGCGCCATGCGTAGCGCCGTGTTGCCGCGGGCATCCTTGGACACTCCGATGATGCGGCCGGGCATGGCGCGCTTGAACGCGTCACGCGTGGCGAAATAGGCCGCATGCGGGCCGCCGTAGCCCATCGGCACGCCAAAGCGCTGGGTCGACCCGAGCACCACATCGGCACCGAGCTCGCCAGGCGGCGTCAGCAGCAGCAGGCTGAGCAAGTCGGCCGCGACACAGGCCAGCGCCTGCTTGGCATGCAGCGCTTCGATCACCGGACGCAGGTCGCGGATCTCGCCATGGGTATCGGGGTATTGCAGCAGCGCTCCGAACACGTCGTGCGCGGCGACATCCTCGATCGGGCCTACGACCAGCTCGAAGCCGAAGGCCTCGGCACGGGTCTGCACCACCGAAAGCGTCTGCGGATGGCAGTTCTCATCGACGAAGAAGCGGTTGCTCTTGTTCTTGGCCATGCGCCGCGCCAGCGTCATGCCTTCGGCCGCCGCGGTCGCTTCGTCGAGCAGCGAGGCGTTGGCCAGATCCAGCCCGGTAAGATCGATGGTCAACTGCTGGAAATTCAGCAGCGCCTCCAGGCGACCCTGGGCGATTTCCGGCTGATAGGGCGTGTAGGCGGTGTACCAGCCCGGGTTCTCCAGCACGTTGCGCAGGATTACCGGCGGTGTGATGGTGCCGTGATAGCCCATACCGATCAGGCTGGTCCACAGCTGGTTCTGCTCGGCATAGCCACGCAGCTTCGCCAGCGCGCCTTGCTCGTCCAGCGCCGGCGGCAGTGCCAGCTCGCCCTGCAAGCGAATCGCCGGCGGCACGGTCTGCTGCACCAGCTCGTCGCGACTGGACAGACCCAGCGCATTGAGCATGGCTTGCTGTTCAGCCGCATCGGGGCCGAGGTGACGACGCAGGAAGGCGTCGGGTTGCTGGAGCTGGGAAAGGCGCGGCACTTGGGACATCACGGCTTCTCTCGAAAAAGTAAAAAGCCCCGTCATGCAGGCGGAATGAAAAACGACTTCGCTCGGTTTTTCACGCCTGCAACGCGGGGCTCTTGAATGGAACGCTTAGGCTTCGGCGTCGCAGGAGGCCTTGTAACCCTCTGCATCGAGCAGCTTGTCCAGTGCCGAGGCATCACTCGGCTGGAGGCGGAAGAACCAGCTGCCGTAGGGTTCGCTGTTGACCATTTCGGGCGAGTCGGTGAGCTGCTCGTTGATGGCGATCACCTCCCCGGAGATCGGTGCATAGATGTCCGAAGCGGCCTTGACCGACTCTACTACGCCCGCCTGCTGCCCCGCCGCCAGTTGCTGGCCGACCTCCGGCAGTTCAACGTAAACCACGTCACCCAGGGCTTCCTGGGCGTGATCGGAAATGCCGACGGTCACGCTGCCGTCCGCTTCGAGACGGGCCCACTCGTGGCTGGCGGCGTAACGCAGATCGCTGGGAATGTCGCTCATTCGTATGTCCTCAAAAAAGCTGTCGGTATTTGCGGGCACGAAGCAGGCTTGGCGACCCGCTGCAAGGAAGCAGTCGGCCGAATTTACACCAGTACTTTGCCGTGACGCACGAAAGTCGGCTGCACGACGCGCACGGGATACCACTTACCACGGATTTCGACTTCGGCACGATCGCCGGCGGCGGCCGGAACCCGCGCCAAGGCGATTGATTTGCCAAGCGTAGGCGAAAAACTGCCGCTGGTGATTTCGCCCTCGCCAGCGCCATTGACGCGGACGATCTGATGCGCGCGCAATACGCCACGCTCCTCAAGCACCAGACCGACCAGTTTCGGCCGGTCGCTCATGGCCTTCTCGGCCTCCAGGGCCGCACGGCCGATGAAGTCACGCTCGGCCGGCTCCCAGGCCACGGTCCAGCCCATGTTGGCCTGCAGGGGCGAGACATCCTCGGTCATGTCCTGGCCGTAAAGATTCAAGCCGGCCTCCAGGCGCAAGGTGTCGCGGGCGCCCAGACCGATCGGCGATATACCGGCGCCGACCAGCTCACTGAGGAAGTCCGGCGCCTGCTCGGCCGGCAGGATGATTTCCAGGCCATCTTCACCGGTATAGCCGGTGCGACCGATGAACCAGTCGCCGGCAGCGCGGCCGTTGAAGGGCTTGAGCTCATGGATCAGCGCCGCTCGCGGTTGATCGACCAGCTCGGCCGTCCGGACTCGCGCTTGCGGCCCCTGGATGGCCAGCATCGCCAGCTCGGAGCGCTCGGTCACCTCGACGGCGAAACCCTCGGCCTGCGCCTGCATCCAGGCCAGGTCCTTGTCGCGCGTACTGGCATTGACGACCAGCCGGTAGCCCCAGTCGGTGAGGTAGACGATCAGGTCATCGATAACCCCGCCACGCTCGTTGAGCATCGCGGTGTACAGCGCCTTGCCCACCTGACCGAGGCGATTCACATCATTGGCCAGCAGACGTTGCAGATAGACTTTGGCGTCGGGGCCGGCGACGTCGACCACGGTCATGTGGGACACGTCGAACACGCCACAATCGCGCCGCACCTGGTGATGCTCTTCCACTTGGGAGCCGTAGTGCAGGGGCATGTCCCAGCCGCCGAAATCGACCATCTTGGCGCCAAGTGCGAGATGCTGATCATAGAGGGGAGTACGCTGACCCATGGGTTTCTCCTTCCGGGCAGGTCGCCGAAGCGGCGTGGCTGAAGCTATTAGAGGTCGGACGAAAGTCCGACGTTTTTTGAATGGCGCGCATTGTAGCCCCAAGGTCGAGGCAGGTCACGACGAGGCGATCGACTGAGCGTCAACCGACTCGCCGGGCCGAGCGGCGGATCAGAAGAATGACCGGCAGGAGCCCGACCAGCACCAGTGTGAGCGCTGGCAACGCGGCACGTGCCCATTCGCCCTCGCTGGTCATTTCGAAGATTCGTACCGACAACGTGTCCCATCCGAATGGTCGCATCAGCAGGGTAGCCGGCATTTCCTTCAGTACGTCGACGAACACCAGCAGCGCGGCGCTCAGCGTGCCGGGCAACAGCAACGGCAGGTAGATTCGGAAGAAAAGCGCCGGCCCGCCGACGCCAAGGCTACGCGACGCCTGAGGCAGCGACGGGCGAATCCGGGCCAGCGCGCTTTCCAGCGGGCCGAACGCCACGGCCATGAAGCGAATCAGGTAGGCCAGCAGCAACGCCCCGAGACTGCCGAGCAGGATCGGCTTGCCTTCGCCACCGAGCCACGCCGACAGCGGTATGACCACCTCGCGATCCAGGTAGCTGAACGCGAGCATGATCGACACGGCCAGCACCGAGCCCGGCAGCGCATACCCCAGATTCGACAGCCCTACCGCGGCCTTGACCGAGCGCAGCGGTGCCTGGCGACGGGCGAAGGCCAGCAGCAACGCCACCGCCACCGTAATCGATGCCGCCATCAGGCCCAGATAGAGCGTATGCAGGATCAGCCCGGTGTAGCGCTCGTCGAGATCGAAGCGCCCGCGCTGCCAGAGCCAGACCAGCAACTGCAGCATGGGTACGACGAACGCACAGAGAAACACCAGGACGCACCAACCGCTGGCTGCCAGCGCTTTGAAGCCGCGCAAGCGATAAAGGACCGCCGATCGCGCCCGGTCATTGGCCGGCCTGGCAGCCCCACGCGCGCGCCGTTCGCCATAGAGCACCAGCATGACCGCAAGCAACAGCAGGCTGGCCAACTGGGTGGCGCTGGTCAGGCTGAAGAAGCCGTACCAGGTCTTGTAGATGGCGGTGGTAAAAGTGTCGTAGTTGAATACCGCCACCGCCCCGAAGTCGGCCAGCGTCTCCATCAGAGCAAGCGCCAGGCCGGCGCCGATCGCCGGTCTCGCCATCGGCAACGCGACGGTCCAGAACGCCTTCCAGGGCGACTGCCCGAGCACCCGCGCCGCCTCCATCAGCCCTTTGCCCTGCGCAATGAACGCCGAACGGGCAAGCAGGTAGACGTAGGGGTAGAACACCAGCACCAACACGACGATGACCCCGCCCGTGGAACGGACCCTGGGAAAGCGCACCCCACTGCCGAACCATTCGCGCGCCAGCGTCTGCACCGGCCCGGCGAAATCCAGCAGGCCGATGAAGACGAACGCCAGCACATAGGCGGGAATCGCGAAAGGCAGCATCAGCGCCCAGTCCAGCCAGCGCCGTCCGGGAAACTCGCACAGCGAGGTCAGCCAGGCCAGGCTGACCCCCAGCAGGGTGACGCCAAACCCGACCCCCAGCACCAGCGCCAAGGTGTTGCCGAGCAATCTGGGCATCTGCGTTTGCCACAGGTGCGCCCAGATACTGGTGTCGATGTCGCTCCAGCTGAACAGCAGCACACTCAGCGGCAACAGCACCAGCGCAGCGACAGCAAAGGAAATGGGATACCAACGGTGCTCGACGGGGTGGGACACACAAGCCTCGAACCTAGAAAAGACAACGCCCCGGCAGACCGGGGCGTCGAGTATAACGGCAGCGCCCGCTGCCAGGGCCAGTGAGCGGCGGTCGAAGCCGCTAGCGCGCTACCTGCCTTATCCGGCCGGCTGGCGCAGTTCACCGCTGAGAAATCCGCCCAGTGATCTGTTGACGCCCGAGGCCTGTGGGAGCGGTCTTGACCGCGAGCCTTTCAACTCAGCCCCACCGCGCCACGCCCGGCTGGGCGGGTACTTTGCTCGCCGCTACGGATTAGTTCCAGCCGGCACGATCCATCAGCATGATGGCTTCGGCCTGCCGGCTGCCGGCAACTTCCACCGGGATGGTGTCCGCTTTGAAATCACCCCATGCGGCGACCTCAGCCGAGGGTTTCACGTCCGGGTTGGCCGGAAATTCCATGTTGATATCGGCGAAGATGCTCTGCGCCTCGGGCGTGGTCATCCATTCCACCAGCTTGCGCGCCGCCTCTGGATGCGGTGCATGCTTGGTCAGGCCGATGCCGGAGAGGTTGACGTGAACACCGCGGTCCTGCTGGTTCGGCCAGAACAGCCGGGCTTTCAGATCCGGCTGCTGGGCGTGCAGGCGCCCGTAGTAGTAGGTGTTGACGATACCGACGTCGCACTGGCCAGCGTCGACGGCCTGAATCAGCGCCGTGTCGTCGGCGAACACGTCGGTCGCAAGATTATTGACCCAGCCCTTGACGATCTCTTCGGTTTTCTCGGCACCGTGGGTTTCGATCAGGGTCGCGGTCAGCGACTGGTTGTAGACCTTCTTGCTGGTGCGCAGGCAAAGCCGGCCTTCCCAGTTCTCGTCTGCAAGGGCTTCGTAGGTGCTCAGCTCGCTCTGCTGAACCCGCTCGGGCGAGTAGACGATGGTCCGTGCGCGCAATGAAAGACCGGTCCAGGCGTCGCTCGAGGAGCGGTACTGGGCGGGGATGTTGGTTTTGACCACGTCGGAGTTCAGCGGTTGGAGGATGCCCATCTGCTCGGCTTGCCAGAGGTTGCCGCCGTCCACCGTCAATAGCAGATCCGCCGGCGTATTCTCACCCTCGGCCTTGATCCGGGCCATCAGCGGCGCTTCCTTGTCGGTGATGAACTTGACCTTGGTGCCGGTCTTAGCGGTGTAGGCGTCGAACACCGGCTTGATCAATTCGTCGATTCGCGAGGAGTAAACCACTACTTCATCGGCAGCTTGTGCCACGTTCGACAGCGCCATGAGCGCCGCGGCGGCGAGTAAACCTTTGCTTGCCTGCATGGATTTAGCCTCTTGTTTTGATGAAAGAGGCTAAATAGTAGTGAATGTCATTTACTTTCTCAACGCGACAAATGTTGCAAGGAGCGTGGCCGCGCGCCCTTCAGTATCGCGCCAGCTCCGGCAGATCGCCGCTCAGACCCAATGCCTGCCGTACGAACAACGCCTTGGCTTCGGGCAGCGCCTGGACGCCTTTCAAACCGGCGTTACGCAACCAGCGCAGCGGGAGCGCATCGGCCTGGAACAAGCGCTCGAAGCCCTCCATCGCAGCCATCATCGCCAGGTTATGGGGCATCCGCCGACGCTCGAAACGCGCCAGCACCCGGAGATCAGACAGGGATGCGCCACGGTTCAGGGCCGCCAGCAGAACCTCGGCCAGCACCGCCGCGTCAAGCAGACCAAGATTGACCCCCTGGCCGGCCAGTGGATGGATGGTGTGCGCGGCATCGCCGATCAGTGCCAGCCCCGGCTGCACATAACGCTTGGCGTGGCGCTGGCGCAACGGAATGCAGAGCCTCGGGTCGACCTCCAGGACGTCGCCCAGGCGGTATTCGAAAGCCCGCCCCAACGCCTGGCGAAACGCCTCATCGTCCAGGGCCATCAGGCGCTGCGCCTGGTGCTCGGTCACCGACCAGACGATCGAGCACCAATGCGGATCGCCCTCGCGCTGCAACGGCAGGAAGGCCAGCGGGCCGTCATCGGTAAAGCGCTGCCAGGCGGTCTGCTGGTTGGGCTCGGCGCAACGCACACTGGTCACGATGGCGTGATGCAGATAGTCCCATTCGCGCGTCTCGCAGCCGGCCAGACGGCGGACCGCCGAGTTGCCGCCGTCGGCCGCCACCACCAGGCCCGCGCTGAGCTGCTGCCCGTCGGCAAGCGTCAGAGTCCAATCCCCTTCGTTCTGGCGCAGCTGTTCCAGCCGCGCATTCGGTACCAGCTCGACCGAGCCATCGGCCGTCAACGCGTCGAGCAAGGCGTCCTGCACGACACGATTCTCGACGATATGGCCGAGCACCTCGGCATGCACCGATGCCGCCGAAAAATGAATCTGCCCGGTTCCGGAGCCATCCCATACGCGCATGTCGGTATAGGGACTGGCACGGCGACCGGCGATGCCAGACCAGGCACCGACGCGCTCGAGAATTCGCTGGCTGGCCGCTGATAGCGCGCTGACACGCGGCTCGAAAGGGTCGCTGGGCGCGAAGGGCTGCACCCTAAGCGGACCGGCGTCGACCAGCTTGATGGTCAAGCCAGCGTCTCGCAGTGCCAGTGCCAGGGTGCTGCCGACCATCCCGGCGCCGACGATGATGAGGTCCGCTTGCATCTCTGCTCTCCTGAGCGCCGCGTGAGCGGCATGTCTAATGGATCGGCTTGCTCGAGCTCGGCGAAGGCACGCACTCAGCGCTCGCGCACGCCCAACCCCATCGCCTGCCGAGCGAACCAGGCCTTGGCCGGCGGCAACAGATCGAGCCCCAGCAGACCAAGATTGCGTCCGGCAACGGATAAAAGCGCGGAGCCAGCGAACAGCCGCGTCAGCCGGTCGGAAAAACCGACGGTAAGCCACTGATCCGTACGTTGCCGCCGGTGGTAGGCCTGTAGCACGCCGATATCGCCGAGCTTTGCCGATCCGCTCAGCAACGCGGCCGCAAGCGCCTCGGTGTCGCGCAGGGACAGGTTGTAACCCTGCCCGGCGATCGGGTGCAAACTGTGCGCGGCGTTGCCCAGCACCACCAGCCCGGAGCGCACCTGCTCCTCGGCCTCGATCAGCATGAGTGGGTAAAGATGCCGCGCACCGACCTGCTGAAAGCCGCCCAGACGATAGCCGAAGGCCTGTTGCAACTCGTCGAGAAACGCCGCTTCGGGAAGCGCGGCCAGACGCGCCGCGTCTTCCTCGGGCCGGGTCCAGACCAAAGCGCAACGATTGTCCTGCAGCGGCAGCAGCGCCATGGGCCCGTCATCGGTGAAGCGTTCGAACGCCTGCCCGCCATGAGGTTTACCCGGGGTCACATTGGCGATCAGCGCCGACTGATCATAGGGGGTGGTCTTGATTGCTATACCGAGCTGCTCGCGCAAGGCCGATCGACCACCATCGGCGAGCACCGCCAGATCGCAGTCCAGCACTTGGCCTGTGGTCAACGTCAGTCGATAGCCGCCCGCGACCGCCTGCATCTGCTCGACCTCCGCCGGGCAATGACGGGTCACTGCTTCATCATCCAGCGCCTGCCACAGGCAATGGCCAATCCAGGCGTTCTCGACCACGTAGCCCAGCGCCGGCACCTGCTGGTCGCTGGCGTCGAGGCGGGTCGCCCCTGCGCGACCGCGGTCGGACACGTGAATGTGAGTGATCGGCTCGGCGCGCTCGGCAATCCGCTCCCAGACGCCCAGGCGCTGATAGATCAGCCGGGTGCCGTAAGAAAGCGCCGTGGAGCGCGCATCATAGCTAGGCTGATATTCGCTGCCGGGCTCGAACGGCTCGATCAGCGCAATGTTCCAGCCACGCGCTTTCGCGCCTTGCTGCAAGGCCAGCGCCAGGCTGGCACCAACCAGCCCGCCTCCCACTATGGCCAAGGTGCCCATGCTAGGCCACCTCGGCCGCAGCCGACATCAGGGCCTCTATTTCTGCAACTGTCTTCGGCACGCCGCCAGTCAGGATTTCACAGCCGGTTCGGGTCACCACCACATCGTCTTCGATGCGTACACCAATGCCGCGCCACTTCTTGGCCACGTCCTGGTTGTCGGCGGCGATATAGATGCCCGGCTCGACGGTCATCGCCATACCGGGCTCCAGCACGCGCCATTCGCCGCCGACCTTGTAGTCGCCGACGTCATGCACATCCATGCCCAGCCAGTGGCCGGCGCGATGCATATAGAAGGGCTTGTAGGCTTCGGAAGCGATCAGATCCTCGACATCGCCCTGGAGCAGGCCCAGATCGACCAGCCCCGCCGTGATGACGCGAACCGTCGCCTCGTGCGCTTCGTTCCAGTGCTTGCCTGGTGCGATGTGCTTGAAGGCCTCCTCGTTGGCCGCCAGCACCAGCTCGTAGATGGCCTTCTGTTCCGCCGAGAAGCGACCGCTGACCGGAAAGGTGCGGGTGATGTCGCTGGCGTAGCAATCGATCTCGCAGCCGGCATCGATCAGGACCAGATCACCGTCCTTGAGCACGGCGTCGTTCTCGCGGTAATGCAGGATGCAGGCATTCTTGCCAGCCGCGACGATGGAGCCATAGGCCGGCATCTTCGCCCCGCCCTTGCGGAACTCGTAATCCAGCTCGGCTTCGAGATGGTATTCGTAGAGTCCGGCGCGGCTGGCCTGCATGGCACGCACGTGGGCCCGGGCGGAAATCTCAGCCGCCGCCCGCATCACCTTGACCTCGTTCGCCGACTTGTACAGGCGCAGGTCGTGTAACAGATGATCGAGGGCGACAAACTCGTTAGGCGGCTGGGCACCCTGGCGGGCCTTGGAGCGAATGGTGTTGATCCACTCCATCAGACGGTGATCGAACTCCTGATTGCTGCCGATGGCGTAATAGACACGCGAACGCCCCTCGATCAGGCCGGGAAGAATGTCGTCGATATCGCCGATGGGGAACGCATCATCAGCGCCGTATTCCGCGACGGCACCGTCCTGGCCCGCCCGCAAGCCGTCCCACAATTCCCGCGCTGGGTCGCGCTCACGACAGAACAGCACGTACTCGCCGTGCTCGCGCCCCGGAATCAGCGCGATGACCGCCTCCGGCTCGGGAAAGCCGGACAGGTATTGGAAGTCGCTGTCCTGACGGTAGATATGTTCAACGTCGCGATTGCGGATATACATCGGCGCAGCCGGCAGGATCGCGATGCTATTGGGTTCCATCTCGGCCATCAGCGCCTTGCGCCGACGGGCATATTCCGCTTTCGGGATACGGGTCATGGCAGGCGAATCCTCAATGCAGGGAGGGCTTGGGCGTCGGCGGTACTGGCTTGGCGCACTCGGTGAACAAGAGCAATGGCGCAACGCGCAGATACTCCATGACTTCCATGTAGTCACTCTCGCCGTCTTCGGATTCGTCCAGCGAATCCTGAATCTGCGCGATCGCCGCCATGTCCTGCAGCACCTCCATGGCCTCGCGGCTCAGCGCACGGTCACCGGCGATCAGGCCGAAGCCCGCCAGGAAACTTTGGCACCATTGGCCCAGGGCGAGCGTGCGTTCGGCGAGCGGCGCGTCGTCGGACGGCAGCAGCAAGACGATGGCGATGTCGTCGCCGGCTAGCTCACCCTTGACCATTTCCTGCAAGCCGATCAGCGCCTGACGCACCGGCTCCTCCGGCTCGGCACCGAGCAGCTCGGCCGCATCGACCAGCCAGGCATCGACATCGAAACCGGCGCCGGCACAGCTGCGCCCCAGCAACAGGCCATGCAGCTCGGCGGGTGTGACGGGTTGGGCACTGCTGGTCAGCAAAGTGGAAAAAGCGGCGTACGGCGTATTCTGAATGGGCATTGGCAGCTAGGCGCGCGGAGGCGCTAATGTCTAGAATGAGACTTCGTATCCTAGCACCGGCATACGAGCCAAGACCATCGAAGCCGGATGCCCCGACGCTCGCGCCATTTACCCGGAAATCCCATGGAAGACGCCGATCTGCAATTGCTGACCGCCAAGCTGGAACAGCTGATTCAGCGTATCGAGCAACTCAAGGCGCAGAATCACCTGCTGCTTCACAGCGAGCGGGCATGGCGCGAGGAGCGCGCTCATCTGATCGAGAAGAACGAAATGGCACGGGTGAAGGTCGAATCAATGATTTCGCGCCTGAAAGCCCTGGAGCAGGACTCATGACCCAGCCGAATACCGTTACCGTGCACATCATGGACAAGGAATATTGCATTTCCTGCCCGCCCGAAGAACGCAGCAACCTCGAAGGCGCCGCCCACTATCTGGATCGCAAGATGCGTGAAATCCGCAGCAGCGGCAAAGTCATCGGCGCCGATCGTGTCGCGGTGATGGCTGCACTGAACATTACTCACGAACTGCTGCACAAGCATGACCGACTGGACGCCGAAGCCAACAGCGCCCGCGAACACGTCCGCGTGCTGCTCGAGCGGGTCGACACTGCACTGGCCACCGATCCAAACCCATCCGGCAACTGATGAACGGCAAACAGATTGCGTTATAATCCCGCCCACTCCCTGGCATGTTCGCCAGTCGGCGATGACCCTCTCCCGATAAGCAACACCATGGAGGCTACACGTAGTGCCGGTGTGCATGTCCGCCTGACGGAAAGCCTTAAGGTACTCTGTAGTCGCCACCTTGAACTCTCGGGTTCAAGGGCCTACGCGGGCAGCGGCATGCTGGGGAGCCTCATTTCATGATCGTAGCCGAAGGCCTTTCACGCCCGGCGCTGCGACGCCAATTGCGGCAAGCTCGCCGCCAGCTCACCGCCGCGCAACAGCGGCGGGCCGCCAAGTCGCTCTACCGGCAGCTGGCCCAGCACCCACTGTTTCGGCGCGCTCGCCATATTGCCTTGTACCTGCCGAACGACGGCGAGATCGATCCCCGCGCCTTGCTGCTCGAAGCGCAACGACGTGGCAAGGCGACCTACTTGCCCGTGCTCAACGCCTGGCCACGCACACGCATGGTGTTTCAACGCATCATGCCGAATGAACGCCTGAGGTCTAATCGATTCGGTATCGACGAGCCGATGTATCGACCGGCTCGACAGCGCCCCATCTGGACACTCGATCTGGTCTTGATGCCGCTGGTAGGGTTCGACGAGCAAGGCGGACGTCTGGGCATGGGCGGCGGCTTCTATGATCGCAGCCTGGCCTATCGTAAAAGGCGCAAAAATGGTCACAAGCCGACACTTTTAGGTCTTGCGCATGAATGCCAGAAGGTCGATCGATTGCCATTGGCAAGCTGGGATGTGGCGCTGCAAGCGACCGTCACGGATAACGGTTGGTATGCAAGTTAAGGCGGGAATCAGGGAGGCACGCCGCGTCCATGCGGCAAGTCAGCTTAGCGCTGCAGTTGCTGGGAATGACTGATCGGAACGGCCGACGGTGTATTGTCGGTACGCTCCCAAAGCCCCTGCGTATAGCCTGTCGTTACAACGCCGAGACCAAAGATCAGCACCAGGACCCAAAGAATATCTGGTTTGCGTTTCATAGTTTTTCGCCTCCCCCTGCCAGGCGAACAGTCTGTAGTCGAGTCAGTATCGTTTTCGTTTTTTAGACTCGACAATGCCAACCTCAAGCGCGGCATTCTCCGTCATGCCTCGGTGCAGCGCAAATAAGCGCTACCACCGATTGTCGGGGATTTTTGCGTTTGAGAACCCTTCCAAGCAACCAGCTGTGAGCAAAGACCATGCCGTACTGGCTGATGAAGTCCGAACCGGACGAATTTTCCATTCAGGACCTGGAAAAAATCGGTGTTGGCCGCTGGGATGGCGTGCGCAATTACCAGGCGCGCAACTTCCTGCGACAGATGGCCGAAGGCGACCGCTTCTTCTTCTATCACTCGAGTTGCGCGACTCCCGGGATAGCTGGAATCGGTTCGATCGAACGCAGCGCCTATCCCGACCCGACCGCTCTCGACTCTGGGAGCGATTATTTCGACGCTCGCGCCAGCGCTGCCAAGAATCCCTGGAGCGCTGTGGATGTCGCCTTCGTCGAGCGATTCGACAGCACTCTGACACTGTCCCGATTGAAAGCAGAACCGGCGCTCGAACAGATGCCGCTCGTGCACAAGGGGAGCCGGCTATCGGTAATGCCCGTCAGCGACAGCGAGTGGCGCGCCATTCTGGCCATGCGCTGAGGTCTCGGGCGCCCCTGCTTACTGGATGATCAGGTTGTTGAACAGGAGGTCCTCGACCAGGGGCTTGCCTTCCTCCTGCGTAAGTACCGCCTGTACCTGCTTGAGGGCCTCCTGGCGCAGCGCTTCCTTGGCCTCGACCGTCCCAAGGCTGGCATCGGTCTGCTGCGAAAACAGCGTCACCAGCTGATTGCGAATCAGCGGCTCGTGGTGCTTGACCTTCTCCTCCGCCTGGCTATCGCTGACACGCAGCGCGATATCGGCCTTGTAATACCTGAGCTTGCCGTCCGAGCCGTAGTTGCCGACCAATGCCGGCACCAGCGCGTAGTAGATGACTTTCGGCGCAGCCTCATCGGCCTCGGACGCCTCTGCCAGGGCCGGCAATGCCATACAAAGAGCGAAAAAAACTAGAAGGATGCGCTTCACAGGACAACTCCATGGGGACCGGCCACCAGCATAACCAGTGCCGAGCGCGGACCCAAGCTCGGCCTTATGTACCGCCATCAGAGCGGACCATGCTCATTGCGCCGAATGGGCAGGCTCCTAGACTGAACGCATTCAGAAAAGGGCCATTAGCCTCATCTCAAACGACAAAAGGAAATCCGATGAAAGCCGTTCTGTGCAAAGCCTTCGGCCCGGCCGAAAATCTCGTCATCGATCAGACCGACAGCCCCCAGGCCAAGAAGGGCGAGGTACTGCTCGACGTGCATGCCGCCGGCGTCAACTTTCCAGACACGCTGATCATCGAGGGCAAGTACCAGTTCAAACCGCCACTGCCATTCTCGCCAGGCGGTGAAGCGGCCGGTGTGGTCGCCGCCTTAGGCGATGGGGTCAGCCACCTGAAAGTAGGTGATCGCGTGATGGGCCTGACGGGCTGGGGCAGCTTCGCCGAGCAGGTCGCCGTACCGGCTGACAATGTGCTCCCGGTACCGCCAACGATGGATTTCGAAACGGCCGCCGCGTTCAGCATGACTTACGGGACCTCGATGCACGCCTTAAAGCAGCGTGCCAACCTGCAGCCGGGTGAAACCCTGCTGGTGCTCGGCGCTTCGGGCGGCGTCGGCCTCGCGGCCGTGGAGATCGGCAAGGCGATGGGGGCCAAGGTCATCGCCGCCGCCTCTACCGCCGAAAAGCTGGAAGTCGCAAAGCGTACCGGCGCCGATGAGCTGATCGACTATTCCAACACCAGCCTCAAGGAGCGCCTCAAAGAGCTGACCGGCGGCCAGGGTGTGGATGTGATCTACGACCCGGTAGGCGGCCAGCTGTTCGAAGAAGCATTTCGCAGCATCGCCTGGAACGGCCGCATGCTGGTGGTCGGGTTCGCTGCCGGCGACATCCCTTCGCTCCCCGCTAATCTACCTTTGCTCAAAGGTGCTTCGCTGGTCGGCGTGTTCTGGGGGACCTTTGCGCGGCGCCAACCGCAGGATAACGCGGCCAACTTCAAGCAGCTGTTCGCCTGGCACGCTGAAGGCAAGCTCAAGCCGCTGGTTTCGCAGACCTTTGCCCTGGAGCAGGCTGCCGAGGCAATCAATACGTTGGCCCAGCGCAAGGCCGTGGGCAAGCTGGTCGTGAAGGTACGCTAACGCGGGAAGCGGGGAAGCGCAGGGTGCCGTGAACTTCGACATCACCCTGCGCTTCTGCCGTTTGCAGCGAGCGACTATCAGTGAGCAGTGGCCGGCGCTTCACCGCCCTGCTGCATGCGCGCCATTTCTTGCGCGTAAAGCGCATCGAAGTTCACCGGAGCCAGCATCAGTGCCGGGAACGAACCGCGGGTGACCAGGCTGTCCAGCGTCTCGCGCGCGTACGGAAATAGAATGTTGGGGCAGAACGCACCCAGGGTATGGCTCATGGCTTGCGCCTCGAGGCCCTTGATCAGGAAGATGCCAGCCTGCTGGACCTCAGCGATGAAGGCCACTTCTTCACCGGTCTTGACCGTGACCGACAGCGTCAGCACCACTTCGTGGAAATCGTTTTCAAGCGACTTCTGCTTGGTGTTCAGGTCCAGCGCAACGCTCGGGTTCCATTCCTGGCGGAAGATCTCCGGGCTTTTCGGCGCCTCGAAAGAAAGATCACGGACATAGATCCGCTGCAGCGAGAACTGTGCGCCCTGCTCTTGCTGACCTGCCGCCGCGCCATTGTTTGCTTGTTCAGTCATGTGAAGCCTTCTTGTTGTGCATGTCGTTATGGAAATCGCCTCGCCAGCGCCGACGCGCGTCAGCGGACTGGCAGGCGTTGAAACCGGTCAGGCCTGCAGCAGCGCATCCAGCCGACCGGCACGCTCCAGCGCGTGCAGCTCATCGCAGCCACCGACGTGTGCGTCACCGATCCAGATCTGCGGCACCGAGGTACGCCCGGCCTTGGCCGCCATTTCCGATCGCAACGCAGGCTTGCCATCCACGGGAATCTCCTCGTAGTCGACACCCTTGTGTTCGAGCAGGTTTTTGGCACGGATGCAATACGGGCACCAGGCGGTGGTATAGATGACGACCTTAGGCATAGTTACTTGACCACTGGCAGGTTTTCGCCGCGCCAGCTGGAAATCCCTCCAGACAGCTTGGCGGCATTGAAGCCCGCCTTCTGTAGCTCACGGCAGGCTGTTCCGGCATGCTGGCCCATGGCGTCGACGACCACAATCGTCTTGCCCTTGTGCTTTTCCAGCTCGCCCAGACGGCTGACCAGCTTCTCGTAGGGAATGTTCAATGAATCAACGATGTGGCCGGCATCGAACTCCTTCTTCGCGCGCACGTCCAAGACCACGCCTTCGTCGCGATTGACCAGGCCGGTCAGCTCGCGGTTGCTCAGACTCTTGCCGCCCTTGCGCGCTTCGGTGATGGCGAGAAGCGCCAGCAGCACCAGAAAGATGCCAACTAGAACGTAGTGGTTGGAGACGAATTCAATCAGGTTAGCGACCATCAATTGGGTACCCGGGGGATAAAATGCGGGCCAGTATACACAGCCGCACAACCGGGCTGAACCCTGCCAATCGTGACGTCAAACCGGCCAGCCAGTAGACTGGCCGCCATTTTTTCGCCCCCCCCGTGCAAGGAGCCCGTGATATGCCTGCCGCGCCCAAACCCTTGGTATTGATGATTCTCGACGGCTTCGGACATAGCGACAGCCCTGAATTCAACGCCATCCACGCAGCCAACAAGCCGGTCTATGATCGGCTGCTCGCCAGCCAGCCGCACGGCCTGATTTCCGGCAGCGGCATGGATGTCGGCTTGCCGGACGGGCAGATGGGCAACTCCGAAGTCGGCCATATGAACCTGGGTGCGGGTCGAGTGGTATATCAGGACTTCACCCGCGTGACGAAAGCCATTCGCGACGGCGAGTTCTTCGAGAACCCGAACATTTGCGCGGCAGTCGACAAGGCCGTCGCCGCTGGCAAGGCGGTACATATCCTGGGCCTGCTTTCGGACGGCGGCGTTCATAGCCACCAGGACCATCTGGTCGCCATGGCCGAGCTGGCGGCCAAACGTGGGGCGGAACATATCTACCTGCACGCTTTCCTCGATGGCCGCGACACACCGCCGAAAAGCGCTCAGCACTCCATCGAACTGATGCAGGCCACCTTCACCCGCCTTGGCAAGGGCCGGGTCGCCAGCCTGATCGGCCGCTACTTCGCGATGGACCGGGACAATCGCTGGGATCGCGTCGAACAGGCCTATCACCTGATCGTCGAGGGCAAGGCGGAGCATCATTCCGACTACGCGGTCGACGGTCTGATAGCCGCCTACGAACGCGGCGAAACCGACGAGTTCGTCAAAGCCACCACCATCGGCGAGCCGGTGCGCGTGGAGGATGGCGATGCCGTGGTGTTCATGAACTTCCGCGCCGACCGTGCACGCGAGCTGACGCGTTGCTTCGTCGAGCCCGGCTTCGATGCGTTTCAGCGTACCCGCGTGCCGCAACTGGCCGGTTTCGTCATGCTCACCCAGTACGCGGCCAGCATCCCGGCGCCGTCGGCCTTCGCTCCCGAGCCGCTGACCAACGTGCTCGGTGAATACCTGGCCAACAACGGCAAGACCCAGTTGCGCATCGCCGAAACCGAAAAATATGCCCACGTCACCTTTTTCTTTTCCGGCGGCCGTGAGGAGCCTTTCGCGGGCGAAGAGCGGATTCTGATCCCGTCACCGCAGGTCGCCACCTACGACATGCAACCGGAAATGAGCGCACCCGAGGTGACCGACCGCATCGTCGAGGCCATCGAGCAACAGCGCTACGACGTGATCATCGTCAACTACGCCAACGGCGACATGGTCGGCCATACCGGCGTGTTCGAGGCCGCGGTAAAGGCCGTCGAATGCCTGGACAAGTGCATGGGCCGCATCGTCGAGGCACTGGACAAGGTCGGCGGCGAGGCGTTGATCACGGCGGATCACGGCAACGTCGAACAGATGGAAGATGCCATGACCGGCCAGGCTCACACCGCTCATACCTGCGAGCCGGTACCGTTCATCTATTACGGCAAGCGCAAGCTGAAGGTTCGCGAAGGCGGTGTGCTCGCCGACGTGGCGCCGACCATGCTGACGCTGCTCGGTCTGCCGGTACCCACCGAGATGACCGGTCGCTCGATCGTCGAACTGGGCTGATAGGCGATAGCTGGAAGCAAGCTTCTGTTCCCGCCCAGGGCTTCAAGCTTCCAGCTGCTTTTTTAGGCATACTACGGCGGTCGTCAAACGCTCGGTTACGCCCCTCTATGTCTCGCATGATTCTCGCCCTCGCGCTGTTCTGTCTGCTTGGCTCAGCCACAGCGGACGAGCGCGCCGACGCCCGCAAACAGATCGAAGCGGCACGCAAGGACGTGGCCGAGCTCCAGAAGCTGCTCAAGCAGATCGAGCAGGAGAAATCCACGGTCCAGAAGCAGCTGCAAAGCACCGAGAGCGAGATGGGCGAGCTGGAAAAGCAGGTCGACTCGCTGCAGCAGGAAATCGACCGCAGCGAAGCGGAACTCGAACGCCTCAACGAGGAAAAGACCACGCTCGAGGGCGCTCGCACGGAGCAACAGCGGCTGATCGGTATCCAGGCGCGGGCCGCCTACCAAAGCGGTCGCCAGGAATACCTCAAGTTGCTGCTCAACCAGCAGAACCCGGAAAAATTCAGCCGCACCCTTACCTACTACGACTACCTCAGCAAGGCCCGTTTCGAACAGCTGGCGGAGTTCAACGAAACCCTTCGCCAACTGACCAAGGTCGAAGCCGGCATCGAGGCGCAGCAAGCGACGCTCGCCGAACAGCAGGACGGCCTGCAACAACGCCGCGCCCAACTCGCCGAAGTACGCAAGGAGCGCCAGCTGGCGCTGGCCAAGCTCGATCAGGACTTTTCCAGCCGCGACCAGAAACTCAAGGCGCGCAAGCAGGAACAGGCGCAGCTCGAACGCGTTCTGCAGACCATCGAGCAAACCCTTGCACGCCAAGCACGCGAGGCTGAACAGGAACGGCAGCGTGCACTGGCCCAGGCCCGCGAAGAAGAGGCGCGCCAGCGGCAGGCCGGCCGACCAGCGCCAGCCGGCCCGCTCGTTTCAAGCGCCGGCAGCAGTTACGGCGGCCCGTTCGCCAGCGCCAAGGGCAAGCTGCCCTGGCCGGTGGATGGTCGCCTGGTAGCCCGCTACGGCACTCCTCGTGGCGGCGACGCTCGAACCAAATGGGACGGCGTGCTGATCGGTGCCGCTGTCGGCACCCAGGTACGCGCGGTGCATGGCGGTCGGGTGGTATTCGCCGATTGGCTGCGCGGTGCCGGACTGCTGGTGATCCTCGACCACGGCAATGGCTACCTGAGCCTGTACGGCCATAACCAGAGTCTGCTGCGCAACGCCGGAGAAATCGTCAAGGCGGGCGAGCCGATTGCAACTGTTGGTACCAGTGGTGGGCAAGAGTCCGCCGCCCTGTATTTCGCCATTCGCCAGCAGGGTCGCCCGAGCGATCCGGCACAATGGTGTCGTGCACAAGGATAGTGTCCTCGGCGCACCCCTCACAATTGGAGTCAAACATGCTGCACCTGTGCCGTTTCGCCCAACCCTCTACCCTGGCCCTGTCCATTTTGCTGGGAATGTGCGCTAACGCCTGGGCCCAGCAGCCGCCTGCAGAGCTGACGCCAGCGCCAGTCGCATTGGACAAGCCGAGCAGGAAGGCACCGTTGCCGCTGGACGAGCTGCGCACCTTCGCCGAGGTGCTGGACCGGATCAAGGCGGCATACGTCGAGCCGGTCGACGACAAGACCCTGCTGGAAAATGCCATCAAGGGCATGCTCAGCAACCTCGACCCGCACTCTGCCTACCTCGAACCCGAGGCCTTCGCAGAACTCCAGGAAAGCACCAGCGGCGAGTTTGGCGGTCTCGGCATCGAGGTCGGTGTAGAAGATGGCTTCATCAAGGTCGTCTCGCCAATCGACGACACCCCCGCTTCGAAGGCCGGCATCGAGGCCGGCGACCTGATCGTCAAGATAGACGGCAAGCCCACCAAGGGCATGTCGATGATCGATGCGGTCGGCATGATGCGCGGCAAACCCGGCAGCGCCATCTCGCTGTCACTGGTGCGCGAGGGCGGCAAGCCCTTCACGGTCAAGCTCACGCGCGCAGTGATCAAGGTCAACAGCGTCAAGAGCCAGATGCTCGAGCCCGGTTATGGCTACCTGCGGGTCACCCAGTTCCAGATCAACACCGGAGAAGAGGTCGGCAAGGCCCTGGCACGCCTGCGCAAGGAAAACGGCAAGAAGCTCAACGGGCTGGTGCTGGACCTGCGCAACAACCCGGGCGGCGTCCTGCAGGCGGCGGTCGAGGTATCCGACCACTTCCTCACTGACGGCCTGATCGTCTACACCAAAGGCCGCATCGCCAACTCCGAGTTGCGCTTCAGCGCTGACCCGGCCGATGCCAGCGAGGGCGTCGCCCTGGTGGTGCTGATCAATGGCGGAAGTGCATCGGCGTCGGAGATCGTCGCCGGCGCCCTACAGGACCACAAGCGCGCGGTGCTGATGGGAACGGACAGTTTCGGCAAGGGCTCGGTACAAACCGTGCTGCCATTGAACAACGATCGTGCTCTGAAGCTGACCACCGCGCTCTACTACACGCCGAACGGGCGCTCCATCCAGGCGCAGGGTATCCAGCCGGATATCGAGGTCGCCCGCGCCAAGCTCACCCGCGAGCAGGCCGTCGAAGGCATTCGCGAAGCGGACTTGACCGGGCATCTGGGCAACGGCAACGGCGGTCCGGAGCGCCCCAGCAGCGCACCGATCGCTAGCGACTCGGCACGCCCTCAGGATGAGGACTACCAGCTCGGCCAGGCACTGAATCTGCTCAAGGGGTTGAACCTCACCCGCGGCCAGTAACGGATGCTCCGATATGCCCTGGCGGCACTATTGGGGATTCTCACGCCGCTGTTGGTGATCGCGGCGCCGTACAAGCCTTCGGCCAGCGACGAGCAGCGCCTGGCCAGCATCGCGCAGATGCCCAAGCTGACGCTGATTATCGACGACCTGGGCCAGAGCTTGCGTCAGGACCGGCGGGTTCTGGCCCTGCCCGGCCCCGTCGCCATGGCGATCCTGCCCGATACCCGCCACGCGACGACGCTGGCGAAGCAGGCCCGAACCGCTGGAAAGACCGTCATGCTGCATTTGCCGATGGCGCCTGCCGGCGGCCCCTACGCCTGGCAGCCGCCGTTGCCGGAGGCGGAGCTGATCGGCCGCCTCAACAGTGCGCTGCAGAAGGTTCCTGGCGCCAGCGGCATCAACAATCACATGGGTAGCCAGATGACTGGTCTGCGCGCGGCGATGTCGACCCTGATGGGCGAACTGCAGCGCCGTCATCTTTTCTTTGTCGACAGCCGCACCAGCAGCGCGACGGTTGCTGCGGCCGCCGCGCAGCGCATCGGCCTGGCCAGCCTGTCGCGCGATATCTTCCTCGACGACGATCCCAGCCCCGCTGCGGTCGCCGCGCAGTACCACGCGGCTCTCGAGCTGGCACGCAAGCAGGGTTCGGTGGTGATCATCGGGCACCCGCACCCGAGCACGCTGGCGCTGCTGGAACGGGAGCTACCGCACCTGCAGGCTCAAGGCATCGACTGGGTGGATATCGGCCAGATGATCGCGACGCGCGGCAACCGGGCCATGGGTGCCCACGGCGTGCACGGCATCTATCGCTAAGGCAGTCGATCAGAGATAACGACGCATAATGGCGTCGATGGCGCCGTCGCCCTTCATCTCGTTCAACGCTTTTTGTAGCCGCGTAACAACTTCGTCCGGTGTCTGCTTGTTCAGCGCGAGGAATAGCTGCGCGTCGTTGAAGCGCAGAACCGTCGTCAGTCCACTCACCCCTTCCTGCTTGGCCAGGTAGGGTCCGACCGGATCGGTCGTCGCCCAAAGGTCGATTCGTCCCTTGAGGAGCTTGCCGATGTTTTCCTGGTCACGTAGCGAATTGATCGGATCCAGGCCTTTGCTTTCCAGGTGCTGACTCACCGCGTCGTTCTTGTATGCCCCGATCCGATAGGGCTGCGCCTGCTCGAGCGAGCTCAGACGCAGCGAACTGCCGGGCGGTCCCAGCAACACCCAGCCGGTGCTGGTGAGCGGTCCGACCCATTTGAACAGCGGCTCACGCTCCGGTGTGTAAGTGGTCGAAAACAATCCCTGGTCCGGCTGCTCCAGCACCTGGTTATAGATGCGCTCCCAAGGGAAACGCAGCGTCATGCTGTAGGCGATTCCGGCGCGCTTGAACATCTCGCGAACGATGTCCGCATTGATGCCGCTGATGTTGCGCTCGGCCGCATAGTTCTTGCCGTCGGCTGCCATATTGAACGGCGGAAAGTTCTCGGTCAGCAGCACCACCTTGTAGTCGTCCGGCAAAGCTGCCCTGACTGACGCTGCCATCAGCATCAGCAAACCGGCCATTAAAATCCGTCTCATCACACCCCCAACTGCGCAAAAACCCTCAGAGCGACGTTCGCCGACAGATGTCGAGCGCAGTCGCTTCATTAGGTGTAGCAATCGGCAGCGAGAAAGCCGCGTGACCAGCCGCGAAATGAGACGGGGCGCACATTTCAAAGCCAGTATTTCGCCATTACAGGCGCGAGCGGAGCCCGTCATGAGCCTTCGCGTGGCGAGCGGGCGATTTGCACCGCAGAGGAAGGTCGGCAAGCCTGCTGTAAACGCCCCCAATCCACAGGCGTTCCAGCTGCCATTGCCAAGCTGACGCCAGTCTTAGAGATAGCGCCCGGTAATGCTGTCCAGCGTGCCGTCTGCGCGCATCTGCTCCAGCGCGGCCTGAAGCTTCTTGACCGTCTCGTCGGAGACCTGCTTGTTCAGCGCCAGATAAAGCTCGGCGCTATCGAAGCGCAGCACTCGCTTGAGCCCGGTCACGCCCTGCTGCTTAGCCAGAAAGCGCCCTGCGGGATCACCTGTCGCCCAAAGATCGATGGACCCGTTTTGCAGCTTTTCGACGTTTGTCTGATCGCGCAAAGCCAGCGAGGGCTCAAGCCCCTGCGCCACGAGGTGCTCACCGATGGCATCGCTCTTGTAGGCGCCGATTCGGTACTGCCTGGCCTGCTCCAGGCTGCTGAGCTCGATTCCGCTGTCGGCACGCGCCAGCAGTACCCAGTCATCCGGCCCGATCGGCCCCACCCAGTTGAATAGCGCTTCCCGCTCGGGTAGCCGGGCGGTGACGAATACGCCGTAGCCGGGCATCTCCAGCGCCATCTTGTAGATCCGCTCCCACGGGAAGCGCAGCGTCAACGTGTAGTCGACCCCTGCGCGCTTGAACATTTCCCGGACGATATCAGCCGCGATCCCGGTGATGTGCTCGTCCCGGGCGAAGTTCTTGCCATCGACCGCCATGTTGTAAGGCGGGAAGTTCTCCGTCAGGAGATTGATCGGCTCCGAAGCAGCCTGTGCTGCACCGGCCCCCAACGACAGGCTGGCAGCCAGCGCGACTAGCGTGGTCTTGAACATGGTGACTCCCTGATGAAGCGGCAGCCGCGGCGCGTCCACGGCTGTGTTCCTGATGAATATTGAGCGCTTTACCGGGTGCGGTCAGCGCATCACGATGCCGCAGCTGGCCATGTAGGCCTTGGCTTCCGGCACGGTGTATTCGCCGAAGTGAAAGATGCTCGCCGCGAGCACCGCATCGGCCTTGCCTTCGAGGATGCCATCGGCCAGATGCTGCAGATTGCCGACGCCACCCGAAGCGATGACCGGAATATGCACGGCCTCGCTGATCGCGCGAGTCACGCCGAGGTCGTAGCCGCTTTTGACGCCGTCCTGATCCATGCTGGTAAGCAGAATCTCGCCGGCCCCCAACGCCTCCATCTTCTGCGCCCAGAGCACGGCATCGAGGCCGGTCGGCTTGCGCCCGCCATGGGTGAAAATCTCCCAGCGGCCGGGCTCGCCGGGCTTCGATACGCGCTTGGCGTCGATGGCGACGACGATGCATTGCGAGCCGAAACGATCGGCGGCCTCGCCGACGAACTCCGGGGTGAACACCGCGGCGGTGTTAATCGAGACCTTGTCTGCGCCGGCGTTGAGCAGGTTGCGGATATCCTGCACGCTGCGCACACCGCCGCCTACGGTCAGCGGGATGAACACCTGACTGGCCATGCGCTCGACGGTGTGCAATGTGGTGTCGCGGTTATCGACGCTGGCGGTGATGTCGAGAAAGGTGATCTCGTCGGCGCCCTGCTCGTCGTAGCGTCGAGCGATTTCCACCGGATCACCGGCATCGCGGATGTTCTCGAACTGGACGCCCTTGACCACGCGGCCGTTGTCCACGTCGAGGCAGGGGATGATGCGTTTGGCCAGGGCCATTGGACTTTCTCCGAAAGGGCTACAGGCCGCAAGCTGCAGGCTACAGGCGAAAAGCTAAGCAGCCTGTCGCCTGCGGCCTGCAGCCTGCAGCCTACTCGTCTTTAAACTTGAGATCGCAGAGCGCCTGCGCTTCGGCGACATCGAGCGTGCCCTCGTAGATCGCACGGCCGGTTATGGCACCGACGATCCCGCGTGCGTTGGTATCGAGCAGCTTCTGGATATCGCCGATGTTGTGGATGCCACCAGAGGCGATCACCGGAATGCGGCTGGCATTGGCCAAGGCCACGGTGGCCTCGACGTTACAGCCCTGCATCATGCCGTCCTTGGCGATGTCTGTGTAGACGATCGCCGAGACGCCGTCAGCCTCGAAACGACGCGCCAGATCCACCGCCTGCACGCTGCTGACTTCGGCCCAGCCGTCGGTGGCGACGAAGCCGTCCTTCGCGTCCAGCCCAACGATTACCTTGCCGGGGAAGGCGCGGCACGCTTCGCCGACGAATTCCGGCTGCTTGACCGCCTTGGTGCCGATGATCACGTAGCTGACGCCAGCGCGAACATAATGCTCGATGGTGTCCAGCGAACGGATGCCACCGCCGATCTGGATTGGCAGATTCGGATAGCGCTTGGCGATGGCCGTGACAACCTCGCCATTGACCGGCTGCCCTTCGAAGGCACCGTTGAGGTCGACCAGATGCAGGCGACGGCAACCGGCCTCGACCCACTTGGCAGCCATCGCCACCGGATCATCGGAAAACACCGTCGCGTCGTCCATCAGGCCCTGTCGCAGACGCACGCAGGCGCCGTCCTTGAGATCGATGGCGGGAATAATCAGCATGGCTAGAACCTGTTCAAATCGGTATCGGTTAAAGGTCAGCTCTTCTCGAGCGCCCACAAGTCGCTTTCGATGCTCTCGAACCTTTCCTTCAGGTGCGTCTGCACGTCGGAAATCGCCTTGTTGTAATACAGCGGAGCGATTTCCCGCGCGAACAGATCAAGCACCTCCTGCGCCTCGAACGAGCCAAGCTCCAGCTCGAAACGGTCTTCCAGAAAGCGCTTGATGATCTGTTGCGCGGCCTGCTCCTGAGCGGAATCCAGCGTCAAGACCGGTGCCTTTGGCTTGGCCCGGCTCATTACCAGCGCCCATCCCAGGCGGCGAAATTCTGCAGCAGCTGCAGGCCGTGGGTATGGCTCTTTTCGGGGTGGAACTGCACGGCGAAGCGCGAGCCGTCGGCCAGTGCTGCGGCGAAAGGCTTGCCGTACCGACCACGGCCAACGACCTGCCGCGGCTGAGCCGCCTCGACGTAGTAGCTGTGCACGAAATAGAAGCGGCCGTCGGCGGGAATGTTGTGCCAAAGCGGATGGCTGACCGCCTGCTCCACCTCATTCCACCCCATATGCGGCACCTTCAGCCGCTCGCCGTCCTCGGTCAGATCCTTGCCAAAGAAGCGTACCTGGCCGGGAAACAGGCCGATGCAATCGACACCGCCGTTCTCTTCGCTGCGCTCCATCAGCGCCTGCATGCCGACGCAGATACCGAGGAACGGCCGATCGACGCTTACCTCTCGGACCAGTTCGTCGAAACCCAGCCGACGAATCTCGGCCATGCAGTCGCGAATCGCGCCGACGCCGGGAAACACCACGCGATCGGCCTCGCGGATGATTTGCGCATCGCTGGTGATCAACACCCGGCCGGCGCCTACGTGCTCCAGCGCCTTGGCAACCGAATGCAGGTTGCCCATGCCGTAATCGATGACTGCAACGGTCTGCATTACAGGCAACCCTTGGTCGAAGGCATCTGACCGGCCATGCGCTCGTCCAGCGTCACGGCCATGCGCAGCGCGCGGCCGAACGCCTTGAACACGGTTTCGATCTGGTGATGGGTGTTGTGCCCGCGCAGGTTGTCGATGTGCAGGGTGACCAGGGCGTGGTTGACGAAGCCCTGAAAGAATTCCTGGAACAGATCGACATCGAAGCCGCCGACGGTGGCGCGGGTATAGGGGACGTGCATCTGCAGCCCAGGCCGCCCGGAGAAATCGATCACCACGCGCGACAGCGCTTCGTCCAGCGGCACATAGGAA
The DNA here is from genome assembly GCF_018138085.1 of Stutzerimonas stutzeri. Lineage (NCBI taxonomy): Bacteria > Pseudomonadati > Pseudomonadota > Gammaproteobacteria > Pseudomonadales > Pseudomonadaceae > Stutzerimonas > Stutzerimonas stutzeri. The sequence continues at coordinate 4,600,157 of NZ_CP073105.1, forward strand.
TGCCCGTAGCGGGTCATGCCCTTCTTGTCGCCGACAGCCTTGGCAAAGGCCTGGCCGAGGGTGATGCCGACGTCTTCCACCGTGTGGTGGTCGTCGATATGCAGATCACCCTGACACTCGATGTCGAGATCGATCAGACCGTGACGGGCGATCTGGTCGAGCATGTGCTCGAGAAAAGGCACGCCGATGGCGAAGCGGCTCTTACCAGTGCCGTCCAGATTGATGGTGGCCTTGACCTGGGTTTCCAGGGTGTTGCGCTCTACGCAAGCCGTACGTTCGGACATCAACAGCTCCGCTGATCGTGGGGCGAAAAAGGCGGACATTATAGGCGCAAACCCTGCCAGGGGGATATCTGCCCGGCACGCCCGCCGACGTACAAGCGAATGGTGGCCGAGCGGCGGTGCAGCCTCGTGCGCCGACACGCCGGCACGGTTATGCTTGCCGGCGAACACACAGCGCATCAGGTCAGCATGCCCGTATCTATCGAACACATAACCGAGCCCAGCCAGCAGGACCGTATCGATCTGGCGAAAATCTTTGCCGATGCCCCAGCCTGGCTACTGGCACCTTACGCCGATGCCGCCGCGCTGATCGAGGCGGGATTGACCGAGCGCAGCCTGATCGCCGGCCGCTTCAACGATCGCCTGCTCGGTGCCGCCCTGCTGCAACGCGGCGCGAACCACTGGCGGCTGTCGCACCTTTGCGTGCGTCAGGTCACCCGCCGCCGCGGTGTGGGCAGACGAATCCTCGAGGAAAGCCAGCGCCTGGCTGGCGAAGCGGGGACGAACCTGCACCTGGCAGCACCGCTCGAACAGCTCGAGGCGCAGGCCCTGGCCGCACGAACGCACCTGCCGCTGGACCCGATCTAGCACCTCGTTCGGCGATGCCTGTCCGACGCGACGGGGCGGGCGGCAGGAACCCCGGCGCCAGCCGCCACTCCAACGCCCACCGCGGCGAAGCCGCGGTTCGTGACGCTATACTCGCTGCTTTTGAAATACCAAAACAAAGGACCTGTCCATGAAAGCGCTCGGCAAGATTCTGGGCCTGGTAATCCTCGGGTTGCTGCTCCTCATCGTCGCATTGGGCTTTGCCCTGACACACCTGTTCGACCCCAACGACTATAAGGACGAAATCCGCGCGCTTGCCCGCGACAAAGCCGGTCTCGAGCTGGATATCGGCGGTGACATCGGCTGGAGCCTGTTCCCCTGGCTAGGCCTGGAACTGCACGACACCACGCTGGCCAGCGTGCGGACGCCCGAACAGCCATTCGCCGACCTGCGCATGCTCGGCCTCTCCGTCCGCGTGCTGCCACTGTTCAGCCGTGAAGTGCAGATGAGCGACATCACCCTCAACGGCCTCAACCTGACCCTGACCCGCGACGAAAAGGGCCGAGGCAACTGGGAAGGTGTCGGCCGACCCAGCGACAAACAGGCGCAGCCCGACGACACGACGGCAGCCGAGCCGAGCAAACCCGCCACCGAAACCCCGGACGCCAGCCCTCGACGCCCACTGCAGCTGGATATCGACAGCCTGACCATTAGCGATGCCCGGGTGGCTTATCACGATGTGCAAAGTGGCCAGCAGTTCAGCGCCGAGGGCATCGAGCTGACCACGGGTGCCATTCGTGAAGCCACCTCGATTCCGGTCAAACTCAACGCCTTCTTCGGCAGCAATAAGCCAGTGATGCGCGCACGGACCGAATTGCAGGGTTCGCTGCGCTTCGACAGCAAACTGCAGCGCTACCAGCTCGAGGACCTGCGCCTGAGCGGCGAGGCTTCCGGCGAGCCGCTGAAAGGAAAGACCCTCTCGTTCAGCGCCCAAGGGCAATTGCTGGCCGATCTGGCGGCCGACATCGCCGAATGGACCAGCCTCAAGTTCACCGCCAATCAACTGCGTGGGCTGGGCGAGCTGAAAGTGCGCGACGTGCAGGACCAACCAAAGCTCGCCGGCACCCTGACCATCGCCGCGTTCAACCTGCGTGAGTTCCTCGACAACCTCGGCCAGCAGCTCCCACCCATGGCTGATAGCACCGCGCTGAGCAAGGTAGAACTGGTCACCCGAATCGACGGCAGCTCGACCAGCCTGAGCCTTGAAGACCTCAACCTGAAACTGGACGACAGCGCCTTCACCGGGCGCATCGCGGTCAGCGACTTCGCCAAGCAGGCCCTGCGAGCCGAACTCAAGGGCGACCAGCTGAATCTCGATCGCTACCTGCCGCCCCCGGCCAAGCAGGCCTCCGCCGACACGGCACGCAAGAGCGAAGTCGAAACCACCGAAGCCGCGGCGGTCGGCAGTGGCACCACGCCGCTGCCAGACAAGCCGACCCAGCACGCCTGGAGCGACGCGCAAATGCTGCCGGTCAATGCGCTGCGCAGCCTCGACACGCAGATCAAACTGGACATCGGCAGCCTCACGGCGATGAAACTACCACTCGACAGCTTCGCGCTGAGGGCACGCAGCGCTGGCGGCCTCCTGACACTGGAGGAGCTGCGCGCAGGCCTGTACAACGGACGCCTGGAAGCCTCGGCCAGCCTCGACGTCCGACCGCCGGTGCCGCTGCTGACCAGTCAGACTCGCCTCGCGCGCGTCCCGGTCGAACGCCTGCTGCAAAGCCAGGGCGAAAAGGTGGTGATCAAGGGCCTGATGAACCTCGATGCCGATCTGCGCAGCCAGGGCAACAGCGAGAAGGCGTGGATCGATAACCTCAACGGCAAGATCGGCTTCATCGTCGACAACGGCGTGCTGGTCGACGCCAATCTCGAGCAGCAGCTCTGCCATGCCATTGCCACGCTCAACCGCAAGCCGCTGGCCGGTGAACCACGCAGCAAGGACACACCGTTCCGCGAGCTCAAGGGCAATCTGACCCTGCGCGACGGGGTCGCCAGCAACCCGGATCTGAAGGCCAGCATTCCCGGCCTGACGGTGAACGGCAACGGTGATCTCGATTTGCGGGTACTAGGCATGGACTACCGCGTCGGCATCGTCATCGAAGGCGACAAGGGCGACATGCCCGATCCGGCCTGCTCGGTCAACGAGCGCTACGTCGGCATCGAATGGCCGCTGCGCTGCCGCGGTCCGCTGGAGCTGGGCGCCAAGGCCTGTCGCTTCGACAAGGACGGCCTCGGCAAGATCGCCGCCAGGCTCGCAGGCGAAAAGCTCAACGAGAAGATCGAGGAGAAACTGGGCGACAAGGTCAGCCCGGAATTGAAAGACGCACTCAAGGGCCTGTTCAAGCGATGAACCGGCCAGCCATGAGCGACGAACAGTTCGGCGCAGCCGTTCTCGATTGGTACGACCGACACGGCCGCAAGGATCTGCCCTGGCAGCAGGCCATTACGCCATACCGGGTCTGGGTCTCGGAGATCATGCTGCAACAGACCCAGGTCAGCACCGTGCTCGGCTACTTCGACCGTTTCATGGACGCCCTGCCGACGGTCGAAGCCCTGGCCAGCGCGGCCGAAGACGAAGTGCTGCATCTGTGGACCGGCCTCGGCTACTACAGCCGCGCGCGTAATCTGCACAAGACCGCCAAACTGGTCGTCGCCGAGCACGGCGGCGAATTCCCACGGTGCGTCGAGCGCCTCGCCGAACTGCCGGGTATCGGCCGCTCCACCGCCGGCGCCATCGCCAGCCTCAGCATGGGGCTGCGTGCACCGATCCTCGACGGCAACGTCAAGCGCGTACTGGCCCGCTATGTCGCCCAAGATGGTTATCCAGGCGAACCGAAAGTGGCCAGACAACTCTGGGACGTGGCCGAGCGTCTGACTCCGCAAACACGCGTCAATCATTACACCCAGGCGATGATGGATCTCGGTGCGACACTCTGCACGCGCAGCAAACCCAGCTGCCTGCTCTGCCCGCTGAAGGCTGGCTGCCGGGCGCATCTACTCGGTCGCGAAACGGATTACCCAGCGCCCAAGCCGCGCAAAGCGTTACCCCAGAAGCGCACGCTGATGCCGCTGCTGGCCAATCGCGAAGGCGCCATCCTGCTTTATCGCCGCCCTTCCACCGGGCTGTGGGGCGGCCTCTGGAGCCTGCCGGAACTGGAAGACCTGACCGCACTCGACCTACTCGCCGAGCGTCACGCCCTGGAGCTGCAACAACACCGGCAGCTACCGGGCCTGACCCACACCTTCAGCCACTTCCAGCTGGCCATCGAGCCCTGGCTGATCAGAGTCAAGTCCACGCGCGACGCCGTGGCCGAGCCAGACTGGCTCTGGTATAACCTCGCCACCCCGCCGCGACTGGGGCTCGCCGCCCCGGTGAAGACGCTGCTCAAGCGCGCCGCCGCCGAACTGAACGCAGGAGAGATGTCATGACCCGCACCGTGAACTGCCGCAAGTACAAAGAGCCACTGCCAGGCCTGGACCGCCCACCCTATCCGGGCCCGAAGGGCGAAGACATCTATAACAACGTATCGAAGAAGGCCTGGGACGACTGGCAGAAACACCAGACCATGCTGATCAACGAGCGCCGGCTGAACATGATGAACGCCGAGGACCGCAAGTTCCTCCAGGCCGAGATGGACAAGTTCTTCTCAGGCGAGGATTACGCTCAAGCCGAAGGCTACGTCCCGCCGAGCGAGTGATCTGCCATCGAAGCGGGTCCTGCCCTGCGCAAGGCTCGCTTCCACGATGAGTTATCGACCTAGAAACGCTCGCAAACGATACGTCACAACGCTAAACGCCCGTTCTGACTAAATATTTTCCTGACCGCGCTTGACAGGCAAAAGCCAAATCCGTCTAATAGCGCCCCGTTGCCCAGGTAGCTCAGTCGGTAGAGCAGGGGATTGAAAATCCCCGTGTCGGCGGTTCGATTCCGTCCCTGGGCACCACTAATACCGAGAAACCCCAAGCGAAATTAATCTCCTTGGGGTTTTTTATTGCCTGCGATTTGTGCCAGCGGCCCGCTATGATCCAGCCGGCACTTCACGGAATAGCTGCCCGCCATGTTTGAACAGGCTTTCAAGAATATCGATGACATCCTGCACAAGGATGCCGGCTGTACCAGCGAGCTCGACTACACCGAGCAAACCTCCTGGCTGCTTTTCCTCAAGTACCTCGACGCGCTGGAGCAGGAAAAAGCTGTGGAGGCACAGCTTGAGGGCAAGTATTACCTGTACATTCTCGACCCTGAATACCGTTGGGAGCGCTGGGCGGCGCCCAAGACCGCGAATGGCCAGATCGACCACAACAGCGCCCTGACCGGCGATGACCTCAAGGATTTCGTCAACAACAAGCTGTTCCCCTACCTGCATGGCTTCAAGCAGAAGGCCGAAAGTCCGGACACCATCCAGTACAAGATTGGCGAGATATTCGGCGAGCTGAAAAACCGTATCCAGAGCGGTTACAACCTGCGCGAAGTGCTGGAGATCGTCGACGGCCTGCGCTTCGGCTCACAGACCGAGAAACACGAGCTCTCGCACCTTTACGAAGTCAAGATCAGAAACATGGGTAACGCCGGGCGCAACGGCGGCGAATACTACACGCCGCGCCCGCTGATCCGCGCCATGATCAAGGTGGTCGATCCGCACATCGGTCAGCGAATTTACGACGGCGCGGTCGGCTCAGCAGGCTTTCTCTGCGAAGCCTTCGATTACTTGAGCAGCCAGCCGAACCTGACCACCCGCCAGCGGGAAACCCTGCAAAAGCACACCTTCTACGGCAAGGAGAAAAAGAGCCTCGCCTACGTCATCGCCATCATGAACATGATCCTGCATGGCATCGAAGCACCGAACATCATCCACACCAACACCCTGACGGAAAACCTCAGCGACATTCAGGACAAGGACCGCTTCGACATCGTGCTGGCCAATCCGCCGTTCGGTGGCAAGGAACGCAAGGAGGTCCAGCAGAACTTCCCGATCAAGACCGGCGAAACCGCTTTCCTGTTTCTCCAGCACTTCATCAAGATCCTCAAGGCCGGCGGCCACGGCGCGGTGGTCATCAAGAACACCTTCCTCAGCAACAGCGACAACGCCTCGGTCAGCCTGCGCAAACTGCTGCTGGGAAGCTGCAATCTGCATACCGTGCTCGACTGCCCGAGCGGCACCTTCCAGGGCGCGGGCGTCAAGACCGTGGTGCTGTTCTTCACCAAGGGCGCGCCGACGCGCAAGGTCTGGTACTACCAGCTGGAACCTGGCCGCAATATGGGCAAGACCAACCCGCTAAAGGATGCTGATCTGGCTGAGTTTATCGAGCTGCAGAAGACCTTTGCCGATTCGCCGAAAAGTTGGAGTTTGGATGTGTCTGGCCTTGACCAAGCGAGCTACGACCTATCAGTAAAGAATCCTGACGGCGGTGCGGATGTAGCGCATCGCAGCCCGCAGGCGATCATGAATGAAATTGCGGCGCTGGATATGGAGAGCGCGCAAGTGTTGGTAAAGATCAGGAGGCTGCTTTGAAAAAGAGCTGGCCAACTGAGCAACTTGTAAATCTCTGTGAAATGTTCGCTGATGGCGACTGGATTGAATCTAAGGATCAGTCAGTTGATGGTATTCGAATAATCCAGACAGGCAATGTTGGAGAGGGCATTTTCAAGGGTCGGGACGACAAGGCGCGATACATCTCTGAGCCAACTTTTAAACGCTTACGCTGCACAGAAATCTTTGAAGGTGACTGCCTCGTCTCCAGATTGCCCGAGCCTGCTGGACGGAGTTGCATACTGCCTGACACTGGCGAACGAATGATTACTTCCGTTGACTGCACAATAGTTCGCTTCAATACCCAGAAAATCATTCCAGCTTTTTTTAATTTTTATTCCCAGTCGCGCGAATATTTGAAGGCGATTGATTGCCAAACAACAGGCACCACGAGAAAGCGGATCAGCAGAAGCAAGTTAGGGTGTGTACTCACCCCCGTTCCACCCCTCTCGGAGCAACAACGCATCGTCGCCATTCTCGACGAAATCTTTGACGGTATCGCCAAGGCTCGCGCCAACGCTGAAAAAAACCAGCAAAACGCCCGCAAACTTTTTGAAAGTCACTTGCAATCAAAACTTGCCAAGCAGCCGGACTGGGAAGGAAAAACACTCAAACAGGTTTCTCTGGATTTTGGCCGGGGAAAATCAAAGCATCGCCCTCGCAATGACCCGAGACTTTATGGCGGGCCTTACCCCTTTATTCAGACTAGCGATGTTCGTGGATGTGAACACCTGATCACCGACTTTACCCAGACTTACAGTGAAGCCGGCCTAGCCCAAAGCAAGCTATGGCCAAAGGGCACGCTGTGTATAACCATCGCCGCAAATATTGCTGAAACCGGAATTTTAGGTTTTGACAGCTGCTTTCCAGACAGCGTTATTGGTGTTGTGGTTGATCCTACTCAGACTAGCAACAGCTTTCTTGAGTACTTACTGCAGTCGGTAAAAGCCAGCTTGAAAGCCAAAGGCAAAGGCAGCGCACAAGACAATATCAATCTCGCCACCTTTGAAAACGAACCCTTCTATTTCCCTGATTTGGCCGAGCAAAAGCAGATTGTCGATCAGTTGAGCGACTTGAATGCAGAGGCCCAACGCCTCGAATCCATCTACCAGCAAAAACTCGCCGCGCTCGACGAACTGAAGCAATCCCTGCTACACCAAGCCTTCAGCGGAAAGCTATAACTGCATCGACGCACGGAGCAAACGATGGATAAAGCACAACAGGAGCTGGTGATCTTTCAGGAAGCGGGCCAGCCGGTCGAGGTTCGGCTGGATGCCGGGCGCGATACGGTATGGATGACTCAGCGACAGATGGCGGAGCTGTTCGAGACCTCGAACGATAACATCAGCCTGCACCTGAAGAATATCTTTGCCGATGGTGAGTTGGTCGAGGCGGCAACTACCGAGGATTCCTCGGTAGTTCGCCAGGAAGGCAAGCGGCAGGTCAGCCGCGTGGTGAAACACTACAACCTCGACGCCATTATCTCGGTGGGCTATCGGGTCAGCTCCAAGCGTGCCGTGTCATTCCGCCAATGGGCCACACGCTTGCTGCGCGAACACCTCACCCAAGGCTACACCCTCAATCGCCAACGCTTCGAGGCCAATGCCCTGGAGCTAGAAGCCGCACTGCAGCTGGTGAGAAAGGCGGCGCAAAGCCCTGAGTTACTCAGCGACACCGGCCGGGGGCTGGTTGATATCGTCACCCGTTACGCGCAGACCTTCCTTTTGCTTCAGCGGTATGACGAGGGCCTGCTGACCGATCCGCCTACCATCGCCGGCGGCGCGCTACCTACGCTGGGCGAAGCACGCCAGGCGCTGGCTCGCCTGAAAGCGGAGTTGATGGCCCGCGGCGAAGCCACCGAGCTATTCGCTCTGGAACGCGGCGACGGACTGGCTGGCCTGCTGGGCAGTCTGGATCAGACTGTTTTCGGCGAGCCGGCCTATCCCAGCGTGGAGGCCAAGGCTGCGCATCTGCTGTATTTCGTGATCAAGAATCACCCATTCGCTGACGGCAACAAGCGCAGCGGTGCGTTTCTGTTCGTGGACTTTCTCAACCGCAATGGGCGCTTGCTGGACACTACCAACCAGCCAGTGATCAACGATATCGGCCTTGCCGCCCTCGCTTTGCTCGTAGCCGAGTCAGACCCGGCGCAGAAAGACACGCTGATTCGCCTGATCATGAACATGCTCGCGGGTTGATTCCGCCTTCTAAACCCACGCCGCAGAGGGTTAAGCTCCGGGCATGATGCCAAAAGGATATTGCCGTGAACGAAGCTGAAACACGCGCCGAACATATCGACCCCGCCTTGCGTGAAGCCGGCTGGGGCGTCGTCGATGGCAGTCGCGTACAGCGCGAGTTTCAAATCACCCATGGTCGCATCCAGGGTGCGGGGCAACGCGGCAAGGCGGAGATTGCCGATTACGTGCTGGTATACCGCAACACTCAGCTGGCTGTGATCGAGGCGAAAGCCTGGGACAAGCACTACACAGAGGGCGCAGCCCAGGCCAAATGCTACGCAAAGAAGCTGGCGATTCGCTTCACCTACGCAACCAATGGCCAGCGTATCTACGCCATCGACATGCTCACCGGCGCAGAAGGCGACTTGCTCAGCTTCCCCACGCCGGAAGAACTGTGGAACCTGACGTTTGCCGAGCACAACGAATGGCGCGAGCGCTTCGCGGCCATTCCGTTCGAAGACAAGGGCGGCACCTGGGGTGCGCGCTACTATCAGGACATTGCGATCAAGCGAGTGCTGGAAGCAATCGCAGCGCAGCAGTCGCGAATCCTGCTGACGCTGGCGACTGGTACAGGCAAGACCTTTATCGCCTTTCAGCTGGCCTGGAAATTGTTCAGAAGTCGCTGGAACCTCAAGCGCGACGCCCAGCGTCAGCCACGCATTCTGTTCCTGGCGGACCGCAACATCCTTGCGGATCAGGCTTACAACTCGTTTTCTGCCTTCCCCGAGGACGCGCTGGTGCGTATCGCGCCGGATGAAATTCGCAAAACGGGCAAGGTGCCAAAGAACGGCAGCATCTTTTTCACCATTTTCCAGACCTTCATGAGCGGACCGAATGGCACGCCGTACTTTGGCGAGTACCCGGCGGATTTCTTCGATTTCATTATCATCGATGAATGCCACCGTGGCGGCGCCAATGACGAGGGCAACTGGCGCGGCATCCTTGAGTACTTCGCGCCAGCGGTTCAACTCGGCCTGACCGCCACGCCCAAGCGCAAGGACAATGTCGACACCTATGCCTACTTCGGCGAGCCGGTGTATGTGTATTCGCTGAAGGAAGGCATCAACGACGGTTTCCTCACGCCGTTCAAGGTCAAGCAGATCGCTACAACGCTTGATGAGTACGTGCATGTGCCAGGCGACGGAATAGTCATCAAAGGCGAGGTTGAGGCGGGACGGCGCTATCTCGAGGCGGACTTCAATCGAGTCATCAAGATCCCGGAGCGGGAGGCCTATCGGGTCAAACTGTTCATGGAGCAGATCGCGCCAAACGAGAAGACGCTGGTGTTCTGCGCCACCCAACAGCATGCGCTGGAAGTACGTGACTTGATCAACCAGATGAAGCGCAGCAGCGAGCCGGACTACTGTGTGCGGGTGACCGCCGATGATGGTGCGCGAGGGGAAGAACACCTGCGGCATTTTCAGGATAACGAGAAGACCATACCAACCGTTCTCACGACGTCGCAGAAGCTCTCCACCGGCGTGGATGCGCGCAACGTCCGCAATATCGTGCTGATGCGGCCAGTGAACAACATGATCGAGTTCAAGCAGATCATCGGTCGTGGTACGCGCTTATTCGATGGCAAGGATTACTTCACCATCTATGACTTCGTGAAGGCTCATCACCTGTTCAGTGATCCCGAATGGGATGGCGAACCGATAGAACCTGCCGAAACCCGAGGCGTCGGCACCGGAGAGAACAGAGGTGGCTATGAGAGCGAACCCAGGCCGCCCAAGCCGCCGCGCGATCCACGCCCGGACGTGATCGAGGTTCGACTCAGCAACGGCTCGGTGCGCCGCATCAAGAGCATGATGGCGACGTTGTACCTCGGCGCCGATGGCAAACCGATGTCTGCCGCGCAGTTCCTGGAAAGCCTGTTCGGCAATCTGCCAGAATTTTTCAACGACGAGGATGAGCTACGCGGGCTATGGAGCACCCCGGATACTCGCAGTTTCCTCCTGCAAGGCCTAGCTGAACGCGGCTTTAGCAACGAGGTATTGCATGAGATGCAGCGCATCATCGACGCAGAGCATAGTGATCTGTTCGATGTGCTGACGTACGTCGCCTTCTCCACCGAACCGCAGACCCGAGAGGAGCGCGCCAGCCGAGCTCGCAGCACGCTGCATAGGCAATTCACAGACAAGCAAGCAGCCTTTCTTGACTTCGTACTGTCGCAATATGTGAAGGAAGGTGTGGAGGAATTGGGACCGGAAAAGCTCTCCCCTTTACTGAAGCTTCGCTACAAGAACGCGCTTAACGATGCAGTTGCGGATCTAGGTAGGCCGGAGCTGATCAAGAACTTGTTTTTTGGCTTCCAGAAGCATCTTTATCTTGCGGATGGAAGCGGCATCCAACCGTAGCGAGTCCGCTCCCCCATCTGTTCGATTACCAAGACCCCGCTGCCCTTGCGAATCAGGTAGCGCGCGTTCAACTCGTTGGAAATCTCGCCGAACAACGCGACGACTCTGCGCGGCGCTGTGCCTGTCGCTAGCCCTGGCATTGCTGCTCGCTGCACAGGGCGGTGGCTTCGGCACGCTCCTCTGGCTGCTCCTGGCTAGTGCCGCGGCGGTCAGCCTGGCGATGACCCTGAGCTGGGCTCCCACGGCGCTGCGCCTGTTGCTCAAAGCGTTCTGGTAGATCTGCTGGTTAAGTCTCGGCCCGCTCTGGCCGCTTTGACTTAATTCTCGGCTAGGCTGATAGCTGCGTGATCGCGTGGATGCCAGATGACCGCGCCGCGACCGCCAGGTACGGCCGAACAAGACGCAAGGAGCCATGCAGTGCAGAAGACTCTCTCGATCCTCGTGATCTGGCTATCGCTGGCTACCGTCACGGCCAGTGCAGCGCCCTGGCACTTCGTGACAGAGGACTTCCCACCGTTCACTTATCCGGCCAAACGCTCTTCCAGCAACGGAGCCGAGGGCCCCTTGGTGGAGATCGTGCAGGCGGTTTGTCTGCGCTTGCAGCAGGACTGCACGATTACGCTGTACCCCTGGCGACGCGCGCTGCTATTGGCCGAGCAAGGCCAGGCCGACGGCATCTTCACCCTGGTGCGATCGCCCAAGCGCGAACAGCTGTTTCATATCAGCCGCATGCTGGTGACCTCTCGTTACAGCGTCTTCGCCCGCAAGGACAGTGCCTTCGTCTATCACCAGCCAAGCGACCTGGCCGGACGGCTGATCGGTGTCTACGGTCCCTCCGGGACGTCCTATACCCTTTCCGAACGCCTCAAGGCGGTGCCCGACGTGCGCTTGCATCTGACAGCGGACAACCGCCGCCTGTTACGTATGCTGCAGTCCGGGCGCTTCGGACCGGAAGGCCTGGCGGTGCTCAACGAGGACGTGGCCTGGCATCTGATCGAAGACGAGCAGCTCGATGGCTTGCGCGAAGCGGGCGAGCTGGGGCCGATCGCCTACGGCATCGGGCTGTCGCGCAAGACTGTGAGCGAGGCTGAGTTCAGCGCATTCGAACGGGCGCTGGACGAGATGATCGCCGATGGCACGGTGCCCGCGATCCTGCGCCAGCATCAGCTGGAGCCGGCGTACTGAAGCGGCCGGCTGACAACAGCGAACTCGTCCCGGCAAGCATTGGCCAGCACCGCCGCCTGCAGGTCGACCCGCTCCCGCGGGCATGTCGAGCGGTGTTTTTCTCGTGACGATTCAAAGCAGCGTGAGCATTTCGCCGCAAACGGTCGTCTACCCCTTATTGCCACCGCGTCTTCGGGAGCCACTGCGCGTCCGTCCCACTCGCCAATCAGAGGCCAGAACGACACATGGAAGCCGACAAGAAGTTGCCACGAGCCATAATCCTGTTTCCGGTATTCGTCCCTGCAGTGGTCGTCACGCTGCTGCTGGTGGTCGGCACGATCAGCAACCCGGATCTTGCCGGCGAGGTGTTCAGCGCGACGCTGGCCTTCATCACCACCAACTTCGGCTGGTTCTACATGCTGTCGGTGGCGTTCTTCCTGGTATTCATCGTCGGCATCGCGATGACGCCCTGGGGCAGCATCAAGCTCGGCCCCGACCACGCGGAGCCGCAATACAGCTTTCCCGCCTGGTTCGCCATGCTGTTCTCGGCCGGCTACGGCATCGCGCTGTTGTTCTTCGGGGTAGCCGAGCCGGTATTGCATTACGCCTCGCCACCCGCTGGCGCCGCACAGACCGTGGACTCGGCCAAGCAGGCGATGCAGATCGCCTTCTTTCACTGGGGCTTTCACATCTGGGCGATCTACGGCCTGACCGGCCTGGTGCTGGCCTACTTCTCGTTCCGCCATGGCCTGCCCCTGTCCATGCGTTCGGCGCTGTATCCGATCATCGGCGAACGCATCAACGGGCCGATCGGCCATGTGGTGGACGTCTTCGCCATTCTCGGCACACTGTTCGGCATCGCGACCACGCTGGGCCTGTCGGTCACTCAGATCAATGCCGGCATCAACTACCTGTGGCCCGACATCCCCGTGAGTATCGGCGTGCAGATCATCGCGATCGCCATCATCACCGCGCTGGCCATCTGCTCGGTGGTGGCCGGGCTGGACAAGGGCGTGAAGAACCTGTCGCTGCTGAACATGATCCTGGCGATCGGTCTGATGCTGTTCGTGTTCCTGGTCGGACCGAGCATTTTCATCCTCGAAACCTTTCTGCAGAACACCGGCAGCTACCTGAACAACATCATCGAGCGCACCTTCAATCTGCAGGCCTATTCGCGTAGCGACTGGATCGGTAACTGGACGCTGTTCATCTTCGGTTGGACCATCGCCTGGTCGCCCTTCGTCGGGCTGTTCATCGCCAAGATCAGCCGCGGCCGGACGATTCGCCAGTTCGTCTTCGGCGTGATGTTCGTGCCGACCATCTTCACCTTTCTCTGGTTCTCGGTGTTCGGCGATACCGCTCTGCACCTGATCATGGTCGAGGGCTACACCTCATTGATTACCGACGTACAGGCGGACAATGCGATCGCACTGTTCAAGCTGTTCGAACTGCTACCCATGACCTCCATCGCCTCGTTCCTGGCGGTGCTGCTGATCATCACCTTCTTCGTCACCTCTTCGGATTCCGGTTCCCTGGTCATCGATTCCCTGGCCGCAGGCGGTGCGAGCCATACGCCGGTCTGGCAGCGCGTGTTCTGGGCCTCCGCCGAGGGCGTGGTGGCGGCGACGCTGTTGCTCGCCGGTGGTCTCAGCGCATTGCAGACCATGACCATCGCCAGCGCCCTGCCGTTTGCCATCATCATGCTGATCGCCGCGCTGGGCATGTGGCGCGCGCTGGTGATCGAAGGGCACCACGAAACCAGCCTGCAGAGCCACATGCAGACCACGCGCCTGGCCAGCAATGCCGGACCCGGTCTGTGGAAGAAGCGCCTCGCCGGGCTGGTCAGCTTCCCCAGCCGCGAACAGGTCGAGGACTTCATGGGCAGCACCGTGCTCAAGGCCATGCGCCGAGTGCAGCGTGAGCTTGGCGGCCAGGGCTGGAACGCCGAAGTGCACAGCGACGACGCCAACGCCCGGGTCTACCTCGAAGTCGTCAAGGACGACCAGCTGGACTTCATCTACGAGATCCGCATGGTCGGCTACGCAATGCCCGCCTTCGCCCTCTCGGAAGGGCCGGATGCCGAGCAACAGTACTACCGCGCCGAGGTATTCCTGCGCCGCGGCGGGCAGCATTACGACATCTATGGTTACGGCCAGCAGGACATCATCAGTGACATCCTCGATCAGTTCGAGAAGTACCTGCATTTCCTGCATATTTCGCCCGGCAGCCTGCCGTGGCGGATGCAGGAGCACGACGAGATGCTGGACAGCGAACCGGACCTGCCCAAAACCGAGCAGCCATAGGCACATGCCGACGTGCGACGCTAGAGCTTGTGCAGGGATTTCGACCGAAGTCGACAAATTCATCTATACATAGAAGGGCAACGCAATCAGGCCCGCCGCCCGTGACCGACCGGTCACAAACCTCGGCTTGGCGCATGCCCCAGCCCATGCTAGGTTTGCGCCTCGCCAGGAAGGCGAGCAGTCGGCCGGAGCGCAATTTACATAGAAAAAGGACCAGGCAACGCTCGGGTCCGAGAAGAGGAAGCTCAATGGCCGAGGCCATCCCAGCACTGGAAATCCGCAATCTGCACAAGCGCTACGGCGATCTGGAAGTACTCAAGGGCATCTCGCTGACTGCGCGCGACGGCGATGTAATTTCCATACTCGGCTCGTCCGGCTCCGGAAAATCGACCTTCCTGCGCTGCATCAATCTGCTGGAAAACCCGAACGAAGGCGAAATCATCGTCGCTGGCGAACAGCTACGGCTCAAGCGCGCCAAAGACGGCGACCTGGTGGCGGCCGACGGCAAGCAGATCAACCTGATGCGCAGCAAGCTCGGCTTCGTGTTCCAGAATTTCAACCTCTGGCCGCACATGAGCGTCCTCGACAACATCATCGAAGCGCCGCGACGCGTGCTGGGCCAGAGCAAGGCCGAAGCCATCGAAACCGCCGAAGCGTTGCTGGCCAAGGTCGGCATCGCCGACAAGCGGCATGTCTATCCCAACCAGCTCTCCGGCGGCCAGCAGCAACGCGCCGCCATCGCCCGCACCCTGGCGATGCAGCCGCAGGTCATCCTGTTCGACGAGCCGACTTCGGCGCTCGACCCGGAAATGGTACAAGAAGTGCTTGCCGTGATCAGGTCATTGGCCGATGAGGGTCGGACCATGTTGCTGGTCACCCATGAAATGAACTTCGCCAAACAGGTTTCCAGTGAGGTGGTTTTCCTCCATCAGGGCCTGATCGAAGAGCAAGGAACGCCGGAGCAGGTGTTCGACAACCCCCAATCGGCACGCTGTAAACAGTTCATGTCCAGCCACCGCTAATGGAGCAACACCGAATGAAAAGCTATAAGAAGATTCTGCTGACCGCCGCCGCCACCCTGATGCTCGGCGCCAACGCCTTTGCCGCCGACAAGCTGCGCATCGGCACCGAGGGCGCCTACCCGCCGTTCAACCTGATCGACGCCAGCGGCCAGGTGGTCGGCTTCGACCTGGACATCGCCCACGCCCTCTGCGCCAAGATGGAAGTCGAGTGCGAAGTGGTCACCTCCGACTGGGACGGCATCATTCCCGCGCTGAACGCCGGCAAGTTCGATTTCCTCGCCGCCTCCATGTCGGTCACCGAAGAGCGCAAGCAGGCCGTCGACTTCACCGACCACTACTACACCAACAAGCTGCAGTTCGTGGCGCCCAAGTCCGTCGACTTCAAGACCGACGAGAGCTACCTCAAAGGCAAGACGATCGGTGCCCAGCGGGCCACCATCGCCGGCACCTGGCTGGAAGACAACATGGACGACGTCGTCGACATCAAGCTCTACGACACCCAGGAAAACGCCTACCTCGATCTGGCCTCGGGCCGAGTCGACGCCATCCTGGCCGACTCGTTCGTGCAGTGGGAATGGCTCAAGAGCGATGCTGGCAAGAACTTCGAATTCAAGGGCAAGCCGGTGTTCGACAACGACAAGATCGCCATCGCAGTGCGCAAGGGCAACGACGAGCTGCGCCAGAAGCTGAACAAGGCGCTGGCGGAAATCCGGGCCGATGGCACCTACGAGAAACTGAACGCCAAGTACTTCCCTTTCGACATTTATTGATCCGTCTGAATCAAAGCCCGGCCGCCAATCTGGCAGGTCGGGCTTTGGTGTTTGAGCCCATATGATTCCCGACCTTCATGGATTCGGTCCGGCGCTGGCCGCCGGCACCTGGATGACCATTCAGCTGGCCCTTGCATCCCTCACGCTGGGGCTGGTGCTCGGCCTGCTCGGCGCGCTTGCCAAGACCTCACCCTATGTCGCCCTGCGCTGGCTCGGCGGCACCTATTCGACCATCGTTCGTGGCGTACCCGAGCTGCTCTGGGTACTGCTGATCTATTTCGGCACCATCGGCCTGGTGCGGGGCATCGGTGAGATTTTCGGCATCGACAATCTGGCCCTCAACCCGTTCGCGGCCGGCACCATCGCCCTCGGCCTGTGTTTCGGCGCCTATGCCACGGAAGTCTTCCGCGGCGCGCTGCTGGCGATTCCCAAGGGGCATCGGGAAGCCGGCCTGGCGCTCGGCCTGGGCAAGCGGCGGATCTTTCTGCGGCTGATCCTGCCGCAGATGTGGCGCCTGGCCCTGCCCGGCCTGGGCAACCTGTTCATGATCCTGATGAAGGACACCGCGCTGGTATCGGTGATCGGTCTCGAGGAGATCATGCGCAGTTCGCAAATCGCCGTGACCGCCAGCAAGGAGCCCTTCACCTTCTTCCTCGTCGCGGCCTTTATCTACCTGGGCCTGACCGTCATCGCCATGACCGCCATGTACTTTCTCGAGAAACGTGCCGGCCGCGGCTTCGCCAGGAGTACCGCATGAGCTGGGACCTGTTCATCAAGTGGCTACCGAGCTTTATGGAAGGCGCCTGGCTGACACTGCAGCTGGTCGGCGTTTCGGTCGTTGCCGGATTGATCCTGGCGCTGCCGCTGGGCATCGCGCGCTCGTCGCGTATTCTGGCGATACGCGCACTGCCTTACGGATACATCTTCTTCTTTCGCGGCACGCCGCTGCTGGTGCAGCTGTTCCTCGTCTACTACGGCATGGCGCAGTTCGAAGTCGTGCGCGAAAGCGTGCTCTGGCCGTATCTGCGTGAACCCTACTGGTGCGCGATCATCACCATGACCCTGCATACCGCAGCGTACATAGCCGAGATTCTGCGTGGCGCGATTCAGAACGTGCCAGCCGGGGAAATCGAAGCGGCGCGCGCGCTCGGCATGTCCAGGCGCCAGGCGCTGTGGCACATCATCCTGCCACGGGCGGCACGCATCGGCCTGCCCGCCTACAGCAACGAAGTGATCCTGATGCTCAAGGCCAGTGCGCTGGCCAGTACCATCACGCTGCTGGAGCTGACCGGCATGGCGCGCAAGATCGCCGCGCGCACCTACATGCACGAAGAAATGTTCCTCACCGCGGGCCTGATCTATCTGGTCATCGCCTTCGCGCTCATGCAGGGTTTCAAACTGCTGGAGCGCTGGCTGCGCGTCGACGCCTGCCAGGGGCGCTAGCGCCGCAACGAGCCAAGCCCGGGCCGCGCAGGCGCCGGGCGTCGGCCCGCCCCGCTTTCCCGCCCCCGGTGACCGATTTCGCCCCGTGGCGGAAATCCTGCGGCGCCGGCCGAGTCAGAACGCCCGATCTCCCTTGCCTACGAGAACAGCCATGTCCGTCGACATCCAACGCATAGAAATGGATCAACTCGCCTGCTGGCGCATCCGCAATGGAGCGGCCGAAGTGCTCGTCGCCGAACAGGGTGCGCAAGTGCTCAGCTACCGCCACGGCGATGCACCGATCATCTGGCTCAGCGAAGACGCCGCCTTCGAGCGCGGTCAGGCGGTGCGCGGCGGAGTACCGGTGTGCTGGCCCTGGTTCGGCGACCTAGCGCGCAACCCGGAGCCGGTGCGCAATGCCTATCAGGGCAGCGCCCCCGCGCCGGCGCACGGGCTGGTACGCAACACCGACTGGCAGCTGCGGGACACGCGTAGCGACAGCGACAGCGCCACGCTGGAATTCGCCTGTGACACCGGCAGTCTTCCCGGCTGGCCGCATGCGGTCGAACTGAGCCTGCAGATCCGCCTGGACGAGCGTCTGCACCTGACGTTGAGCAGCCATAACCAGGGCCCGACGGCTGTCGCGCTGAGCCAGGCGCTGCACAGCTACTTCGCCATCAGCGACATTCGCCAGGTCGCGGTAGAAGGCCTCGACGGTCGCCCCTATATCGAGACCCTGGAAGCCTGGCAGCGACGCCAGCAAGAGGGCGATTTGCGCTTCGACAGTGAAACCGACCGCATCTACCTCGACCTGCCGCCAGTGCTATGCCTGCGCGATACGGGCCTTGGCCGCCGAATCATCCTGGAAACCCGGGGTTCGCGCTCGGCTGTACTGTGGAACCCCTGGATCGACAAGGCCCGGCGTCTGTCGCAATTCGCCGACGATGCCTGGCAGCGCATGCTCTGCATCGAAACGGCCAACGTGATGGAGGATATGGTCGTGCTGGAAGCGGGAGCCCGCCACAGCCTGAGCGTGGCGATCGGCGTCGAAGCCCTGTAGCGCCCTCCATGTCGCTCCCGCCGAGCGAAGAAGAATCAGGCGTCCAGGCGTATCGAATCTATACTGCAACACGGGCACTCCTCGCCGCGCGGGCTACCGGTGGCGAGCGGTGTTGCCCAGCCTGCCGGTTGCATTGCTCTGGAGGACTCTTGTCATGGAAGTCACGCTGACGCCCCCCAGCCAACCCGCCCCCTGCCTGCATCAGCACCGCACTGATGCGTCATGAACAATGACTTCGATCTGCTGTTGGCCGGCGCCGGCCACAGCCACCTCGGCGCACTGCGCCAATGGGCCAGCCGCGAACGTCCGGTAGGTCGCATCGGCCTGGTCTCGGCCGAGCCACACGCCTGGTATTCGGGCATGATGCCTGGCCTGATCGCCGAGCACTATCAGCTCCGCCAATGCCGCGTCGCACTGCCCAAGCTGTGCGCCGCCGCGGAAGTGGAATTCATCCAGGGCACGATGGTCGCGCTGCTGCCCGAAGCGCCCGAGCTGCTCCTGGCAACCGGCGAGACCCTGCGCAGCACCTGGATGTCGCTCAACCTGGGCTCGTTGCCCTGGCTGCCCGAGCAATCGGGCGACGGCATGGAGCTGCTCTCGGTCAAGCCCTTTGCCGATTTCATTCGCCGCTGGCAGCAATGGCAGGAAACGCCGGAGGCTGTGGCCATCCTCGGTGGCGGTGCAGCCGGCGTAGAACTGGCCTTGGCGATGGCCGAACGGCTACCGTCGGTCCACCTGTTCACCGCGAGCGACCTGCTTGCCGGACACCCGCCGCGCCTGCGCCGCCTGGCGCTGCGACATCTGCAAGCGGCCAGAGTCCAGGTACACGAACAGACACCGATCCAGGCGGTGCATGGCAATACCCTGATCGGTGACGGCCAGATCCGCTGGCGAGGCCGGCGGCTGGTCGTCGCCACGGGGCCCAACCCCATCGACTGGCTGCGCGATTCCGGTCTGCGCCTGGATGCTCGTGGCTTCATAGAAGTCACCCCGGCGCTGCAAAGCCGCTCGCATCCGCACGTGTTCGCCAGTGGCGATTGCGCCAGCCTGCCAGGCGCCGAGCGCAACGGCGTGCATGCGGTACGTCAGGCAGCGGTGCTTGCCACCAACCTCGGCAGGGCGGCGATCGGCCAGTCGCTGCGCCATTACCATCCTCAGCCCCACTGCCTCGCACTGCTGGCGGATGGGCACCGCGGCGCCCTGCTGAGCTGGGCCTCCCTGACGGCCGATGGCAGGTGGCTGGGGTACTGGAAAGACCGTATCGACCGCGGCTTCATACGCCAACTGGGTACCGATGCCTGAACGGCTCAACCCAGCAGCTGCTGCAAACGCGCCTCGAGAAGGGCCGGAAACCGGTCGAACCAGACGCGATTGCGCGGCGAAGGATGCGGCAATGGATACAGACGAAACGCCCGCGCAGCGCCCTGCTCCGTTGCCAGCTCGATCTCGAAGTACTGGGTGAAGCGCTCGTCCCGGCGCCAGAACGCCTCGAGCTGCTGGCGCACCTCGCGTTCCTGCGCCAGGCCGAACCAGAGGAAGGCTTCGCGGCCGAGCGTGACGATGTCGCGGCCGTGCCAGTTCTCGATAAGCAGCTGTTGCATGAGCGGCTGGAAGCGCCGTTTGACCGCCATCGACCAGGCGCGATTGCCCAGCGGCTTGTAGGGCACCGTGTTGACCCAGAAGAATTCGTGGCCAAGCACGCGGCCAGCCTCGAAATCCGGCATGTCTTCGCCATGCAGATGCCGGTAGAGCACGCGGCGCACCAATTGCCCGCCCGCGCCGATGAACGGCTCACCGTGGCGAACTTCCTCGCGGCCGGGGTCGCGCCCAAAGAAGGCGACGGGCGCATCGACGCGGCCAAGGCCAACGATCGGCTCCAGCGGATCCTTGTCGAATCTCCGGTAGACCTCGACGTCGATGCCTTCGGTCCTGGCCGCCAGCGCGCGGAAGGCCTCACGCTCGGCCTGATCGAGCTTAGCCGAGGCCGGCCGCCGCTCAGAGGTCGCTTTCATCGACCACTGTCACCTGGTCCGCCGCGATCACATAGGCGGCGTCAGCCATGTCGTTGCTGACCGACTCGATCTGCAACCTGCCGTTCACCCAGAGCGGAGCATAGATATCGTCAAGGGTGATCCCCTGCGGATAGCGGACCATCACGATCTGATTGGGCGGTGGCGGCGGCACGTGGATACAGGCGCCGGGATAGGGCACCAGGAAGAATTCGGTACTGCGCCCCTGTGCGTCGGTCTCAAGCGGGACCGGATAGCCGCCGAGGCGAACCTGCTTGCCCGCCAGCGACGGGACGGTCTTGGCCGAATACATCACCGCGGGCAGCCCCGCGTCCTGTTTGAGCCCTCCCTGGTCACTGAAACCACGGGATTCCGGAGAGTCGTGCTCGATTTCCAGCATCTCCTCCAGCGCCTTGCGATCCTCCGCGGGCATCAGCTCGAGCCAGTCGAGTTCAGCCGGGGCGGCGTGAAGCAACGGGGTGAAAGACAGCAACAGGAATAGAAATAGCGGGCGCATGAGAACCAAGTGCTGAGGGAACGGGGCCGCAACAGGGCGCGGCCCCGTACGGGTCAGTGCTTACGGCTGGTCACCATGCCGTAGATCACCAGCAGGATGATCGCACCGACCACCGCACCGATAAAGCCTGCACCCTCGCCCGCCTCGTAGAGGCCCAGAGCCTGGCCGCCGTAAGTGGCCAGCAGCGAGCCGCCGATACCCAGCAGGATGGTCATGATCCAGCCCATGCTGTCGTTGCCGGGCTTCAGGAAGCGTGCGATGAGGCCTACGATCAGGCCGATGATGATGGTTCCGATGATGCCCATTGGCGATCTCCTCAAGTCCGAAAATATGCGTTACGTATTCTCGGACAGGAGGCGAGCTAGCCAGTTCGCCAGCGATTCGATCAAGCCAGACGATCGGAGGATCAATCGCGGCCGATCAGTGACTCGACAGCCGTGATCTGCCGGTCCAGCGTGGCGCGATCCGGGCAGCGCAGCGTGGCGTGGCCGACCTTGCGACCGGCCTTGAATGCCTTGCCGTAGTGGTGCAGGTGGCAATCCTCGATGGCGATCACCTTCTCGACCGCAGGCACTTCATCAATGAAATTGATCATCGCGCTTTCGCCCAGCTTGGCCGTCGAGCCCAGCGGCAGGCCGGTTACGGCGCGCAGATGGTTTTCGAACTGGCTGCACTCGGCGCCTTCGATGGTCCAGTGACCGGAGTTGTGCACCCGCGGCGCGATCTCGTTGGCTTTCAGGCCACCGTCGACTTCGAAGAACTCGAAGGCCAGCACGCCGACGTAGTCGAGCTGCTTGAGCACGCGACCGACATAGTCCTCGGCCAGCGCCTGCAGTGGATGATTGCTGCTGGCCACCGACAACCGCAGGATGCCGGCTTCATGGGTGTTGTGGACCAGCGGGTAGAAGCAGGTCTCGCCGTCACGGCCCCGAACGGCGATCAGCGAGACCTCGCCACTGAAGGGCACGAAGCCTTCAAGGATGCAGGGCACGCTGCCCAGCTCGGCGAAGGCATTGGCGACATCGGCCGGTTTGCGCAGGACCTTCTGTCCCTTGCCGTCGTAGCCCAGGGTGCGCGTCTTGAGTACGGCCGGCAGGCCGATGCTGGCCGCGGCGGCGTCGAGGTCGGCCTGGGACTGGATATCGGCAAACTCCGGCGTGGGGATACCGAGATCCTTGAACATGGACTTTTCGAACCATCGGTCGCGGGCGATACGCAGCGCCTCGGCGCTCGGGTAGACCGGCACGAACTGCGACAGGAAGGCGACGGTCTCGGCCGGCACGCTTTCGAACTCGAAGGTCACCAGGTCGACCTCGTCGGCCAGCTGGCGCAGGTGATCCTGATCGCTGTAGTCCGCCCGCAGGTGTTCGCCGAGGGCGGCGGCGCAGGCGTCCGGGGCAGGATCGAGGAAGGCGAAGTTCATCCCCAGCGGGGTCCCCGCCAAGGCGAGCATGCGGCCCAGCTGGCCGCCACCGATTACGCCGATCTTCATTTACGCGTCCCTCGGGTCCGGGTTGTCGAGCACGGTCTGGGTCTGTTCGTCGCGGAATGCCTTCAGCGCGGCGTGATATTCGGGGAATTCATGGCCGAGGATACTGGCCGAGAGCAGCGCCGCGTTGACCGCGCCCGCCTTGCCGATGGCCAGGGTGGCGACCGGCACACCGGCCGGCATCTGCACGATCGACAACAGCGAATCCACACCTGAAAGCATCGAGGACTGCACCGGCACGCCGAGTACCGGCAGGTGCGTCTTGGCCGCGCACATGCCCGGTAGGTGAGCGGCGCCGCCAGCACCGGCGATGATCACGCGCAAGCCGCGCGCTTCGGCCTGTTCGGCGTACTGGAACAACAGATCGGGCGTGCGGTGCGCGGACACCACGGTGACTTCGTGCGGAATGCCGAGCTTCTCCAGCATGTCTGCGGTGTGGCTCAAGGTGGACCAGTCGGACTTGGAGCCCATGATCACGCCTACCAGTGCGGTCATCGTCGTGCCTCTCTTCGGCGCCTACCGGCGCATCAGGAACAACGGCCGCGCTGAAAACAGCGCGGCCGTGCAGGTACATGGCCGGAACCGGTCCGACCGAAGGCCGCGCAGTATAGCGCAAGCCCCCGTCCGCCGGCACCCGCGACCGTGTGTCCGGCCCCCTTGTCGATCGCAGCGGGAATTGCTCGGCGTCAATTGTGGGAGCACGGCCGCGGCGCAGACTGGCGGCTCCCGAGGCAAAGGAGATTCCCCATGAACCAGACCATGAAAGCCGCCGTGGCACATGCCTTCGGCGAGCCGTTGCGCATCGAGGAAGTCAAGGTGCCACTGCCCGGCCCAGGGCAGATCCTAGTCAAGATCGAGGCCTGTGGTGTGTGTCACACCGACCTGCACGCCGTCGAGGGCGACTGGCCGGTGCGCCCGTCGCTGCCGTTCATTCCCGGTCATGAGGGCGTCGGCTATGTGGCCGCCGTTGGCAGCGGCGTCACCCGCGTCAAGGAAGGCGATCGGGTCGGCGTGCCCTGGCTGTATACGGCCTGCGGCTGTTGCGAGCACTGCCTGACCGGCTGGGAAACGCTCTGCACCGAGCAGCAGAACACTGGTTACTCGGTCAACGGCGGCTACGCCGAGTACGTGCTGGCCGATCCCGACTATGTCGGCATCCTGCCCAAGCAGGTGGCGTTCGATGAAATCGCGCCGATCCTCTGCGCCGGCGTCACCGTGTACAAGGGCCTGAAGGTCACCAACGCCCGTCCGGGCCAGTGGGTGGTGATTTCCGGCATCGGCGGGCTCGGTCACGTGGCCGTGCAATACGCCAAGGCCATGGGCCTGCACGTAGCCGCCGTGGACGTCGACGACGCCAAGCTGGAGCTGGCCCGCACGCTCGGCGCCAGCCTGACGGTCAACGCGCGCCATGAGGACCCGGTCGCCGTGATCCAGCGCGACATTGGCGGTGCCCACGGCGTGCTGGTGACCGCCGTGTCCAACAGCGCCTTCGGTCAGGCCATCGGCATGGCCCGGCGGCACGGCACCGTCGCCCTGGTCGGCCTGCCGCCAGGCGACTTCCCGACGCCGATCTTCGATGTGGTGCTCAAGGCCATCAGCATCACCGGCTCCATCGTCGGTACCCGCGCGGACCTGCAGGAGGCGCTGGACTTCGCCGCCGAAGGCCTGGTCAAGGCAACCATCCACCACGGCAAGCTGGACGACATCAACCAGATATTCGACCAGATGCGCGCCGGGGCCATCGAAGGACGAATCGTGCTGGGCATGTGACGCCACGCCCGGACGCGCCAAGCGCGTCCGGGTCTCAGCCGGGGGTTACAGCCTCCGCCCACTGCCCCGCGCCGCTTTCCAGCTTGCGCCAGAGCAGCCGTACCGGCGCCTTGCGCACCAATGCGCAGCGATATAGGCGTATCTCCAACGGCACCCGCCAGTGCTCGCCGCCGCAGATTACCAGTTCGCCGCGCTCCAGCTCGGCGGTCACCGAAAGCCGGGGCACCCAGGCCAGCCCCAGCCGTTGCATGGCCATGCTTTTCAGGCTGTCGGCCATCGCCGTTTCGTACACGGTGGTCGAGCGCAGCCCACGCTGGCGCAGCAGCAGATTCACCGAACGACCCAGCGAGGCGCCGGCGCTGTAGGCCAGCAGCGGCACGGTCTGGCCACTATCCGGATCGAACAGCGGCCTGCCTGCCTCATCGACCGCGCAGACCGGCACGATCTCGGTGCGCCCCAGCGCCAGCGACGGAAACAGCTCCGGATCCATCTGCAGCGTGGCATCCGGATCGTAGTAGGCGAGGATCAGGTCGCAGGCGCCTTCCCGTAGCGAATGCACCGCCTCGCCGACGTTGGTGGCCACCAGCCGGCTGTTGACCGGTACGCCGTCCTGACGCAGGCGAGCCAGCCATCCTGGGAAGAACCCCAGCGCCAGCGAATGCGCGGCGGCGATCTGCAGCACCTCGCCGCGCTGCCCTTCGAGGTTGTGCAGGTAGTGCACCACTTCGCCCAACTGCTCGACCATGTTGCGTGCCGTGACCAGGAACAGCTGCCCCGCCTCGGTCAGCTCGATCGGCGTCCGGGCGCGGTTCACCAAGGTCAGGCCCAGCGTATTTTCCAGGCTGCGGATGCGCCGGCTGAACGCTGGCTGGGTGACGAAGCGCCGCTCGGCGGCTTGGGAGAAGCTTCGCGTTGCGGCCAGGGCGACCAGATCTTCCAGCCACTTGGTTTCGATGTTCATGGGCGCTCCGGGCAGCCGAGGTAGGGGCGATCGTATGCGGCAATAACGCTCGCCAGCGAAGCGACGTCACATGCTTCGTATGCCGATCATGCATGACCCAGCTTTTAACGGCATTGGCCGAGATCGGGCCTCAAGGCCTATGGTAGCGGCCTTCGCGGCATATGCCGCTTTTCTCTCGGATGAGAACCCTCATGTCCTCCGCTGCATCGTTCCGCCTCGAAAAAGACCTGCTTGGCTCCCTCGAAGTACCCGCCGACGCCTACTACGGTATCCAGACGCTGCGCGCGGTGCGCAACTTTCACCTTTCCGGCGTACCGCTGTCGCATTTTCCCAAGCTGGTGGTCGCACTGGCGATGGTCAAGCAGGCGGCGGCCGACGCCAACCGCGAGCTCGGCCACCTCAGCGACGCCAAGCACACCGCCATCAGCCAGGCCTGCGCGCACCTGATCCGCGGCGAGCATCACGACCAGTTCGTCGTCGACATGATCCAGGGCGGCGCCGGCACCTCGACCAACATGAACGCCAACGAGGTGATCGCCAACCTTGCGCTGGAATACATGGGCCACGCCAAAGGCGAATACCGCTACCTGCACCCGAACAACGACGTGAACATGGCGCAGTCGACCAACGACGCCTACCCCACCGCCATCCGCCTCGGCCTGCTGCTCGGCCACGACACCCTGCTGGCCAGCCTCGACAGCCTGGTGCAGGCGTTCGCCGGCAAGTCGACCGAGTTCGCGCACATCCTCAAGATGGGCCGCACCCAGCTGCAGGACGCGGTGCCGATGACCCTCGGCCAGGAATTCCGCGCCTTCGCCACCACCCTTGGCGAAGACCTGGAGCACCTGCGCCTGATCGCCCCGCAGCTGTTGGTCGAGGTCAACCTCGGCGGCACCGCCATCGGCACCGGCATCAACGCCGACCCCAGCTACCAGGCTTTGGCCGTGCAGCGCCTGGCAACCATCAGCGGCCATCCGCTGAAACCGGCGGCCGACCTGATCGAAGCCACCTCCGACATGGGCGCCTTCGTCACCTTCTCCAGCATGCTCAAACGCCTGGCGGTCAAGCTGTCGAAGATCTGCAACGACCTGCGCCTGCTCTCCAGCGGCCCGCGCACCGGCATCAACGAGATCAACCTGCCTGCGCGTCAACCCGGAAGCTCGATCATGCCGGGCAAGGTCAACCCGGTTATCCCTGAAGCGGTCAACCAGGTGGCGTTCGAGGTCATCGGCAACGACCTGGCGCTGACCATGGCGGCCGAAGCCGGGCAGCTGCAGCTCAACGTCATGGAGCCGCTGATCGCCTTCAAGCTGTTCGACTCGATCCGCCTGCTGCAACGCGCCATGGACATGCTGCGCGAGCACTGCATCGTGGGCATCACCGCGAACGAAGACCACTGCCGACGCCTGATGGAAAACTCCATCGGCCTGATCACCGCGCTAAATCCCTACATCGGCTACGAGAACGCCACCCGCATCGCCGGCCAGGCGCTGCTCAGCGGTCGCGGCGTGCTGGAGCTGGTGCGCGAGGAGCAGTTGCTGGACGACGCCACCCTGGATGACATCCTGCGCCCGGAAAACATGATCGCGCCGCGACTGGTGCCGTTGCGTCAGTGATCGTAAGCAGGCCGCCTCGCCCGAGCGCGGCGGCCTGTCACCTCAGAGCCGCCAGGCGCGCCGCAGCGCCTCCAGCGCCTGCTCGATCGCTGCCTCGGGCACGGCAGCGAAGCCCAGCACCAGCCCCGCTCGTTCATCCTCCGGGGTGGCGCTGTCGGGCAGCCAGTAGCGGCTCAGCGCCGACATTTCCACGCCAACCCGGTCCGCCGCAGCGATCAGCTCGCGCTCGCGAGCCAGGCTATCGACCCTCACGCACAGGTGCAGCCCGGCATGCACCGGCGGTAGCGTCGTGCAGCCCTCGATCGCGCTCGGCCAGCCGGCCAGCAAGGCATCGCGCCGAGCCCGGGCCGCAGCCCGCATGCGCCGAATGTGCCGCTGGAAATGGCCGGCCGCGATGAATTCGGCCATCACCGCCTGCCGAGTGGCGCATGTCCAGCGCGCGGCGGCGGGCGAAAGCCTCGGCCAGCGCCGGTGGCAACACCAGATAGCCCAGGCGCAGCGCCGGAAAGGCGATTTTGCAGAAGGTACCGACATACAGCACGCGGCCTTGCCGATCGAGGGCGGCAAGCGGGGCCAGTGGCGTACCGCTATAGCGGTACTCGCCGTCGTAGTCATCCTCGATGATCAGGCCGTCATTGCGCTGCGCCCACTCCAGCAGCTCCAGCCGCCGCGCCAGCGACAGGGTTACCCCGGTCGGGTACTGATGCGATGGCGTCACGTAAACCAGCTTGCAGCCCGCGATCCGCGCCAGCTCGGCGGTGTCCAGGCCGTCGCTGTCTACCGACACGCCACGCAACTGTGCCCCAGCGACCGCCAGCGCGTGGCCGGCGGCGCGGTAGCCGGGATTCTCCACCGCCACTTGCGCACCGGGGCTGACCAGCAACTGTGCGCACAGGCTGATGGCCTGCTGTGCGCCGCTGGTGACCACCACCTGCGCCGGATCGCAGTACAGGCCGCGGCTGTTACGCAGGTAGGCTGCGATCAGTTCGCGCAGCCGCAGGTCGCCGGCCGGGTCGCCATAGCCCAGCCGCGCAGGCGACGGCTTGCGCCAGAAACGTGCCGTCAACCGCGCCCAGGTTTCGAAGGGAAACAGGTCGAAGGCCGGTACGCCGACCCGGAACGCCCGCGGCGGACCATTCAAGGGAGGATTCAGGTGATGCTGCTGCAACAGCTGTAGCGCGTTCGTCTGCGCGCTGCCGGCCTGCGCTATCGGTAGCGGGGCGGCCGTCGCACCCAAGCCGGCGACAAAGGTGCCCGCGCCGACGCGGCCCTCGACGTAGCCTTCGGCGTACAGCTGATCGAACGCCCGCATCACCGTATTGCGCGATATCCCCAGCAGGCCCGCCAGATCACGGCTCGCCGGCAGCCGCGTGCTTCCAGGCAGACGCCCATCGAGGATGCGTTCGCGCAGCGCCTGATAGAGCTGACGCGCCAGGCCGCGCTGCGGGTCGAGGCGAATGCCGGACAAATCGACCGACAACGGCGGTGCAGACGGCATCGGCATGGCGAATGGCTCCATGAAACTGACGAGAAATGGATCTTACAGCAGACCAATGGTCTGCCTAGCATGGCTCATCACCCAGGAGCCAGACGATGTACACCCCAACCGCCTTTCGCCAGAACGATCTCGCGACGCTGCATCGACAGATGCGCGACAGCCGCCTGCCCACCCTTGTCAGCCATGGCACGCAGGGCTTGCTCGCCAGTCATCTGCCGTTGCTGCTGGACCCGGACGAGGGCCCCTTCGGCACGCTGTACGGACACTTCGCCCGGGCCAATCCGCAGTGGCGCGACCTCGCCGAAGGCCAGCCGGTGCTGGTGATATTCCATGGCCCGGACGCCTATGTCAGCCCGTCCTGGTATCCCAGCAAGGCCGAGCACGGCGAGGTGGTGCCGACCTGGAACTACATCAGCGTGCAGGCGCAGGGGCGCGCAGAGGTATTTGACGACAGCGAGCGCCTGCTGCAACTGGTGAGCCGACTCAGCGCGCAGCATGAGGCCACGCGCGAGCGGCCCTGGGCGGTAAGCGATGCGCCCAGCGCCTATATCGCCAAGCAGCTACGCGCCATCGTCGGCTTCGCCCTGCCGATCGAACAGTTGCAAGGCAAGTTCAAGCTCAGCCAGAACCGCAGCCAGGCCGACCAGGCCGGCGTACGCGAGGCGCTGGCGAGCAGTAGCGATAGCCGCGACCGCGAACTGGCCGCCCACATCAGCGATCGTCAGCCCACCCCAAGGAAGCCGTATGAGCATTGATATCCGCCCCGTCACCGCCGAAGACCATGCTGCCTGGCTGCCCTTGTGGCAGCGCTACCTGGACTTCTACCAGAGCACGGTAGCCGAGCAGACCAGCGCCACGACCTGGCAGCGCTTCATCGACCCCGCCGAGCCCATGCATGCCGCGCTGGCGTGGCAGGACGGGCAGGCCGTCGGTCTCGTGCACTTCATCTATCACCGTTCCTGCTGGACCACCGGTGACTACTGCTACCTGCAGGACCTGTTCGTCAGCGCCGGCCTGCGCGGCGGCGGCATCGGGAGGCGCCTGATCGAGCACGTCTATGCCCAGGCTCGCGCCGCGGGTGAGTCGCGCGTGCACTGGCTGACCCACGAAACCAACCACGACGCCATGCAGCTCTACGAGCGCATCGCCGATCGCTCGGGTTTCATCCAATACCGCAAACTACTCTGAACAGGCGCCACCATGCCCCAGCCCAACCCAACCGACTGGCAGCCCGTGCCGATCCCGCCCCGTGCCGCACTGATAGGGCATTACGTGCAACTCGAACCGCTGTGCTTCACGCGGCACGGCGATGAGCTCTGGGCGGCGCTGCAGGGGGTCGACGACCCAGCGCTGTGGGACTACCTGCCCTATGGCCCGTTCATTGAGCGCGGCGCATTCGACGCCTGGCTGGATGGCTGCGCCGCGACCGTCGATCCGCTGTTCTTCACCGTGATCGACCGGAGTCACCAGCGCGCGGTCGGGCTGCTGAGCTTTCAACGCATCACACCGGCACACGGCTGCATCGAGATCGGTCACGTCGTCTTCGGCCCCGCGATGCAACGCAGCCAGGCATCGACCGAGGCCGTCTTCCTGCTCGCCAGGCTTGCCCTGGGCGAGCTGGGCTATCGCCGCCTGGAATGGAAGTGCAATGCCGACAACGCCCGCTCCATGCGCGCCGCCACGCGCCTGGGTTTCAGCTACGAAGGGTTGTTTCGCCAGCACATGGTGATCAAGGGCCGCAACCGCGACACCGCCTGGTTCGCGATGCTCGACCACCAGTGGCCGGCCTGCTGCGAAGCGTTCGAACGTTGGCTACGCGCGGACAACTTCGACGCCCAGGGACAGCAGCGGCAACGCCTGGAAATTCTCCGACGGAATCTGCGCTAGACCCTACTCGATCTCGAACAAGCCGTCGCGCAGGGACACCGACGCCAGTCGCGCGCGGATTTCCGGGTCGATACGCGGGTCGTCCAGGTCATAGAGCATCACCTGGCGGTAGGCGTTGACCCGGTTGATCTCAGTACCCAGATATTCCCAGACCACGCGGGTACAGGCCGGAGTGCGCCGATCCCCGCTCGACACGCCGGTCTTCAGGCCATTGAGGCGGCTGATACGGCTCTTGAAGCTGGGGATCAGGATGGTCTGGCTCATCTCGTTGTCGGTCAGTGACTCGTAGTCGATGAGGAACAGGCGGTCCTGCAAATAGAAGGCGGCGCCCAGGTAGCGGCAGCGTACGACTCCGTCCTCCTGTTTGGGATTGTCGGCGCGCGACTGTTCCTGGCGCTCCTGGCGTTCGAAGACGAAGCTGCCGCGATCCTCGCGCAGATGCACCAGCGACAGCAGGATTTGCCCCGGCACCGACATGCAGTTGGCGTATTCGAAGTAGTAACCGCAGTAACGGGCCAGGCTATTGGCGTTGTCGCGCATCGGCTGGAACAGCTCGAGCAGCGGATCGCTGGCGGCGATGCGTTCCTGGTCGTGCTGACGCAGACCGATCAGTTGCGCGAACTGCTCGCCGGGCAGACTCAACTCGTAGCTCTCGACCCCGAAGAAATCACAGATACGCTTGAGGTTGTGCGCCGTCGGGCGGCTCTGGCCGTTCAGGTATTTATTGAACTGGGCGCGGTTGATCGCGAGCTTGCGGCAGACCTCGGCGATCGAGCGATAGTGGCTGCAGAGCAGCTTGAGGTTGGCGCCAAGGTGGTTGTCCATGCGGGGTTCCGGGTGATGCGAGCGGCGCAATTCTAGCATCAACTCGCGCCAGCTCGCCGCGATCCGCGCAATTGCATGAGGATCAGCTCTGGCCAACCATTCCAGGGCTGTGTTTCAACATTTGTCACAACAACAAGAGAGACCCTTCCGTCATGCTCGATTTACTCAACGATCTCATCTGGAGCAAGCTGCTCATCGTGATGCTGATAGGCCTCGGCCTGTTCTTCACCATCGCCTCGCGCTTCGTCCAGTTTCGCTACTTCGGCAGCATGTTCCAGATCTTCGGCGAAGCCTTCAAACGCCAGCCCGGACAGCTCAGCTCGTTCCAGGCGCTGATGCTCAGCGTCGCCGGCCGCGTCGGTGCCGGCAACATCGCTGGCGTCTCGGTCGCCATCATGCTCGGCGGGCCGGGCGCGATCTTCTGGATGTGGATCGTCGCGCTGGTCGGCATGGCCACCAGCTATTTCGAATGCTCCCTGGCGCAGCTGTACAAGCGCCGTGAACCCGACGGCGGCTATCGCGGCGGCCCGGCGTTCTACATCCAGCACGGTCTCGGCCAGCGCTGGCTGGGCATCGTCGTATCGCTGCTGCTGCTGGTGACCTTCGGCTTCGGCTTCAACGCCGTGCAGTCCTACACCGTTGCAAGCTCGATGAACGACACCTTTGGTGTCCCCACCTTCGTCAGCGGCATCGTGCTGATGGTGGTGATCGGCCTGATCATCTTCGGTGGCATCAAGCGCATCGCCAAGTTTGCCGACGTGCTGGTACCGGTGATGGCGTTCTCCTACATCGCCATGGCCATCTTCGTCATCGGCAGTAATGCCGGCGACATTCCGGAGGCTTTCGGCACCATCTTCCGCAGCGCCTTCGGCCTGGAGCCGGCGTTTGCCGGCGGCATCGGCGCGGCGATCATCATGGGCGTCAAGCGCGGCCTGTTCTCCAACGAGGCCGGTCTGGGCAGTGCGCCGAACGTGGCGGCAGTGGCCGAGGTCAAGCACCCGGTCGCGCAGGGCATCGTCCAGTCGCTCAGCGTGTTCATCGACACCATCGTGCTGTGCAGCTGCACCGCGCTGATCATCATCCTCTCCGGTGTGTTCGAGCCGGGGAGCGACATGGCCGGCGTGGTCCTGACGCAGACCGCCGTAGCTGCAGTGGTCGGCGAGTGGGGCCGGGTCTTTATCAGCGTCGCGCTGCTGCTGTTCGTGTTCACCACGCTGATCTACAACTACTACCTCGGCGAGAACGCACTGGGCTTCTTCACCGCCAAGCGCTGGCCGGTGCTGGTGTACCGCATCATGGTCATCTGCCTGGTGATGTGGGGCTCGATCCAGGACCTGGGCACGGTGTTCGGCTTCGCCGACGTCACCATGGGGCTGCTGGCGATCTGCAACCTGATCGCGCTGGCGCTGCTGTTCAAGGTCGGCCTGCGCCTGATGCGCGACTACGACAGCCAGCGTGATGCCGGCGTCGAGCAGCCGGTGTTCGATCCGAAGCACTTCTCCGATCTGGACCTGGACCCGAGCGTCTGGCCAGCCCAGGGCACCCGTGAGACACCTGCCACGGGAACGGCAACCGCTTCCCCGGCGCAGCAGCGCTAAGCGCACGAAGCGGGTACGAACTGGGGTACAGACAGGGGGCTTAGCCCCCTGTTTTTATAGGAGACCAACATGGTGGCTTCCAGAAACATTCTGGTGTTGTACACCGGCGGCACCATCGGCATGCAGCAGAGCGCCGAAGGCCTGGTGCCCGCATCCGGCTTTGCCGACCGCTTGCGCGAGCAGCAGGCCCTGCAACCGCAGCTGACCCTGCCGCACTGGCAATTCCGCGAACTGCTGCCACCGATCGACAGCGCCAATATGCGCCAGGAGAATTGGCTGGCCATGGTCGTGGCCATCCGGACCGGCGTCGAAGAGGACGGCTGCGATGGCGTGCTGGTGCTGCACGGCACCGATACCCTGGCCTACAGCGCCGCCGCCCTGAGCTTCCTGTTGCTGGGCTTGCCGGTGCCGGTGGTAATGACCGGTGCCATGCTGCCGGCGGGTGCTCCAGGCAGCGACGCCTGGGACAACCTGTTCGGCGCGATGCAGGCGCTGCACGCGGGTGTCGCGCCCGGCGTGCACCTGTATTTCGCCGGCAAGCTGATGCATGGCGCCCGCGCCAGCAAGCTGGGCACCGCCAGCCTCGATGCCTTCGGCGTGCCGACGCGGGTGCGCCAGGGGCAACGCGCCGCGGCCATCCCCGCCACGCTCGACTACCGTCAGCCGCGACAACCGGTCAATCTGGCGGTGCTGGCACTGTATCCGGGGATCCAGGCAGCCCAGGTGCGCACGCTGCTTGGCAGCGGCGTGCAGGGGGTGCTGGTCGAATGCTATGGCAACGGCACGGGCCCGGCGGATGATGCCGCGCTGCTGCAGGCATTGCAGGACGCGCACCAGCGCGGGATCGTGCTGGCGGCGATCAGCCAATGTCCGCAAGGGCACGTGGAGTTCAACATCTACGCGACCGGCAGCCAGTTGGCGGCCAGCGGTCTGGTCTCCGGTGGCGGCATGACCCGCGAGGCCGCGCTGGGCAAGCTGTTCGCGCTGCTCGGCGCCAGACTGTCGCAGACGGAAGTCGAACACTGGTTCGCCCTCGATCTCTGCGGCGAGCGCGCCGACTGAAAGCGCCAATGAGCGTCGATGAAGAGCACCGATGAAGAGCGCCGCCACGGCGCCTTCCGGGCTTCCCGGCCTTCCCGGCCTTCCCGGCCTTCGCCAGTATCTGATTTCTACTCGAAACCGCGCTGCCCCGTAGAGCGGGCTCGCTGCCGGGCACGCCGGAACGCCTATCCCGACGAGCCGCTCAGCTCGGGATCAGGTCCAGCGCCTGAAGATGATCACGGACGCGTCGACGCAGCTCGTTCAGATCAAGCGGCTTGCCCAGCCGCTCCTGACAGTCGAGCCCTTCGTCGGCCTGGCTCGCTGCGCTCAGCACTATCACCGGCAGTCGGCGCGTCGCCGGCGCCTGGCGTAGCAACCGCAGCAGTTGCTCGCCGCTGAGCTCGGGCAGGTTCAGGTCCAGCAGCAGTAGGTCCGGCGGATCGGCCAGCACCCGTTCCAGGGCCAGGCGGCCGTTGCCGATCACACTGACTTCTCCCAGATCGGCCAGCGCCTTGCGTACCAGCAGTTGGCTGGCCGGATAGTCTTCGACATACACAATCCGCGGGCGCTCGTGCAGCCGCGGCTCGCCCTGCGGCTCGAACGCAGGCAGGGCGATCCAGAAGCGGCTGCCGACGCCGGGGGTGCTCTTGACGCCGATGCTGCCGCCCATCAGCTTGGCGTACTCCAGGCACAGCGACAGGCCGATACCGGCGCCCTGGATATTCGAACTCTCGCGGCCCAGGCGTCGGAACGGCTCGAACATTTCCGCATGCTGGTCTTCGTCGATGCCCAGGCCGGTGTCCTCTACGATCAGGCGCACCTGCCCTGCCAGCGTTTCCACGGCCAGGCGAATCCGCCCGGCCGGTCGGTTGTACTTGATCGCATTCGACAGCAGGTTGAGCAGCACTTGCCGCAGCCGCCTCGCCTCGGCCATCACGTCGACCGGCGCGGCTGGCAGGTCGAATGCGAGCTGCAAGCCGTGACGCCGGACATCGAGCGTCACCAGCTCGGCGCACTCACGCATCAGCGCGGTGACTTCGACAGGCTCGAGCAGCAGCCGCGGCCGCTCGGCCTGCAAGCTCGACCAGTCGAGAATGTCGCCCAGCAGCTGGTTTAGATGCCGGCTGGCCAGCAGGATCTCATCGAGGTAGTCGACGGCCTGGGAATCGGCTTCTGGCGAGCAGTCCATGCGCATCAGCTGGGCAAAACCGAGGATGGCGTTGAGTGGCGTGCGCAACTCGTGGCTGATGCTGGAGATCAGGTGGGTCTTGGCCTGGTTCGCGGCCTGGGCCTGCTGGGTCGCCAGGCGCAGGTCTTCCTCGCCGCGCTTGATCGCATCGATGTCCACGTGGGTGCCGGCAATCAGGATCGCCTGACCGGTCACCGGATCGCGTTCGAGCACGCGGCCACGGCTGAGCAGCCAATGGTACGTACCCAGGGCGTCGACGAAACGGAACTCGCTTTCGTAGCGCAGCCTGGCGCCGTCGCGGTGCATACGCTCCAGCTCGGCGCGGACCTGCGGCACATCCTGCGGGTGGATGCGCCGCAGGAACTGCGCTTCGCTGAGCTGGGCCGCGGGCAGCCCGAAACGCGCCGGCAGGCGACCACGCAACTGCATCGTGCCGCTGCGCATGTCCAGCTCCCAGAGGCTCTCGGTGGCGCTTTCGAGCACCAGTTCGAGGCGCTCTTGCGCCTGGCTGCGCTGCGCCTCGCTGGTTTCCAGCCGGCCGCCGAGGGCCAGGGTGTGCTGGCTCAGCTCATCGAGCTCGCGGATATCGGACGCCGCCGGCTGCGGTCGCCATTGGCCCGATCCGATGGCCGCCATCATCCGCGAGATGCCGGCAATGGGTGTCAGCAGCGCCTGGCTGAGCCGCCGCGCGCGTAGCCAGATAAAAGCGAAGAACAACAGGTAGAACAGCAGCAGGCCGCCAATCAGCAGGTAACCGATCTGCTGGAAACGGCTGGCCAGCGCATTGGTCTGGCTGAACAGCTGGGCTTCATCGACCACGGCCAGCAGATGCCAACCGGTCTGCGGCACCGTGGTCCAGGCGACCAGCCGCGGTTCGCCGTCCAGCGTCAGGCGCATCACGCCGTCTTCCTGGGTCGCGACGGCCCTGGCCAGCTCGCGGGTGTGTTCGCGGCGATCGAGGCGGAAATCCTCCGGCTTGAAGACTTCCCGGCGCACGGCTTCGTCGTAGGAATGCTCGGTCAGTTCGTCGAGGCCGAACTCACGCTCGCCCGCTTCTGGCAGGGCCATGATGCTCAGGTCACGGCTGACCAACAGGGCATAACCGCCCCAGGGCACCCGCAGCGCGCCGATCTGACCGATGAGCCCGTTGACCGTGACGTCCACGCCGCTGACGCCTTCGAGGAAATCGCCGCGATACACCGGCGCGATGGCCGACATCATCCAGCCCTGCCCGGCCGGATCCAGGTAGACATCGGTCCAGACGATCTTGCGCGACGGGTTCTGCCAGGCGTTGGCCAGGTAGTAGAAGTTGTAGGTGGGGATGTCTACGTCGGGCGGGTATTGCTGCGCCGTGTCGAACCAGGGGTAGATGTGGTTGTAACTGTCCCAGCTGTTGAAATAGACGCTGGCGATCAGTGGATTGCCGGCGTGCAGATCCTTCAGCAGCGGGTCGAGGCGGTGCAGCCGGGCGACCTTCTGCAGGTCGTGTTGCTCGGCGGGGGTGATGGCCGAATAGAAGCTCGCCGCGCCGCCGTGGTCTTCCGGGCTGTAGCGGCTGCCGCTGGCGGTGAGTTGCAGCGGATACGGCGCAACCGGAGCGTCCGCCGACAGGGCTCGCGCCGTGGCGCTTCGCAACAGCTCGGTGGAGCGCGCGACCTGCTGCAACTGCTGATCGACGATGCGCGTCTCTTGCGCTACCGCCATTCGCAGGTCGCCGAGAGCGGCCTCGCGCAGGTAGTCGATCTGCGCCTCGCGGATGGCATTGTTGGTCAGCAGGTAGGTGGCCACGAGCACGCATTCGACCAGCACCAGCGGAATCAGCGCGGTCTGGACGATGACGCGCCAGATCCATTGACGTATTCCGGTGGGCGTTTTCGACACTGCGCAGCTCCTGCAATCGGGCTCAAGCGCTTGGCCTGGCCACGGCGGGAAATCCTAGCATGGCGGCCGTCGCGGTCCGCTTGACCGCAAACAGGCCGGGCCTCGGCCTGCCGCGACGGCGCGCTAGCGGTTCGCCAACTCGATCAGCTCGCCACGCCACGCCACGCCACGCGGCAACGCCAGGAACGACGGGTTGAGGTAGCTTTCACGCGCTTCGTAGGTGAGCGGCGCGCCGCTGACATCCAGCACCTCGCCCCCGGCGCCCTCCAGCACACCCTGGGCGGCGGCGGTATCCCACTGCGATGTGGGCGCCAGGCGCGGGTAGCAGTCGGCAGCGCCCTCGGCCAGCAGGCAGAATTTCAGCGAGCTGCCGACGTTGGCCAGTGACAGGTTGCCAAAGCGCTGGCGCAAGCCGTCGAGCAACTGCTCCTGCGCCGGGCTCGAATGCCGACGGCTGGCCACCACGGTGAATGACTCGATCGGCTCGGGGCGCACCCGCATTGGTTGCGCAGCGCCATCGGCCTCCGCCCGCCAGGCGCCGAATTCGCCGCCACCGTAGTAGCAGCGGCCATTGGCCGGGACACCCACCACGCCGAACAGCACCTTCCCGCCTTCGATCAGCGCCACGTTGACGGTGAACTCCTCGCTGCCGGCGATGAACTCCTTGGTCCCGTCCAGCGGATCGACCAGCCACCAGCGGGTCCAGCCGGCGCGCTCGGCCAGGCTCAGCGCGCAGTCTTCTTCGGACAGTACCGGGATACTCGCATCCAACGCCTGCAAGCCAGCGGCGAGCACATGATGGGCCGCCATGTCCGCGGCGGTGACGGGCGAGGCATCGGCCTTCTCGTGCACCCGCACGTCATTGCGCCAGTACGGCAGGATGGCCTGCCCGGCGTCGCGAACCAGATCGATGACCCGCGTCAGATAAGGATGGCTCACTGGCTGAACTCCCCTCGCTCGATCAACAGATCGCGCGCCAGATACAGCGCAGCCAATGCGCGGCCCTCGCTGAACTGCGGATTCCGGATCAGGCTCGACAGCTCGCGCAGGTCGATCCGGTCGACCCGCATCGGCTCGGGTTCATCGCCGGGCAGGTGTTCGGCATACAGATCGCGCGCCAGCACCACCTGAATCTTCTGGCTCATGTAACCGGGCGAGAGCGACAGCTCGGTGAGCAGCTCCAGACGGCGCGCGCCGAAACCGGCTTCTTCCTTGAGTTCGCGGTTGGCGGCATCGAGCACGTCTTCACCCGGCTCGATCAACCCCTTGGGCAACGACAGCTCGTAGCTGTCGGTGCCGCCGCAGTACTCCTCGACCAGCAGTGCCCGTCCGTCGGTCTCCAGCGCGACGATCATCACCGCGCCGTAGCCGGTACCCTGCCCGACCAGCCGCTCGTAGGTGCGTTCGACGCCATTGGAGAAGCGCAGCTGCAGCTCCTCGACGCGGAACAGACGGCTGGTGGCAACGATCTCACGAGCAAGTACGGTAGGTTTCTGGCGCATGGGGGATATCCTTGAAACGCGAGCCGCAATCATAACCCGCCTTTCCGTCGGCACCGTGAACGCTTTGCATCGAGCCGACCGCTGTCGCACCATTGCGTCAACGCCAAAGAAGAGTCCGCCATGATCGATTCACTGCCCTGGTCCGAAATCGACACCGTTTTGCTGGACATGGACGGTACCCTGCTGGATCTGCACTTCGATAACCACTTCTGGCTCGAATTCCTGCCCCAGCGCTACGCCGAACTGCACGGCATCAGCCCGGCCATGGCCGAACTGGAACTGGCGCCGCTGTTCAACGAGCACGAGGGCAAGCTGACCTGGTATTGCCTGGACTTCTGGACCCGCGAGCTGAACCTGCCGATCCGCGAGATGAAGCGCGAAATCGCCGACCTCATCGCCCTGCGACCGGCGGCGGATGAGTTTCTCGCCGCCCTGCGCGAGGCGGGTAAGCGGGTGGTGCTGATTACCAACGCCCATCGCGATTCGCTGTCGCTGAAGCTCGAGCGCGTCGAACTGGCCCCCTGGTTCGATCGCCTGATCAGCTCGCATGACTACGGTTTCCCCAAGGAGCAGGCGCAGTTCTGGTACGCCCTGAAGGCGGACCTGGATTTCGATCCAGCCACATCCCTGTTCATCGACGACAGCCTGCCGGTGTTGCGCAGCGCCCGTGAGTTCGGCATCGCGCACCTGCTGGCGATCCTCGAACCGGACAGCCGGCGCGGCCAGAAAGACACGGAAGAATTTTCCGCCGTCGACGACTACCAGACGCTGATTCGCAACCTGCAAGGCTATCCAGCCTGAAACAGCGGTTAGGCTGACTTAATTGCGCTGCCCGGAGGTCGCCTTTAACTCGGCGAGAGTCGGCAAGGCTGGTTAGGATGGCGGGGTGTCCGAACGGACAACACAACGAAGACGGGCCGCTGGCCGCGTCACGATAGGTGGATCATGCCCCGTACCTGTGGCGCATCGGGCAGAACGCCGCCGCGCATCGATGGATGACCTATGGCTGTAGACGCAGGGCGCTGGCCCCCCGGAACCAGTGAAATGAGCGAGCGCATCCGTCGTCACGACTGGAGCGCGACGCCGCTGGGCCCGATCGAAGGCTGGCCCGTCTCGCTGCGCAGCCTGCTCGACACCTTGCTCGACGCGCCCTTGCCGATGTGCGTGCTATGGGGCGAGAGCGGTCTGCAGCTGTACAACGATGCCCATGCGCGGTTGATCGGCGCTCATCATCCTGCTGCGCTAGGCACGCCCGTCGCCGTCACCTGGGGCCCGGTATGGCCGGAGCTGATCGAGGCGCGCGAGCGCAACGAACTCAGCCACGCCTGCCTGCTGCGCAACCATCGCCTCTCGAGCGATGGCACCTCGCAAGGTGCCGCGGCCTGGTTCGACCTGGCCCTGAGCCCGATCCGCGACGGCGAGCGCATCGCCGGGCAACTGTTGTGCCTGCGCCCCAGCGACGAACAGGCGCTACGGCGCAGCGAAGCGGAGATGCGCATGATCACCGATGCGCTACCGGTGCTCATCGGCTACATCGATCGGCATGAGCGCTTTCGCTTCAACAACCGCCACTATGAAGACTGGTTCGGCTTCTCCCCCGAATCCCTCTACGGCAAATCCGTACGCGAGGTGATCGGCGAACAGGGCTATGCGCTGCGACGCGCGAACATCGAGGCGGCGCTCGCCGGTCAGCCCAGCAGTTTCGAAGCCGACAGCCCGCACCGCGACGGCCGGCCGCGCCGTTCCCTGGTGCAATACCTGCCGCGTAGAGACGACACGGGGCAGGTCCAGGGCTTCTTCGTCCTGGCCCAGGATGTCACCGAGCGCTGGCAGGCCGAGCAGGCGCTGCGCGAACTCAACGAGACGCTGGAAAGCCGGGTGCAGGAGCGCACCGAGGCGCTGGCCGAAGTCTACGAGCGTCTGGTCGCCGAGATGGCCAGCCGTCAGCAGGCGCAGGAGGCCCTGCGCCAAGCCCAGAAGATGGAGGCGGTCGGCCAGCTGACCGGCGGCATCGCCCACGACTTCAACAACATGCTCACCGGCATCATCGGCGGGCTGGACCTGATCCAGCGCTACAACCAGTCCGGACGCCACGGCGAAACCCAGCGCTTCATCGACGCGGCGATGAATTCGGCCAACCGAGCCGCCGCCCTGACCCATCGGCTGTTGGCCTTCGCCCGTCGGCAACCGCTGAACCTCAAGCGAGTCGATCTCAACGAGCTGGTCGACTCGATGCGCGACCTGATGGTGCGGACCCTGGGCAGCCATATCCTGGTCGACACCCTGCTCGAATCCGACCTCTGGCCGGCGAGCAGCGATGAAAACCAGTTGGAGAGCACGCTTCTCAACCTGGTGATCAATGCCCGCGACGCCATGCCCGACGGTGGCAGCCTGTACATCGCGACGGCCAACGTGCAGTTGCAGCGTCAATCGGAAGTCGGCGACCTGGCTCCGGGGCGCTATGTCAGCCTCAGCGTGATCGACAGCGGCTGCGGCATGTCGCCCAAGGTGCTGGCGGCGGCGTTCGAACCTTTCTTCACCACCAAACCCATCGGCCAGGGCACGGGCCTGGGGCTATCGATGATCTACGGTTTCGCTCGCCAGGCCGGCGGTCATCTGCAGATCCGCAGCGAGCTCGGCAAGGGCACCGAAGTGACCCTCTATCTACCGGCGCATCAGGACGTCACCCCGGTGCCGGACCCGAGCGAGCCGGAGCAACAGACCCCGCCGATGTCGCAGGGCGAGACCGTCCTGGTGGTCGAGGACGATCCTGCGGTGCGGGCCCTGGTGCTGGACGTGCTGGACATGCTCGGCTATCGCGCGCTGGAAGCCGCCGAGCCCAACGCCGCGGTGCACATTCTGCGCAGCGGCGAGCGCATCGACCTGCTGATTTCCGACGTCGGCCTGCCGGGCATGAACGGCCGGCAGCTGGCCGACGTGGCCCGCCAGCACCGGCCCACGCTGAAGGTGCTGTTTATCACCGGCTACGCCGAGCAGGCCGCCAGCAGCGGCTTTCTCGACATTGGGATGGACATGATCAGCAAGCCATTCTCCATCGATCATCTGGCGACGCGGGTGCGCGATATGTTGGCGTGAAGGGCGCAGTGCAAGGGCTCGCGCTCGACACCATGGCCGCGGCTCGCCGGTTCACCTCGACCGCTAAACCGCCAAGGGCACGAGGCGTCAGGCCACGAACCTTTGGCGCGCTATTGCCCGGGACTGTAGACCCGCGGCGCGCTGTGGTGCGGCAGGTGGATCAGGTTGAGCCGGTGCTGGCGCGCCCAGCGCACGCAGAGATCGGTCGGTGCAGAAAGACTCACCAGCGTCGGCAAGCCCGCACGCACGGCTTTGTGGATCAGCTCCAGGCTGCAGCGGCTGGTGACCACCGCGAAGCCTCGGCGGCCGTCACGGCCCTCGCGACGCAGCGCGCCGATCAGCTTATCCAACGCGTTGTGCCGACCGATGTCTTCGCGGCACAGCACGATGTCGCCGTGCTCGTCGACGAACAGCGCGGCGTGCAGTGCACCGCTTTGCCGCGCCAGCCGTTGCGCATCGTTGATCCGCGCGCGCAGCTCGTGCAGATGCGCGGCGGGCGGCAACGGACCGGGCATCAGCGGGGTCAACTGCGGCAGCGCCTGGTCGATCGCCTCCACACCGCACAGACCGCAACCACTGGTGCCGGCCAGATTGCGGCGCTGCTGCTTGAGCGCCCAGAACGCGCGATTGCCGATCTCGACTTCGGCGCTGAACGCCTCGCCACGACGGCTGAGCTGGATGTCATAGATCTCGTCGAGGCCGCTAACCAGCTCGCCGCTGAGACTGAAGCCGACGACGAAGTCCTCCAATGCGCTGGGCGAGACCATCATCACCGCATGGCTGATGCCGTTGTAGGCGATGGCCAGGGCACACTCCTCGGCCAGCACCGCGTCGCCGGTCTGCGCGGCGTCATCCAGCTCGACATAGCGGTAGGCCTGCGGCTCCGGGTTGGTAACGGGCGAGCCGGCGTCGGTAAGAGGGGCAAGACGGGGCATGTGGCGAGATCCTGACGGCGAGCCTGTAAGGATATTCGACTCAGGCATGCACCTGCGGTTCTATCTGCTCACGCAGCCCGCGCAGCGATTGCAGGGCGAACTCGCTCAGCCCCTCGCCGCCATTGGCGTCCAGATGGGCGTAGAGCGCGGTGCGCATCTGCGGGTCCCACTGGCGCCTGAGGTGCTGGGCAAAATCGACGCGCGCCTGGGCGGGGTCGGGTTGGGAGACGAAGAAGGCGCCGATCTGGTTGGCCATCTTGATCAGTTGCGTGGCATTCATGCCCATCTGCACACCTCGATGCGCTGAAGAGAAAACAGGAGCCACCGGCGGGCCGCAACGGCCGGCCGGCGGGTTTCACAGCTGGGTGACCTGGATCCGCGGCAGGAACTCGACCTGCTCGCGGGTGAAGGCCTCGAACTCCTGCTGCCATTGTGACGGCGTCTCGACCTTGTGCACCTGCACCGCGGTGACCTTGTACTCCGGACAGTTGGTGGCCCAGTCGGAGTTGTCGGTGGTGATCACGTTGGCGCCGGATTCCGGGTGGTGGAAGGTGGTGTACACCACACCCGGCTGCATGCGCTGGGTGACCTTGGCGCGCATCACCGTCTCGCCGGCCCGGCTGTTGATGCCGACCCAGTCGCCGTCCTTGATGCCACGGTCCTCGGCGTCCACCGGGTGCAGTTCGAGGATGTCCTCGGCGTGCCAGGCGCCGTTGGCGGTGCGGCGGGTCTGCGCGCCGACGTTGTACTGCGAGAGGATGCGGCCGGTAGTGAGCACCAGCGGACGCTTGCGCGAGGTGCGCTCCTCGGTCGGGATGAACTCGGTAACCATGAAGCGCCCTTTGCCGCGCACGAAGGCATCCTCGTGCATGATCGGCGTGCCTTCCGGCGCCTCGTCGTTGCACGGCCACTGGATACTGCCCATGCGGTCGAGCTTGGCGTAGCTGACGCCGGTGAAGGTCGGGGTCAGGCGGGCGATCTCGTCCATGATCTGCGACGGATGGGTGTAGTTCATCGGGTAGCCGAGGGCGTTGGACAGCGCCACCGTCACTTCCCAGTCTTCCTTGCCGGCCAGCGCCGGCATCACCTTGCGCACCGGCGAGATGCGCCGCTCGGCGTTGGTGAAGGTGCCGTTCTTCTCCAGGAACGAAGCGCCGGGCAGGAACACGTGGGCGTACTTGGCGGTTTCGTTGAGGAACAGGTCCTGCACCACCACGCACTCCATGGCCTTGAGCGCATCGGTGACATGCTGGGTGTCGGGGTCGGACTGCGCCGGGTCTTCGCCCTGCACGTAGAGGCCCTTGAAGGTGCCGGCGTGGGCCGCGGCGAGCATGTTCGGGATCCGCAGGCCCGGCTCGTCGAGCAGACTGACGCCCCAGGCGGCCTCGAACTGCGGCCGTACCACCGGATCGGAGACGTGGCGGTAGCCGGGCAGCTCGTGGGGGAAGGAGCCCATGTCGCAGGAGCCTTGCACGTTGTTCTGCCCACGCAGCGGGTTCACCCCGACGCCCGGACGGCCGATATTGCCAGTGGCCATGGCCAGGTTGGCGATCGCCATCACGGTGGACGAGCCCTGGCTGTGCTCGGTGACGCCCAGGCCGTAGTAGATCGCGGCGTTGCCGCCGGTGGCATACAGGCGTGCGGCGGCGCGCACCTCGGCAGCCGGCACGCCGGTCAGCTCCTCCATGGCCTCGGGGCTGTTGCGCTGCTCGCTGACGAAGGCACGCCATTGTTCGAAGGCCTCGGCCTCGCAGCGCTCGGCGACGAAGG
Source organism: Stutzerimonas stutzeri (assembly GCF_018138085.1). NCBI lineage: Bacteria > Pseudomonadati > Pseudomonadota > Gammaproteobacteria > Pseudomonadales > Pseudomonadaceae > Stutzerimonas > Stutzerimonas stutzeri. The sequence continues at coordinate 4,644,500 of NZ_CP073105.1, forward strand.
CTTCGTTGATCAGGCCCTCGGTGGCGATGACATGGCCCAGGCTGTTGAGCAGGGCGACGTTGCTGCCGGGACGCAGTTGCAGATGATGCTCGGCCTTGATGTGCGGGCTGCGCACCAGGTCGATGCCGCGCGGGTCGGCGACGATCAACCGCGCGCCTTCACGCAGGCGGCGCTTGAGCTGCGAGCCGAACACCGGGTGGCCGTCGGTGGGGTTGGCGCCGATCACCAGTATCACGTCGGCGGACAGCACCGAATCGAAGTCCTGGGTACCGGCGGACTCGCCGAGGGTGACCTTGAGACCGTAGCCGGTCGGCGAGTGGCAGACCCGCGCGCAGGTATCGACGTTGTTGTTGCCGAAGGCGGCACGCACCAGCTTCTGCACCAGGTAGGTTTCCTCGTTGGTGCAACGCGAGGAGGTCAGCCCGCCGACCGAGTCCCGGCCGTACTGCGCCTGGATCTCCTTGAAGCGCCTGGCGGCATAGCCGATCGCCTCGTCCCAACTCACCGGGCGCCAGGGTTCGCTGATGCTGTCGCGGATCATCGGCGTCTTGATGCGGTCCGGATGGGTGGCATAACCCCAGGCGAAACGACCCTTGACGCAGGCGTGGCCGTGGTTGGCGTGGCCGTTCTTGTTCGGCACCATGCGCACCACTTCGTTGCCCTTGACCTCGGCGTTGAACGAGCAGCCCACGCCGCAGTAGGCGCAAGTGGTGGTCACGCTGCGCTCGGCCTGGCCCATCTCGATCAGCGATTTCTCGGTCAGGGTGGCGGTCGGGCAGGCATTCACGCAGGCGCCACAGGACACGCACTCGGAATCGATGAAGCTCTCGTCCTGGCTGGCGGCTACCCGCGAATCGAAGCCACGGCCATCGATGGTCAGGGCGAAGGTGCCCTGCACTTCTTCACAGGCCCGCACGCAGCGGTTGCAGACGATGCACTTGGCCGGGTCGTAGGTGAAATAGGGGTTGGATTCGTCCTTGGGCTCGGCCAGGTGCGTCTTCACCGGGTCGTAGCGCACCTCGCGCAGGCCGACCACGCCGGCCATGTCCTGCAGCTCGCAGTTGCCGTTGGCCGAGCAGGTCAGGCAATCGAGCGGGTGGTCGGATATGTACAGCTCCATGGTGCCGCGGCGCAGTTCGGCGAGCTTGGGGCTCTGCGTGCGGACCTTCATGCCCGGCTCTACCGGGGTGGTGCAGGACGCCGGATAACCGCGGCGGCCTTCGATTTCCACAGTGCACAGGCGGCAGGAGCCGAACGGCTCCAGGCTGTCGCTGGCGCACAGCTTGGGCACGGCGATGCCGGCCTCTTGCGCGGCGCGCATGACCGATGTGCCAGCCGGCACGGTGATGGCGGTGCCGTCGATTTCCACCGTTACCGGGGCGCCGGTGCGGGCGGGAGTGCCATAGTCGAGTTCACGATACAGGGCCATGTCTATGCCTCCGGATCAGCGGGCTTCGGCGGTGTCGCCGAAATCCTCGGGAAAGTGGTTGATGGCGCTCAGCACCGGATAGGGCGTCATCCCGCCGAGGGCACAGAGCGACGCACCGAGCATGGTGTCGCAGAGGCTCTTGAGCAGCTCGATACGGCCCGGCTGCGGGCCTTCGGAACGGGCGACGATGATCTGGTCGAGCAGCTCCTCGCCACGGGTAGAACCGATCCGGCAGGGTGTGCATTTGCCGCAGGACTCGATGGCGCAGAATTCCATGGCGTAGCGCGCCATCTCGGCCAGGTCCACCGTGTCGTCGAACACCACGATGCCGCCGTGGCCGAGCACCGCGCCGAGGGCGGCGAAGGCCTCGTAGTCCAGCGGGGTATCGAACTGCGACTCCGGCAGATAGGCACCCAGCGGGCCGCCGACCTGTACCGCACGGATCGGCCGGCCGCTGGCCGAACCTCCACCATACTCATATAGCAGCTCGCGCAGGGTGATGCCGAAGGCCTTCTCGATCAGGCCGCCGCGGGCGATGTTGCCGGTCAGCTGGATCGGCAAGGTGCCGAGCGAGCGGCCCATGCCGTAGTCCTTGTAGTAGGCGCCGCCCTTGTCGAGGATGATCGGCACCGAGGCCAGGGAGATCACGTTATTGATCACCGTCGGCATGCCGAACAGGCCCTCGATGGCCGGCAGCGGCGGCTTCGGCCGCACGGTGCCGCGCTTGCCTTCGACGCTTTCCAGCAGCGCGGTTTCTTCGCCACATATATAGGCGCCGGCGCCGCGGCGCAGCTCCAGGTGAAAGGCCTTGCCGCTGCCGAGCACGTCGTCGCCCAGGTAACCGGCGGCATAGGCGCTGGCGATCGTCGCCTTGAGCGCCGCCTCGGCATGCGGGTATTCGGAGCGCAGGTAGATGTAGCCCATGGTGGCGCCGACGGCGAGACCGGCGATGGTCATGCCCTCGATCAGCACGTAGGGGTCGTCTTCCATCACCATGCGGTCGGAGAAGGTGCCCGAGTCGCCTTCGTCGGCGTTGCAGACGATGTATTTCTGCGCCGCCTCGCAGCCGAGCACGGTGCGCCACTTGATGCCGGTGGGAAACGCCGCGCCGCCACGGCCGCGCAGGCCGGACTCGGTGACTTCGGCGACGATCGCCTCGGGCGTCATGGTCAGGGCGCGTTGGAGCCCGCGATAGCCATCGTGGGCGATGTAATCTTCCAGCGACAGCGGATCGGTGATGCCGGCGCGGGCGAAGGTCAGGCGCTCCTGGCGCTTGAGGTATTCGATCTCCTCGGTCAGGCCCTGGCCCAGCGGATGCTCGCCGCCCGTCAGGAAGCCAGCATCGAACAGCCCCGCGACGTCCCTGGCCTTGACCGGGCCATAAGCCACGCGGCCTGCGGCGGTGGCGACCTCGACCAGCGGCTCTAGCCAGAACAGCCCGCGCGAGCCGTTACGCACCAGTTTCACTTCGATATTGCGCGCCGCGGCCTCGGCAACGATGGCCTGGGCCACCTTGTCGGCACCCAGGCTCAGCGCGGTGGCATCACGCGGCACATAAACGGTGATGGATTCGCTCATGCGCGCATCTCCTGTTCAGCCAACAGTTCCAGCAGGCCCTCGGCATCGACGCGGCCATGCAGCTCGCCGTTGAGCATGGCGTTCGGTGCGCAGGCGCAGTTGCCCAGGCAGTACACCGGCTCGAAAGTGAGGCTGCCGTCTTCGCGGGTCTCGCCGAGCGGCAGGCCCAGTTTCGCCTCGAGTTCGGCCGTCAGGGCCTTTACCCCCATCGACCGGCAGGCCTCGGCCTGGCACAGCTTGAGCACCTGGCGGCCCGGCGGCGTGGCGCGGAAATCGTGGTAGAAGCTGACCACCCCGTGAACCTCGGCGCGTGACAGGCTCAGGTCCTCGGCGATCAGCGGCAACAGCTCCGGTGGCACCGCGCCAAGGCGGTCCTGGATGTCATGCAAGATGGGTAACAGCGCGCCTGGCCGACCGCGGTGGACGGCCAGTACCTCACGGGCGACGGCCTGGCACTGCTCGGGAGCGAAGCGCTGGGGAAGAGTGGCCATGTTCTATGCTCCAGCCGGCGGCTATACCGGTACTGTCGGGAGACAAGCGCCATCAGAGCTTGTAAATAAATCTGCTGCGTTCGGCATCTCGCATTTCGGCGGTGCTCGCAATGCTCATGTATTTCAATACATTCCGCTTGCTGCGCTCCGGCGAAGCGCAATCTGCCTTCACTCGCGACGATTTCTTCACAACCTCTCACGGTTGATGGAAGCTTATCCCAGGCGGAACCCAAGGGGCTCGCCACATATGAATTGAAGTTCTTATACTTGGCCGCAAAGCGCCCATGTGCGGCACATTATCATGGGCTTTCAGCCGAACAAATATGAAGTAGAGAGCATATGATCCGCATCGAAATCCAGCCACGCTGGCGTTTCCATCAGCGCGACGGCAGCAGCCTCGACCCCCAGGGGCTGGAACTGCTGCAAGCCGTGCACGACACCGGCAAGCTGACCGAGGCCGCCGCCCGCGTTGGCTATTCCTATCGCCATGCCTGGAACCTCCTCGGCAAATGGCAGGCCTTCTTCGGCAGCCCACTGATCGAGCTGGAACGCGGCAAGGGTGCACGCCTGGCACCGCTCGGCGAGAAGCTGCTGTGGGCCGACCAGCGCATCCGTGCGCGGCTGTCGCCGCAACTGGACAACCTGGCCGGCGAGCTGGAACTGGAACTGAATCGGGTGCTGCAGGCCAGCAACCCCGGCCTGCGTATCCACGCCAGCCACGGTTTCGCCGTAGCGGCGCTGCGCGAGTGGCTGGAGCGCGACCCCAGTTGGCAGTGGGACGTACAGTTTCGCAGCGGCAGCGAGGCGATCATCGCCCTGCATCGCCACGACTGCGAAGTGGCCGGCCTGCATGTGCCGGCCGGCCCGCTCGGCGCGCTCAGCATGAACCGCATCCAGCCCTGGCTGCGCCCCGACCAGCGGGTGATCACCTTCGTCGTGCGCACCCAGGGGTTGATGCTCGCCCCCGGTAATCCGCTCGGCATCGAGGGGCTGGCGGACCTGGCGCGTGGCGAGCCGCGCTTCGTCAACCGCGAACCGGGTTCGGGCACGCGCCTGTTGTTCGAGGACCTGCTGCGCCGCGACGAGCTGGACAGCGCCACGATCAGGGGTTTTCACAACGAGGAGTTCACCCATGCCGCAGTGGCTGCCTACGTGGCCAGTGGCATGGCCGACGTCGGCTTCGGCGTCGAGGCGGCGGCGCGCCAGTTCGGCCTGACCTTCCTGCCAATGGCGCGCGAACACTACTGCCTGCTGTGCCGCGAGGACAGCCTCGAGCTGCCGGCCATGGGCGCGCTGCTGCGGGTGTTGCAGAACCCCGAGTTCCAGGCGCGCATCAGCCAACTGCCCGGCTACGCCTTGAGCCGTCCCGGCGAGGTGCTGCCGCTGACCCAGGCGCTGGAGCAATGGAGTCGCGAGAGCCTGCTTTGAGCGCTCCCAAACTCGGCTGAATCGTGAGCCGTCTCACAAAGCCAACAAGCGAACAACCGAAACGGGAACTCGGCGCGAGCTCGCCAGTCTATGGCGCAAATCTCGCCGCAAGGCGGCTCTGTCCTCGAGGTGTCTATGAAGTCCATGCAGTTGCTCCTCCTCTCCCTCGGCCTGACCTGTGGCGGCTACGCCCTGGCGGGCAACACCGACGCGGCCGTGGGCGGCGCGCTGGGAGGCGTCTTGGGCACGGTCGTCGGTGAGCAGCTGGGTGGTTCGACCGGCGCGACCATCGGTGCCGGTGTCGGCGGTGCCGCCGGAGGCATGGTCGGTGCCGACAAGCGCAGCCGTACCGAGGCGGCCATCGGTGGCGGTCTCGGCGCCGCGGGCGGTAACGTCATCGGCCAACGTGTTGGCGGCAGCACCGGGGGCCTGATCGGTGCGGCATTGGGCGGAGGTGCCGGTGGAGCGCTCGGCAACGAGTACGGCGACGATGACGACTATCGCGGCGACCGGCATTATCGTGACGATCGTCGGTACTACGGGCACCCGGGTAAAGCCAAGGGACACTGGAAGCACAAACACAAGCATCACCACTAAGCCAGCCGCTCCGCAGCGCCGCGCATCGCGGGACTGCCATTCATCACAGCGACACGGCCGAGAAGTTCGGCCGTTCAGCTGGTCTACCCGCAGGGCCGAGACTTACTCGGCCATCATTACCAGCGCTTCCAGCGCCTGGCGCAAATCACTCGGGATCGGTGTCGGCCGGTTGCTGGCACGATCCACGAACACATGCACGAAGCGTCCCGCCGCACAGGCCTGCGCTTCGCCTGCCTTGAATATCGCCAGCTCGTACTGCACTGAGCTGTTGCCAAGTTTGCCGACCCGCAGGCCGACTTCCAACGCATCGGGAAAGGCGATGGAGGCGAAGTAGTCACAGGACGAGCTGACGACGAACCCCACCACCTCGCCTTGGTGAATATCCAGCCCGCCACGCTCGATCAGATAGGCATTCACCGCGCTGTCGAAATAGCTGTAATAGACGACGTTATTTACGTGGCCGTAGATGTCGTTGTCATGCCAACGCGTGGTGATCGACTGGAAATGTCGGTAATCGGCGCGCAGGTGCTGCGGTTGTTCGGCCATCTGGAGAATCCTTGTTCAGCAAACCGGCACACCGCAGGCGAAGCGGTGCGCCAACGAGTCAATAAGCGGCGCGGTAGATGGCCAGGGCATCGGCCTCGGTCACTTCGCGCGGATTGTTGACCAGCAGGCGCTGTTGCAGCATCGCCTCCTTGGCCAGCTGCGGCAACATATCTTCCGGCACGCCGGCATCGCGCAGGCGGGTCGGCAGGCCGACACGCGCGCTCATCTGCTCGAATTCCTGAATCAGCTGCTCGGCATAGGTGGACGGGTCATCCGTACGCAGCCGATCACCGAGGATGATCGGTGCCAGCTCGCCGTAGTGCGTGGTCGCGGCGCTGACGTTGAAGCGCAGCACCTGTGGCAACACCAGCGCGTTCGACAGGCCGTGCGGAATATGGAAATTGCCACCCAGCGGATAGGCCAGCGCATGCACCGCCGCCACCGGCGCGTTGGCAAACGCTTGGCCGGCCAGACAGGCGCCGAGCAGCATGGCCTGGCGCGCCTCGCGGTTGCTGCCGTTGTGCACGGCCTCGTCGAGATTGGCGGCCAGCAGGCGCAGCGCCTCGCGGGCCAGCAGGTCGGACATCGGGTTCTTCTTCAGCGCGCTGGTGTAGGCCTCGATGGCGTGCACCATGGCGTCGATCCCAGTGGCAGCGGTCACGGCCGGCGGCAGGCCGAGGGTGAGGTCGGCATCGAGCAGCGCCAGATCCGGCAGCAGCAGTGGCGAGACCACGCCCATCTTGGTCGTCTCGCCGGTGGTGATGATGGCGATCTGCGTAACCTCGGAACCGGTGCCGGCGGTGGTCGGCACCTGGATCAACGGTAGGCGCTGGCCCTTGGCATTTCCGACGCCGTAGACGTCCTGCAGCGTCTGCTGGCAGGCAGGATGCGCCAGCAGCGCCACCAGCTTGGCCACGTCCATCGAGCTGCCACCACCGAAGCCGATCACCAGATCGGCCTTGGCTGACCGGGCCTGCTCCACAGCCGCCAGTACGATGTGCTCCGGCGGGTCGGCGACCACCTGATCGTAGACCGCCACGGCAAGCCCCTCGGCCTCGAAGCCCGGCAACACCTCATTGAGCAGGCCGAAACGGGTAATGCCCGGATCGGTTACCACCAGCACCGAGCGCGCCCCACGTTCTTTGCAGAGGCTGGCCAGCCGGCGCGACGAGCCGGGCTCGCAGATCAATTGGGCGGTTGTGGCAAAGCTGAACGGATGCATCGGTGCCTCCTGATTGTTTTGATTCGGGGTTGAGAGAGCAGCAGATCAAAAGCCCCCTCACCCCAGCCCTCTCCCCCAAGGGAGAGGGGGTAGTTCTGTGTACCTGTCGAGCAAGGTGGCAACCAAGCCAACAGCCCTGCCCGATCTCACCACGTAGTTGTGCCTAACGCCGTCCAGGCCCCTCCCCTCTGGGGAGAGGATTGAGGCGCCCGGCGTAGGGGTGAGGATGGGCGCCTCGGCCTCACTCAAAACGCAAAATCCGCCTCCGGCAACGCCATCAAACACCCCGCCCCGCCCTGGATCGCTTCCCGGTGCGCACTCGCTCGCGGCAATACGCGACGCAGGTAGAAGTCCGCGCTGGCCAGCTTGGCCTGGTAGAAGGCCTCTTCACCGGCACCCTGCTCCAGCGCATCCTGCGCGCGCGCCGCCGCCTGCAACCAGAGCCCGGCCAACAACACATAGGCCGAGTACTGCAGGAAATCCACCGACACCGCCCCAATTTCCTGAGGGTCGCGGCCGGTGGCAGCGATGATCTCGGCGCTCAGTTCGCGCCATTCGCCGATCCGCGCCTGGAGCTTCGCCGCCATGTCCCGCAACGCCGGGCGATCAATCTGCTGGTCGCAAATCTCGCTGAACTCCGCCTGCAACGCCGACAGCTCCGCGCCGCCGTCACCGAGCAGTTTGCGGCGGATATAGTCCAGCGCCTGGATGCCGTTGGTGCCTTCATAGAGCTGGGTGATGCGGCTGTCGCGCATCAGTTGCTCCATGCCCCACTCGCGGATGTAGCCATGACCGCCGTAGACCTGCACCCCGAGGCTTGCGACTTCCTGGCCCATGTCGGTGAAGAAGGCTTTGACGATGGGGATCAGCAACGCCGCGCGCTTGCTCGCCGCTTTGCGGTAGCTCGGCTCGGGATGGCCGTGTTCGAGGTCCAGCTGGCGCGCACAGTACGCCGCCAACATGCGGCTGCCTTCGACCAGTGTCTTCTGCGTCAGCAGCATGCGCCGCACATCCGGGTGGACGATGATAGGGTCGGCGACCTTGTCCGGGTGCACCGCGCCGGCCAGCCCGCGCGACTGCAAGCGCTCGCGGGCATAGGCCAGCGAGCCCTGATACGCCTGCTCTGCAATGCCAAGCCCCTGCAACCCGACCTGGAAGCGCGCGTCGTTCATCATGGTGAACATGCACGCCAGGCCCTGGTTCGGCTCGCCGACGATCCAACCGGTCGCGCCATCGAAGTTCATCACGCAGGTGGCCGCGCCCTTGATGCCCATCTTGTGCTCGATGGCACCGCAGCTCAGCGCGTTGCGCTCGCCCGGCGTGCCGTCGGCGTTGGCGATGAATTTGGGCACCAGCAGCAGGCTGATGCCCTTCACCCCGGCCGGCGCATCCGGCAGCCGCGCCAGCACCAGGTGCACGATGTTCTCGCTCATGTCGTGCTCGCCGCCGGAGATGAAGATCTTACTGCCGCTGACCCGGTAGCTGCCGTCCGCCTGGGGTTCGGCCCTGGTGCGCAGCAACGCCAGATCGGTCCCGGCCTGCGGCTCGGTCAGGCACATGGTGCCGCTCCAGCTGCCGCTGACCAGCTTTTCCAGATAGGCGTTCTTCAGCTCGTCGCTGCCGTGCTTGTACAGCGCCAGCACCGCGCCTTCGGTGAGGCCCGAGTAGATGCGGAAGGACAGCGAGGCGCCCATCAGCATCTCGTGGAAGTTGCACGCCACCAGCTGCGGGAAGCCCTGCCCACCGTACTCGGTTGGCCCGGTCATGCTCGCCCAGCCGTTGTCGACGTACTGCTTGTAGGCCTCGACGAAGCCCTGCGGCGTGCGGACTTCGCCGTTTTCGAGGGTCACGCCTTCCTCATCGCTGTTGCGATTGAGCGGCGCGATCTCACCGCCGGTGTAGCGCGCGGCTTCTTCCAGCACGCCGTCGATCAGCTCGCGGTCCAGGCCGTTGCCGAGCAGCTCGCAATGAGCGCTGGCGTCGAACAGCTCGTGCAGCACGAAGCGCATGTCACGCAGGGGCGCCTTGTATTCCATGCTCAGGCCTCCTTCTTGTAGTCGACGAAGCGACCACCGAGCGTGGCCAGGCTGTCGATCAGCTCGGCAGGCTGCCAGTGCGCGCCGTGCTGCTCGGCCAATGCATTGAGGCGATCACGAATGGCTGGCAGGCCCTGCCGATCGGCCCAGGTCATCGGCCCGCCGACTTCGGCCGGGAAGCCGTAGCCGTACAGATAAACGGTATCGATATCGGCACTGGACTCGGCCATGCCTTCCTCGAGGATCTTCGCGCCTTCGTTGACCAGCGCCAGCAGGCAGCGCTCGAGAATTTCCTCCGAGCCGATCTCACGACGCTGATAACCGAGGCGCTCGGACTCGCGCTGCACCAGCGCATCCACTTCCGGGTCGTGCTCGGCCTGGCGGCTTCCCTCGGCGTAGCGGTAGTAGCCCATGCGCGACTTCTGGCCGAAGCGGCCCAGCTCGCAGAGGCGGTTGTCGACCTGCACTTCCGCCTCGTCCTGCCCTTTGCCGGCCAGTTCGCGGGCCCGCCATTCCAGGTCGATGCCGACCACGTCGTACATGCGGAACGGCCCCATGGCGAAGCCGAAACCCTGCAGCGCGGCATCCACCTGATGCGGGTAGGCGCCCTCGAGCAGCATCATCCGTGCCTCGCGCACGTAGGTGGCGAGCATGCGGTTGCCGATGAAGCCCGGGCAATTGCCGGCAATCACGCTGACCTTGCCCATGCGCTTGCCGAGTTCGGTGGACGCCTCGAGCACGGCTTTGGACGTCTTCGCGCCGCGGACAATTTCCAGCAGCTTCATGATGTGCGCCGGGCTGAAGAAGTGCAGGCCCACGACCTGCTCCGGGCGCCCGGTGACCGCAGCAATGGCGTCGATGTCCAGCGCCGAGGTGTTGCTGGCCAGGATGCCGGCCGGCTTCACGATGCCGTCCAGCTCGCGGAAGATGTTCTGCTTGAGTTCGAGGTTCTCGTACACCGCCTCGATTACCAGATCCACATCCGCCAGCGCCTGGTAGTCGGCCGCCTTGCTGATGCAGGCGCGACGCGCTTGGGCCTGGGCTTCGTCGATGCGGCCCTGACGGACGTTGTGCGCGTAGGTATCGGCGACCACGCCCAACGCCTGTTCGAGCATCTCAGGATTGTTGTCCAGCCACAGCACCTGCACACCGGCGTTGGCCAGGCTCATGACGATACCGCGGCCCATGGTGCCCGCGCCGATCACGGCGGCGGTCTGGATATCGAAGCGGGTTTGGCTCATTGCAGCTGTCCTCGTCGCAAGGCGGAAAAAACTGGAGACCAACCATAGACGAAGACGCTACTATTTTTGAAATTTAGTCTTGTGATGTTTCAGATTCACCAAATGAATATCTACAACTTCGACCTCAACTTGCTTCGCGTCCTGGACGCCCTGCTACGCGAACGCAACGTGTCTCGCGCCGCCGAGCGGCTTTCGCTCAGTCAACCGGCCGTCAGCAACGCCCTGAACCGTTTGCGCGAACTGCTCGATGATCCGTTGCTGGTTCGGGTAGGGCGCGCCATGCAGCCGACGCCGCGCGCGCTGAGTCTGGAGGCGCCGATTCGCGATGCGCTGCAACAGATCGAACATACGCTGAATGCCGGCGACTTCTTCGATCCCGCCAGCAGCCGCCAACGCTTCGTCATCGCCGTGACCGATTACGTCGAGTTGATCTGCATGCCAGCGTTGATGGCACATCTGGCGCGCGTGGCGCCCGGCATCCAGCTGTCGATTCAACACCTGACTCCGAGCCTGCCCGCGGCGGCGCTGGATGATGGCGAGCTGGACCTGGTGCTGGGCCGTTTCGTCGAGGTGCCGACGCGTTTTCACGCTCGCCGCTGGGCCAGCGAAACGCTGCAGGTCGCGGTGCGCAAGAGCCATCCGTTGGTTGGCGACAGCCTGGATCTCGACGGATTCCTCCGTCTGCGTCACCTCTGGGTCCATGGCGGGCAGACGCGCGGGATGGTCGATCAATGGCTGGAGGAGCAGGGCTTGAGCCGGGACGTCGTGTATACCACCCCGAACTACCTGCAAGCCGCACATATCGTCGCCAGCAGCGACCTGGCCGCGGTACTCCCGACAGCGCTCGCCCGGCACTTCGCCAAGCTGCTGCCGCTGCAACTCTTCGATCTGCCGTTCGATCTCGGTGCCTTCCAGCTGGACATCGTCAGCGTGGCCCAGCGAGAGCGGGACGCGGCGCTACAGTGGCTGATCGAGCAGATCGCGGCGATAACGGCTAGCGGCACGGTGCGATGACACGGCGCCTGAAGGCCAGACTTTCCTGCAGGCAACAAAAAACCCGCCGAAGCGGGTTTTTCCTGACCATTCCGAATCCTTCCGGTTGCCGTCCTGGCGATGGTCGATCCTCCTTGATCCTGAGCGCGTCCTGCACTTCAGAGATGGGCATAGATTAGGCTTCGGATGGTCTTGGCTAAATAGCCGATCGCTGCGATCCGTGTAAGCCTTTCGCTATAGTCGCAACCAATTAGCCGTTTCGCTGTCGTGCCGGGCTGCGAAACGGACTGTCAAAAGGACCGATCGGCAGCCCGCGATCACCGTTCCAGGAACGCCAGCAGGTCCTGGTTGAGGCGGTCCTTGTGGGTGTCGGCCAGGCCATGCGGCGCGCCCGGGTACACGATGAGCTCGGCATTGCGAACAATGGCCGCCGATGCCCGGGCAGCGGTGTCGATCGGCACGATCTGATCGTCGTCGCCATGGATCACCAGCGTCGGGACATCGAATTTCTTCAGGTCCTCGCGGAAATCAGTCGCGGAGAAGGCTGCGATCGAGTCATAGGTATTCTTGTGGCCGGCTTGCATACCCTGTACCCAGAAGGACTGGATCAAGCCCTGCGACGGTTTCGCGTCGGGCCGGTTGTAGCCGAAAAACGGCCCCGAAGCGATATCCAGATAAAGCTGCGAACGGTTGTCCAGCGAGGCCTGGCGCAGCCCGTCGAAGACGTCCAGCGGCACGCCATTCGGATTGCTGTCGGTCTTGAGCATCAACGGCGGGACCGCGGCGACCAGCACGGCCTTCTTCACACGCCCCGTGCCGTGGCGACCGATGTAACGCGCCACCTCACCGCCGCCGGTGGAGAAGCCAACCAGGGTGGCGTCCTTCAGGTCCAGTGCCTCGAGGACCGCCGCGAGATCGTCGGCGTAATGGTCCATGTCGTTGCCATCCCACGGCTGGCTGGAACGGCCATGGCCGCGGCGGTCATGGGCAACGACCCGATATCCCTTCGACGCCAGGAACATCATCTGCGACTCCCAGCTGTCCGAATTCAGCGGCCAGCCGTGGCTGAAGGTAACCACCTGGCCGTCACGCGGGCCCCAGTCCTTGTAGTAGAGGCTGACGCCATCGCGAGTGGTGACGTAGCTGCCGGACAAAGCGTTGGCTGCCGTTTGGGTAGAAGTCGATGCGCTCATGATCTGTTTCCTCGGTAGTCGATGGCTAGGGGCGGCAAGCGGTGTGCTCGCCGGTGAAGCCATGTTGCCAAGGGCAGATTACGTTTCGGATGCATAGCGTCCGCAAAAAGCGACAGATCGTCTAAATCAAACCAGACGCCTGTGATGATCGCCTTGCTCGCTTCTTCAGACCTGTGCACTCCCGAAGCAGTCGACCCATTCGCGGTCAAGACCGCTCCCACAAGAGCCGCGCGCTATGCGCATGGCCTCACCTGCAAACACAACTCTCTGTAGGAGCGGTCTTGACCGCGAGCTTTTCAGCGGAGCCTCGCTATCAATGGGCTGAACCTGAAAAAGCAAAAACCCGCCGAAGCGGGTTTTTTCTGACCGTACCGAATCCGTTCGAGTGCCGTCCTGGCGATGGTCGATCATCCTGATCCTGAGCGCGTCCTGCGCTTCAGAGTGGGTGTAGATTAAGTACTTCCGGCCCTGAGCTGAAGCGGCGATCGGCGCAGCTTTTTGTAAGCCTTTGGCTATAGCTGAGTGAGCCGTGTTTGGGCGATAGAACATGGACTCCGCTTGAGCGTCCGCGGGCAAACCGAGCACGGCAGACCAGAAGACCCGGAACAGAGCGGCGCATCGGCTCAGTCGGATATGCTTGGCGACCCGTGACCACCATTCCTAACGCAGCAGACGAGGCGCTCCCCGCTTTTCCGTCAATAACCTTGCACTGAGTGCGTATTAGTTCTTGTCCAGGTCCACCAACGGCTCCTGCCTGACCTCGCTCTGGCGACCGGCCTGGATCGTCTCGATGCGCTTGCGGGCGTCCGCAACGGCCGCCTTGCTCGCCAGCAGCTCGTAGCGCACATGAAAATGCTTCTGCTCGCCGGGTTCGATAGTCGGTACCAACCCGAGCGGGCGCTGGTAGGCGCGGTTGTAGGAATAGCTGGTACCGGGTTCCAGTCCGGTGACATAGCCCTGCTTTTCGGTATCGGTGTTCTTCCACAGCGAGAACACCGGTAGCTCACGCGTGTTGAAACCGACAGTGACGCCCAGCTCGGCATCGCGGTCGTGCAGCATCGCCAGCGTTTCGCCCTGGGCATCGGCGTAGGGCACGACGTTGTAGACGGTTTCATCGTAGTCAGGCGTCGGGCCACGATAGGTTTGCCAGTCACCGAGCTCCTTGCCGGCCTTGGCATTGAACGGCGAGACCTGCTTGACCGGCGCGACGAAGCGGGCGCCCTGCTCCAGCAACGGCATGCCGAAGTTGCTGTGGTACAGCGCCTGGTATTCCTTGGCGTAGTCGCCCTGATTGGTCAGGGTGTCGTGCAGCGAGAAACCGCTGCGGCCGGGTTCGGTGCTCAGTTCGGTCATGATCGCGAAGTCGACCTTCTTGAAGGCCTTTTCCTGCAGCTCGCCGCGCAGCCGAATCGCGTAAGGCGGCTTTTCGTCGATCTCCAGCACTACCCGAGACGCCGGAATGTTCGCCGCGCGACCGTGCAGGGTGAGCAGCTCGCCGTTGTCTTCGCCGGGATGGCCGACCCACTCGTAGCCGCAGCGGGTGACCAGTTCGTTGAAGCCCTCCAGCCAGCCCAGGCCGCCTCGTGCGTTGAGTTCGATGAACGCGGGGTTGACCACCTCGTCCACCGGCGAGCCCCAGCCCAGGCGCACGTCTCCGGCCACCGCCTCGAGCACGTTCATGCCGCGGTTGGGGACAACCGTCATCTTCATCGTGCCGTTGTCGATCACGATCAGGCTGACACCTTCCTCGCGCCCGCCGTGCAGGCTGCGCATGCTGACCGAAAAGGGCTTCGCCGTCTTGATGCCGAGCTCGTCGCTGGTAACCTGCCAGTTGCGCGCGGGGGTATCGGCATCGATCAGCACCTGCTCCCAGGCCAGAGCGGGATTGGCCAGGCAGATGCCCAGGCCACACAGAAGTCGCAAACGAGTCATGAGATCACCTTTTATTGTTGTGGAAACGTTTCAGTACGTTAGCTGAAACGTTTCAGCTTGCAAACCGAAGTGTATTAGCGCAGCCAAAGCGCGCTGAAGCCGCTATCGGAATGGAAGGCGCCGCGTCGGGCACCGTTGGTGCGATCAGGATCGCCTGGAGTAGCGGCTCGGGTGCCAGTAGCCGGACAACAACGGCATAACCGGCCCATGCCAGCCGCGCCGACGTAATTCCCGGGCGATCAGTGCGTTCATGACCTTGTGTCCCATGAGCAGCACGCAGTCGTGGGCATGCGCCAGTTCGATGAGCTTGTCCGCAGCCGCGCGGGCCCGGCGCCTCGATTCGCTCACCGGCTCGGTGTGTCGCGCAAATCCGAAAAACCACGCCGTACGAAAGGTGATACGCCAGAAGCGCGAGGGCATCAGGGGGAACGACCAGTCTGGATAAGGCAGGTGCGCTTCGGCAAACAGCGGATCAGGTTCGGCACGGCAATCGCAACCGAGTCCGCTGCGCGACTCCACGCAACGCATCAAGGAACTGCAAACCACCGCGCCAGCCGAGTTGGCGAGCCGGCATAGCGCTTCGGGTCGCTCGGCGACCACGACACTGGCGGCGTTGTAGCGCTCTACCCAGTCCTTCATGCCAGCCGGCGTACTCCACGAGCGGGCGCGGTGATCAGGCCGCCCATGACGCACCAGGATGATTTGCATGAGAGGCACCGAGAACGAAGAGGCTGTTTGGAACGCACCGGCAGCGGCGCGTTCCAGGCATTGCGAAGGGTTGCCCGCTTTGCGCCGCGATTACGCTGGCAAAGGCCCGGCAGCACGCCGGGGCCGGGGCATCACTTGTCGAGTTCGTCCTGCTTTTCCAGGAAGTCTTCTTCGAGCATGGCGTCCTTGACCGCCTGTGGTTGTTCGTCGAGCAGCGGGTCATTGAGCTCGCCGCCGGACATCACCTTGGTATCCAGCTTGCCCATCAGATGCTCCAGCGCATGACGCATCTTTTCGGCGGCACCGTCGACAGCCAGTTGCAGCGACTCGGCCTTGTGCGTCACCGATAGGGCTTGATGGCCCTTCGGGCGAGCCTCGATCTGGCAGCGCTTGTCGTCGGCACCGGCCTTCTGGGCATTCTCGTCGCTGACATGGACTTCGATACGGGTGAGGAAATCGTCGAAGCGCTCCAGCCGCTCCTCTACGGTCGAACCGACCCATTCGTGCAGTTCCACACTGCCGGGGATTTGATGGCTGTTGACTTGAACATGCATACGACTACTCCTGGTTGATGACGTACCTATTAAGCTTCGAGGCGCCGACACCGTCGAGGTTCAGCGGCTTCGTTTAACAAGGATTGTCGCCCACCCCCGCCAGCGGCCCGTCTGACGCAGGTCAGGGAAGCTGCGCAAATACGCCCGCCTCGTAGCAGCGCGTCCTTTCCCGGATTTGGAGCTAGTCGGCCATTACCTCCCGGTAGCGACGCTGGTACTCCTCGTAGGAGAGCTGTTCGTCCAGCAGGCGCCGGAGTTGATCCTGCCGGTAGGCGGCCTTGCTCATGGGTGCATGCGTGATCGCAACGGGAGCAGCCACGCCGAGGCCTGCAGCGCCCGTGGGGAACAGTTGCTGCGTCAGCTCGGCGATCTTGCTTTCGGCGTTGATGAATTTGTCCGGGCGTCCGCCGCCCCAGCGGGCGTCATATTCGGCCTGGCCCACCTGGCGGCCGTTCTCAAAAACACGGATATCGGCATAGTTCATGTACAGCAACAGATCCCAGCGCCAGGTTCCGGTGAATGTCGTACTGAGCGGGCAGCGCCCCGGGTCGCTGCCCGGCGCCAGCTGCCGCGTCCTGAAGCCCTTGTCGCGAAGCAGCTGCTGGTAGGTGGTGCTGAAGCCCGCACGCAGGCCAGGAGCCGGGATGGTACAGATTTCGGGGACCAGCCCCGTCGAGAGCGCGGCGGGGGTGACGGTCTGCTTGATACTGCAACCGGTGACTGCCAGCAGGGTGAGGGGCAACAACAGTTTGGCGGCGCGCATGGGACGTCCTGTCGAGGTGAGAGTGACGTCATTGTGCCACCAGTGCGTCACGCCGATATAGCGGACGCGCCCTGCTCCTTCAGTTCACGCGGCCGACTCAAGCAAGGCGACCCTCTCGGGGGTTTCCAGGCGTACATCATGGATACGCGAGGTATCCAGGCCGATCACCGGACGCAGCTCCCCGGACGCCAGTGCCTCGCGCATCCGCAACGGCTCGTCAGCCCTCGTCAGCGATGGCCAGAGCGCACTGAGCGCAGCGACAGTGGCGACCAGGACGGAACGATGGAGCAGCTGGCGGCGCGTTTGCATGGGCGAGTCTCCGGATCGATCAGCATTCGACGTTGAGTATGGTCGAGGCCGGGCGATCCGCAGGCCAGAGGGCGCGGCAGAGCTTTTCCGATTGTTTCAGCGAAGCCTTCGCCCTGTCGTCGGGCCGGTATCGCAGTAGTGGCAATATGCCTCTAATTCGGTTTTACTGCGCACCGTCATCGGCCCCATTCCGTCGAGACCACCCCGCAGCTGCGACACGCAACCTATCGACCCAGCATGACCCATCGCCCTCAGCATCACCTGCCCCCCGCAGCAACATCGCAGCGTCGCCGAAGACAGCGGCTGATCAGCCTCGCCTATGGCCTGGGTTTGCTGCTGGTGTTCCTGCTCAGCCTGTTGCTGCTGCCCAGCGATACCGGCCTGGGCAAGCTGCTCTGGGGCTGAGTGAGGGAGGGCGCGTCGCCGTCACCTGAGCGCTCGGCAAGTCAGACGCGAAAGCGGCCCACCAGCGTGGCCAGACTTTGTGACAGTGCCGAGAGCTGCTGGCTCGCCTGCATGCTCTCGGCCGAATTCGACGCAGCCTCGTTGGATAGCTCGCGGATATCGGTGATGTTGCGCGCGATCTCCTCGGTCACGCTGCTTTGCTCCTCGCAGGCCGTGGCGATCTGCGCGGCCATGTCACTGATGCGCTGCACCGACGCGGTGGTATCGGCCAGCACCTGATCGACGCCAGCAGCACGCTCGACGCTGTCGCGGGCCTTGTCGCTGCCGGTATGCATCGCCTGCACCGCCTTGGCCACGCCACTCTGCAAGCGTTCGATACGCAACTGGATGTCCTTGGTCGATTCCTGGGTCCGCGCCGCCAGGGCGCGGACTTCATCGGCCACGACGGCGAATCCGCGTCCCTGCTCGCCGGCCCGTGCCGCTTCGATGGCGGCGTTGAGCGCCAGCAGGTTGGTCTGTTCGGCGATGCCGCGGATCACTTCCAGGACCGCCCCGATGCTGGCGGTCTCGTCGGCCAGCGCTTCGATTGTTTGCGAGGTGCTTTCCACTTCCTGCGCCAGCTGGCGGATCGACTCGATGGTGCTGCCGACCACCGCCGCACCCTTGCGCGACTGGCTCTCGGCATCGCGCGCCGCATCCGAGGCGCTCTGGGCGTTCTGCGCGACCTCATGCACAGCGGCGCTCATTTCGGTGGCGGCGGTACTGACCTGGTCGACGGCGGCATGCTCGCTGCTGATCAGGCGATCGTTGGTCGCAGCCATGCCGGCCATGCCCTGCGCCGCCGCATCGACCTTGCCGGTCACCTGCCCGACCTCGGCAATCAGCGGCTGCAGCTTGTCGAGAAAGCGATTGAAAGCCTTACCCAGCTGGCCCAGTTCATCGGCAGAGCGCACCTCGAGCCGCGTACGCAAGTCACCGTCGCCCTCGGCGATCTGCTGGACGCGTTCGAGCAGCCGGCGCAGCGGCTTGAGCACCACCAGCGGCAGACCGAGCACCAGCAGCATGCAACCGAGCAGGCCGATCACCAACAGGGTGCTCTGCTGCGTCTGGGTGCTGCCACCCTCGGCGATCGCCGCCGCGCCAACGACATTGGCGGCCTCGTCTTCCAGGTTGCCGAGCTGATCGATGGCGTCGCGCATACTGTCGAAGCGTGCCTCGCTGTCGCCAAAGCTCAGCGCACTGGCAGCCTGGGGATCGAGATCGATCTGGTCGATCACCCGCTGCGAAACGTCCGACCACTCAGCGAACCCGCGATTGAACCGCTCGACCAGCGCCATGGCCTCTGGCCCCGGCTGCATGGCGGCGTACTTCTGCACGCGGTCATAGGCCTGCTTGAGGTTGTCCGCATGGCTGGCCTTGAGCGCCTGGGTATGGTCACCCGCATCGCTGTCGAGCAGGCTGCGCTCGGCGACGAAGGCCTGGTAAAGGTCGCGGTCGGCATTGAGCAACAGGCTGATGGCCGGCAGATGCCGTGTGGCCAGGACCTTGCTGGAGTCGACGACATGATCGATGCCGCGCATGCCGAACAGGCCCATCAGCACCAGCAGCAGGGCCAGCGCGCCGATGGGCAGGGTGATTTTCCAGCGGAATCCGAGATCGGTGAGAAAGCGAGACATGACGTCGCTCCAAGAGGGGACTGTCTCGGTTATCGGCCGGTCGTCTCGTCACGCGAGGCCGGTCGTCGAATGGGCACATCCGCGGCGGTCTGCCGGCTGCTGTCGACGCCTACGACTTTGGTACGGATACCAAGGTTGCATGGCGAACGCCCGCGGGGCGGCCGATAACGTGAACGACGGCCTCGGCGCCCAACGGTATCCAGATCGAGCCTGGCGTTGCCGAAAACGAAGTAGCCCTGCACGCGATTGCTCGCCATACAACGAGCGCGCGGGGTTTGCGCTTCACCCCTTCACGCGAGTACTGCCCATGCTTTCCTTATCCCGTTTCAAGCCAGGCAACAGACACACCGACGGCACCCTGAGCCTGCTCAGCACGGCGCAGCAACTCGCGCAAAAGCTTGCCGACCTGAAGTTCGATCCGACCTATATCGCCGGCTTCGTCTCTCCACATGTCAATCTGGACGAGGTGGCGCGGCAGGTCTCGCAACGCTTCCCACGGGCGGTCATCAGCCTGTGCACCACCTCCGGCGAGCTCTCCAGCGAGAACCAGCGGCTCTACTGCGCGACCGGCGCGCAGTGGGATCGCGCGGTGCTGCAACTGTTCGACGCCAGCGTGATTGCCGCAGCGGAAATCGTGCAGGTGCCGCTGGAGTGCGAGGACATCCGCAACGGCGCCCAGCGCATGAGCATGGCGCAGCGGATCGCCAAGCTCAGCGCCTCGATCAAGCGCCTGCAGGTGTCGATGAAGATCGACTACCGCGACACTCTGGCGAATATCTTCTTCGATGGCCTCTCGGCGTCGGAGTCCTTCTTCATGGAAGCCCTGTACGAATCCGGGCGTTTTCCCTGCCTGTTCGTCGGCGGTTCAGCCGGCGGCAAGTTGGACTTCCAGAAGACCCAGTTGCACGACGGCAAGCGCAGCTACCAGAACCACGCGCTGATTGTCTTCCTCAAGTGCGCCCGCGATGTGCGCTTCGGCGTGTTCAAGAGCCAGAACTTCGAGCCCACCGCGCTCAGCCTGAGCGTGCTCAGCGCCTCGCTGGAAGACCGCTACATCAGCCAGGTGGTCGATTCCCGTGGCAACATCCGCACCATGGTTCAGGCGCTGTGCGAGGCGCTCAAGTGCGCCCCGAGGGAGCTGGAGCAACGACTCGCCGACTATTCCTTCGCCATCCGCGTCGGCGAGGAGGTGTTCGTCCGCTCGATCTCGCAGATCGACTTCGCCAACGAGCGCGTGCACCTGTTCTGCGACGTGGCGCCCGGCGAGGAGCTGATCATGGTCAAGCGCACCCCGCTGGCCGAGGCCACCCGCCGCGACTATCAGAGATTCATGCGCAACAAGCCCGGCAAGCCCCTGGTAGGCATCCTCAACGACTGCATCCTGCGCCGCCTGAACAATGAGCAGGCACTTGGCGGCATGGACCCGGTGTTCGACGACGTGCCGGTCGCCGGATATTCCACCTTCGGTGAAATTCTCGGCCTCAACCTCAACCAGACGCTGACCGCGGTGTTCTTCTTCCGAACCAGCGGCAAAGAAGAATTCCACGACGACTACACCGACAACTTCATCGCCTACCACGGCGAGTTCAAGGCCTTCTTCCTGCGCCGGCAGATCAAGAAGCTCACCGGCCTCAGCCAGGTGGTGGTCAAGCAGATCGAGCAGTTCAAGCGCCAGGACTACAGCAGCGCGGTGGACGTCAATGGTCTGGACGAGCACATCCGCCCGGTGTTCCGCGGACTGGCCGACCTTGGGCAGGTGCTGTCCCAGGCCGATCATGAGCGCCGGTCCATGTCCGAACAGCTGAGCCAATGCGCCAACGAGCTGCACGGCTCGATGGATGACCTGACCTTGAACATCAACCAGCAGGGCACGGTGATCGAGCAAGCCGGCTCATCGGTCAAGCAGATGGTTCATCAGGCCGACGAAGTGGTTGGCAGCGCCCGCGACCTGGCGCAGTCCAGCCAGCGTATCCAGTCGGTGGTGCAGACCATTCAGCAGATCGCCGGGCAGACCAACCTGCTGGCGTTGAACGCGGCCATCGAGGCCGCACGCGCCGGCGAACAAGGTCGCGGCTTTGCAGTGGTCGC
The DNA here is from genome assembly GCF_018138085.1 of Stutzerimonas stutzeri. Taxonomy (NCBI): domain Bacteria; kingdom Pseudomonadati; phylum Pseudomonadota; class Gammaproteobacteria; order Pseudomonadales; family Pseudomonadaceae; genus Stutzerimonas; species Stutzerimonas stutzeri. Next base: position 4,665,689 of record NZ_CP073105.1, read on the forward strand.
CGACGAGGTGCGCAAGCTGGCCGAGATCACCGGCAAGAATGCCGAGGAGATCGGTACCGACATCGACCGGCTGGCCAGTGAGATCCGCGCGGTGGCGCAGCACATCGAGACCCAGTCGGCCGGCATCGGCTCGCTCACCGGACTGCTCGATGCGCTGGAGAATTCCAGCAACCTCACCGCGGGCACTTCACGCCAGACCAAGGGCGTCGCCGACCGGCTGATCGGCCTGACGGCGCGCTAGCCTGCCAGCCGCGCGCGTACCTCGGCATAGGGGTATGCCTCCAGCGAGGCGAATCCCGGGAGCTGGCGGGCCTTGAGCTTGGTGAACAGCGGCACGCTGATGCCGCAGAGGAAACGCGTCCGGCATTCGACGCTGGGCGCATGCCCCTTGAGCTGCCGGTAGCGCTGGTCGAAATCGGCGCAGCGGGCGTCCAGATCTATCTCCGCAAGCGGCGCCAACGCTGGCGGTGCCGGGAGTTGTGCGACCTGCCCGCGGCAGACCGAGCAATGCCCGCAACGCTGGGGTGCCTGGCGATCGCCGAAGTACTCCGCCAGCCGCTGGCTCAGGCACTCGGCGGACTCGAACAGTGCCAGCATGTTGTCGATGCGGGTGATTTCGCTGGCTTCGTGCTGCTTGAAATAATCGTGCAGCTCGCCACTCAGCGCCTCGGCATCGAAGCTCGCATCGAGTAGTGCATAGACCTCGGTCATCTGCTTGCTTTCCAGCTCGATCCAGCCTTTCTCCTGGAAGTACTCCAGCGCCTTGACCACGCGCGCGCGGTCGGCGCCGTGCTGCTGATAGAGCGCATCGAAATCCAGAGTGCACCACGTCCGGGCCCGCGCCGAGGTGTGCACGATGGCCTCGACGAACTGCCGCCGCTCGCCCTCGAATTTCGCCACCAGCGCATCGGGCTCGAGCAGGTATTTGAAGCGATACTCGGCGAAATAGGCGAAACGCGGGGCGATGATGCCCTTGAGCTCGAGCTGCACCAGCAAGGTCTTCAGCGGCAGCTGGCGGATATTGCTCTGGTCGGACAGCTGGTTGAGCATCAGCTCCCATTGCCCGCCCGCGCCTGCCTGGCGCAATTCCTCGAGCACGCAACGGATACCCTCGCGTTCCGGCGTGTCGCCATAGACGAAGTTCTGCAGCACGCTGAGGCTGTCGCGGTTGGCCAGCACCAGACAGTCGGACGGCTGCCCGTCACGCCCGGCACGGCCGATTTCCTGGCTGTAGTTCTCGATCGATTTGGGCAGGTCGTAATGCACCACGTTGCGGATGTCCGACTTGTCGATGCCCATGCCGAAGGCGATCGTGGCGACGATGCAGTTGAGCTCACCGCCCATGAAGCGACGCTGGATCGACTCGCGCAGCTCGTGGCCCATACCGGCGTGGTAGGCGCTGGCGGGAAAACCGCGCTGACCCAGGTGTTCGGCGACCTGCTCGGCGGTCTTTTGCTGGGTGACGTAGACGATGGTCGGCTGGCCGGCCTTGTCTGCCAGCCATTCCACCAGCCGCCGCTGCTTGCCGAAGCCGCTGACCGGCTCCACCAGCAGGTTGAGGTTCGGCCGATAGAAACCGGTGGTCACCACGTCCTGCGCTGTAATGGCGAACTTGGCTTGCATGTCGGCGATCACCGGCGGCGTCGCCGTGGCAGTCAGCAGCAGCGTTTGTGGAATGTTGAACTGACGCTGATAGTCGGGAAGCTTGAGGTAATCCGGGCGAAAGTTGTGGCCCCATTCGGAAATGCAGTGCGCCTCGTCCACCACCAGCAGCGAGATCGGCACCTGGCTTATGAAGTGGCGGAAGCGCTCGTTCTTCAGCCGCTCCACCGAGATCATCAGAATCTTCAGCTCACCCGACTTGGCGCGGGCCATGGTCTCGCTCGCCTGCTCGCGGCTCTGCGCCGAATCGATGCTGGCCGCGGCGATGCCGTGCCGGTGCAGGAAGGCCAGCTGATCCTGCATCAGCGCCAGGAGCGGCGAAACCACCAACGTCAGGTGCGGCAGCAGCAGTGCCGGTAACTGATAGCACAGCGACTTTCCGGAACCGGTGGGAAAGATCGCCGCCGCCGAGCGCCCGGCCACCACGGCGCGAATGGCTTGCTCCTGGCCGGGACGGAAGCCGTCGTAGCCGAATGTCTGGGCGAGGGTCTGTTCGATCATGCGAGGTCACTCCTTTGACTGGAGTTCGGAGGGTAGCAAGGTGCGGGATGCGTAGGGTGGATCACGCTTCACCGATCCAACCAGACACACAGCACTGGCGTCACGGTGGATGTGAAAAGCGTCATCCACCCTACAGCCCGGAAGGCAGCAAGGCGCGGGACGCGTAGGGTGGATCACGCTTCACCGATCCACCACACAGACAGCGCTGACGTCACGGTGGATGTGAAAAGCGACATCACCCCGACGCGCTGGCGGGTCGGGGAATGGAAGCGCGCCGCCGCGGAACGGGCCGCGGCGGCGCGAAGAAAAGGACGCTCCGTGCGCCCCTTCAGATTGCTCAGAAACGGTCGCGGATGATCACTTCATCGAACGGCAACTTGCCGATACGCGGCTTGGGCTCGGCGGCGCGCTTGCCGACCGCAACCATCATCGCGATGACGTGATTGTCCGGCAGGTTGATCAGCTTGGCCACGGCGTCGAAATCGAAGCCGTCCATGGGGCAGGAGTCCAGGCCCTTACCACGGGCGGCAAGCATCAGGGTCTGAGCCATCAGGCCGCAACTGCGCATGGTTTCGTCGCGCTGAACCTGCGGCTTGCCACGGTAGTAGGTGTCGATGGCGCCAGCCATGTAGTCCTGCACCTCGGGCGGCGCACCCTCCCAGACGCGGCGGACATTCTTCTCCCAGCTATCGACCTGGGCGCAGACCACGACCAGCATCGAGGCATCGGTCATCTGCGCCTGATTCCAGCCCACCTCGCGAATCTGCGCGCGCAGTTGCGGGTCGCTCACTTCGACGAAGCGTACGTGCTGCAGG